>JAQIBY010000107.1 GCA_027858835.1 Bacteroidales bacterium | reverse complement strand
AATGGCGCATACTTTCACTTCGTTCTGTATGCTTGTTTTGCTGTAACACCGATTGTGAATCAAAATTGCCGATACAATTCATTTTATTTCTTGTATCAGCTTTGATTCTACATCGGCATTATACCGATATTTTAATTTTAAAGTGATATAATATCGGCATTAACCTTCCGAAATGAATTCGGAATAAGAATTGGTAGTTTCAAAATTTCTTTATCAATCATTTTGAAACACAATTGGTATAATTTGGGTTTTATTTTGTTTTTGGTGAGAGAAAAGTATGAAATAGTTGCACACCTAGTCGTTTCTAACCGTTAGTGACGGCTATTATATGATTCATACAGGGCTATAGCGATTATATTAAATCTGAATACTTATTGTATAAATACATTATAAAATGAAATAAAATATCTACAAATAAACTCTAAGTTGTTTATTAACAATGAGTAATGATTTTTATAGTAAAAATTCAATAAAAATATATTGTATTAGTCGTTTCTAACCGTTAGTAACGGCTACTTCCCCGTTTAAACTTGCATGCCGAGTTTATACGAAATTTAAACAGAGATACTTTGTTTGTAACTTAAACGGTATTTTATTTATATTTTAACCTAAATAATAACGATTTTGAGTCGGTATTTTTAATATTAATCTGCTTGACTGCATACCCGTTTGATGTTTGTCTTATAGCATCCACGCGCTTCTTTGCTGGAATTTATTTTTTATTGGTTTTCCTCCTTAAAACAGAAACTTCCGGGTGTAATGCCTGCATCGAATTCATCAATTAGTCTTCCGTTTCCACTATAGCGTAAAATTTTTCCGGCTTGCACGTTATCTTTAGCATTCGCTACGTAAATCTCTTTGCGTTTCGTATCGATTCCAAGGCTGTAAAATCCACCGATTTGTCCTTCTTCATACGGACTTTCAATTAGTAATTCAGCTTGTTCAGATTGGTGTACGGCAAAATAATAAACATCGTGATTGATAAAAAACAAGCTGTCGCCGCTTGCATTAATGCATAGACTTCTAGGATTAAAATCCTGTTCCAATTCAATCGTTTTAATCAGGCTGAAATCCGCGGTATTTATGCAACTCAAGCTTGCCTGTTCATTTCCGTAAGGATTTCCGTCAAAACCTCCGTCAGACAATATCCATAAGCGATTCAAATTATCCGTGCAGATTGAATTCGGCTGTTTTCCAACTTGGATTGAATCAATCAGCTCATCTGTATTGGAATTGATAACAAGTATCTGATTATCAAAACTCCAGGCGTTTGTAAATACCAGGCTGTCAATTTGTACAAAACATTCTGACGGATGCTGATAAAAATCGCTTTGTGGATTTGAAATGTCTATACTGCCGATTTTTTCCATGGATTTCGGATTGACAATATGAATGGCTTGTGCATATAAATCAGATACATAGGCTTTTTCATCGGACAAAAAATGGATATGTCGCGGAGAATCTAATCCTGTGATTTTTCCAATAAATCGAAAGTTATTAATGTTCATTATCATGATTTTGCCGCTGTTATTCAAAACAATATAAGCCAGACTGTCACGAATTGTCATGGATTGAGCTACGTCGCCGAGCGGCATTCCGTTTGTATTGAAAAATACGTTTTGCATGACTTCCTTTGTCTCTAGGTCATAATATGTCAGTGATGCATTATTGTACATGAAATTCCCTTCATTTATCACAAATAATCCTTCGTAGGGAAAGTCCTCATAATTAAGTGACTCCCATAATTCATCGTCTCTCATGCATGCTGTGATGCTGAGAATGACAAGTCCGAGGATAATGAGCGACAGTTTTTTCATGTCAAAACTTTAGGGATAAAATGAACATATAATTTCGTCCTGGCATTGGCCGATAAAGAATTGAATGATAGGTTTCGTTGAAAAGATTATAAATTTTTATTTCAGCAGAGATTGAGAATTTCTCAAAATCATGACTTTTGCCGACTCCCAAATCATTCATGAAATACGGATAAAGCCAATCTCTTCTGCTGATATCGTTTGTTGATGTTGTAAATCTTTCGCTATATGCATTATGCTGCCATGAAATTGAAAAGCCTTTGTATGCAAGCCGTGCAAACAGATTTCCTGAATGTACCGGAATGTAAACCAACTGTTTTCCGTAAGTTTCACTACCCCAAATTTTTGGATCACCGTAATTTAATGCTTTGGTAAGTGTATAATTTCCCGAAACTTGATAAATCACTTTCCCAAAGTTTCCCTGAAGGCTTGCAGTCGCTTCTATCCCTTTAGATATTACCCGTGTGACATTTTTTGCTGTCCAGTAGGCTTGAAAGGAGGGAACCCACAAAATCCAATTTTCAATATCGGAATAATAGGCTGTAAGTTCAGTTTGTAAGACGGTATTTTTAAATTGCTTTTGATACGTGATTCCGGTTTCGCCAGTAAATCCGAATTCTGGTTTTAGCTCAGGATTTCCGCCTGGTTGCCAATAAAGGTCGTTTAAGCTTGGTTGATGATAATTTTGGGAAATATTTGCTTTTATTATTAGATTTTCTTGCTTAAGTGGCTTAAAATCAATGCCAAACCAGGGTGTGATTTGTTGCAATTTGCCGTCTATCATTGATTCTCTGATTTGAAGCGCGAGATTCAGTGACTCCCCAAACTGTTTCGAAAGACTTACAAAGAGAGAAATGTCGCTTCGTTGTGCTTCATATCCAAGTTGCGTAACAGTGTCTTTGCTTGTCACAGAGTGAAAATCCCCATTTAATTTCCCGATAAGCTTAAATTTTCCGGCAAAATCATGCGAATACTCCAGCCTATTGTAATTGCTCAGGAAATGACTTTCAGTGAAAATTGCAGGAATTTCACCCAATCCGCTAATGAAATTCATTTGTCGATAATGGCTGTTTTCTGTGGCGATTCCTGAATTGAAGCTCAGTCGAGATTTGTCGGTATAATGTGTCCAATTAGCCACAAGTTTGTGGGCAGAATTTTCCTGAAGATTTCGGTTTGAATTGTCCGGACCTTCGTAGCTGGTTGCTTGCGGGATGGTGCGTTTAGCATTTTGTCCCCAATAGCTTAGGGAGATAATATGTGATGCTGCCGGACGAAAATAAATTTCCTGTAAAATTCCGTATTTCCCGTATGCGGCATTTTTATTTGTGTCTATCGGATGTGTTATTTCTCCGGTTTCCGGATGAATTTCTGCAATTCCACGATTAATAAAGGGATAATCATTTTCAGATTGATTGTTATAAATTCGGCTTCTGATTTGCAGCTTTTTGTTGCCGTAACTGATGTCTGCAAATTCATCGTGTGTGTGAAACGAACCTATGGTTTGTGTATAGCCAAAATCCCATCCGTTTGACCATTTGCTTTGATTGTCCAAAATAATTGCGCCTCCCAGTCCTCCACCTGACTCTGACATAGATGCATTTCCGTATTTCAAGCTGATTTTGTCAGTAATATATACCGGAATTAGGGAAAAATCGGCTGTTCCTGTCATCGGATTGCTGATTTTAATCCCATTCCAGCTTACTTGAGTGTGTGAGCTTGCAGTTCCGCGGAAAGAAATGGTGGCAAGTGCGCCGCGACCGTTATTTTTAATGAAAACGGATGAGTTTTCTGATAAAATATCAGCAATGGAACGATTTATTTTATTTTGTAGGATGGCTGTGTCGATATTTTGGGCTTTGCTTCCTGCATTTTCTTGCCGAAAATTCTGTTCAGCTGAAATTGTAACTTGTTCGATTTGAAATACGGTATCAGCAAGGCATTGAGCGAAAAACTCAATGGGAAAAAACACGATTAATATGACAATAAACCGCCTCATTATTGATTAATGATGAAAGTAAATGTTTTGGATTTTCCGGCTTTGCTCAGTTTAATCAGATAAACTCCGTTTGCAAAATCCGAGACATCGATGCGATTATTTTCTTGATATTGATTTATTTGCAGCAAAGATTTTCCGGTATAGTTATAAATTTGGATTTCCACATCATTGATTCCGTCAATCTGTAAATAATTTTGAGCAGGGGAGGGATACAGCGAAACTTCTGGAAAACTGTTTGTTGAAATGCTGTTGTTCAGTTCAACATAGACTGTTTGTGAGTGTGAAATTTCAGGCTTGTCAGTTAAAGATATTGTGATTTCAAGTGTTCCGCTGCTTTGTAAATTCAACAAATTATTTCCTTCGATTTGAGCATCCGGCATGGATAAACTCCAATCGAATATTGCGTTCTGGGTTTTTCTACCCATATGAAAGCAGAGTGGATTGAGTTGAACGTTTTCGGCACGAATTGTGTCGGGAAGCGTTTCAAACCAAACTAAATCGGTTTCTCCTGAGATGGTATTATCCGGTGAAACAACGCAAGCTCCTGTAATTTCCGTTGACAGTTCGCCAAGCCATCCGGCATCGTTTTGCATGGCATTTTGTACTTTAATAAAATGAATTTCATCCAAATCAAGATAATTTCCGTCTGAGTCTATTGCCCATGAAATGTCAAATCCGTCTCCACCGGAGTTTTCAATGGTTTCGGTGTAAGGATTGTCAGGAATTGTCCATGGTGCAGTGTTTCGTGGGTTGTTATCGGCGTATCCAAAAGCCCGTCTGTATGATTTTACATTGGTAGTATTTGATTTATCGATATGTCCCTTGATATAACTGCCGCCAAGTATGTAGTTTTGATAGGGAACTTCGGGAAATGAATCTTGATTTGGATAATAGTTTTGTGTGTGAAAACTATTTGCTGCAATAACTCCCGTATTCCCGAAATTATCTGACCAAGGGATGTCTGCTCCATTTTCACCGGGATTGAAATAATTGACTTCGTAATTATGGATTGATGTTTCGAAAAAATAATCGCTTCCTGCCAATTCATACCAATTGTCATCGGGAATCCCGTTTTCATTTTCATCTTTCATCACATAAACGACTGCTGCTTCGGAGAAATTGGGTAGTGCATTGTTGAAAATTGTAAAATCAATTCCAAACGGATTGTCGGGATGATTCTGCACCGGATTTTCAAATTCAAAAATTAGATATCCGCCGAAAGCGCCGAGATTAAGACTGCCTTCAAGGCCTCCAATCAGCGAATTTCCCGATGTCGGGATTCCCCATGGTGCCGTGTTAATATATTGCCCTGGTGCGGGTATATATTCAATAACGCTGGAAATGTATTGTGCCTTTGCTGCTGTCAAAAGCGAGCAAATTGCCAACATAGCGAATATTAGTTTTTTCATAGCTGCAATTTTTTATTTCAGATTTTGCAGCGGGGGATTCATGATGTCGAATCGTACAGCTGATATGCACCCGTTCTCCGCAGGCTACAAAATCTATGGCATTTGGCAGGTCTTCTGACTTGTCCCTTTTGTAGCCTTCCCATCAGCCAGTAGGCGGACAGTGGCGAAGTATTACAAAAGTCCGGTAAGGACCGGGACTCACAGCAGCGGGAACTGTTACCGATTTTCACGGTATTCCCTTTTAATTCAGGTTTGACAATCAAACCATTGAAACCAATGCTGATGCAAATTTAATGATTATGTTGGATGTTTGCTCAGAGAAGCACGAATTTTTCAAAAAAAATATCCTGCATGATTTTTGATTCATGCAGGATATTGAATTATTGTTTTAATATCTATTCTTTATAACTATTGTTTAATTATTTCATTATTAAACAGATGACTGTTGGTTTTTGTACGTAAGAAATATATTCCGGATTTTACATGTTCTAAATTTATATTAAAATATTGTGGATTATGTGACCGTTCAAATGTTTCTGTACGAACCAACTTACCAAGTTCATCAAAAATTTCAAAAGTGATTTCTTCATCTATGATATTTTCTGTGAATATTTTGATGTTATTTTGAAACGGATTTGGGAAAGCGAGTACTCTTGCTTCACCATCTTTATAATTATCACAGTTAATATTAACTGTTTTAAATATTGTTTCTGTTCCGTCAAAATCAACTTGTTTAAGTCTGTAGTAGTTTTCACCTGTAAATAAGGAGTTATCTAAATAGGAATATCTTTGCTCAGAATATGAAAAACCGGCTCCCTGTATTTTTGCTATTTCAATCCAATTTGTAGCATCTTTTGATTTTTCGAGGATAAAATAATTGTTGTTGGATTCAGAAGCTGTTACCCAAGTCATTAGTGCATTTGAATTTTCACAAATTGCATCAAAATCAATTAATTCTACAGGTAGAGGCATATCCTTTGTTAGCGCACCAAAGGTTATTTGTGTTTCATTTTTTGCACCAAATGGGATGTTTGTACTGGTTACAATATCTCCATTTTCATAATTTGCTGATGCAGTTCCAATTGCATCGATCCAGATCCCATTCCAGTATGCAATTGTTAAAGCAGAAGGGTCAAAGTCAGTTGCCCCGGGGAAGCAAAAATCATGAATTGAGCATGGATTATTATTTTTCCAATAAAGTGTTACATTTAAATCTTGACCTGCATTAACAAGCCAATATTCTCTATCACTAGTATGTGTAAGTGGAGATTCATGTGTCCAATCATGATACCACCATGGGTTTAAATCCTCATTGGAGAAATAATATTTTACAGAAATATTGGTTGTTGAAACAGGATTTGTTTTTATAGGAGCCCAAATTCTGTATGTTTGATTTCCTTCACCAATATCTCTTGTGTTTACATTTCCAACAGGAAATGTAAAGCTAGTGTTACAATTTTCTTTTAATACATACCCATCAATAAAGCTATTTGCATTTCCGTCATTTGTTGAGCATAGCTGCCCAAAAATGAAACTATTTGCACTCGTGTTTATTATTCCATTGGTGAAAATTGCTTCATTTGTGACTTTTAAATCGTCAACGAGAGTTATGTCAATATCACCATTATTGCTATTATTAAAGATAATTTTGTAAAAGCTATCGGCATTGCTTGTAATCGTTTGTAGTGTTGATGATATAAATGAGACTGTTCCATTTCCTGAATTAAACGTACTGTTATTGATCCAATCACCGTTAATTTCAATTGGAGAAGTTCCTGTAACACTTAAGGTTCCATTATTAATTAAATCTCCATAGATTTTAAGGTTACTACCAGTGTTTATATTAAGAGTATTACCGGGATCAATTGTTAAATTGTTACATTCTGCAACATTTATTGCATTTACAATCGGAGCAGTAGCAAAACATGTTCCTGTTGTTCTTATAAATACATTATCACTATTATCTGGAACAACTGCTGGTATTTCAAAGACAGAACCACTAATAAACTTAAGCCAGTTATTGGTTGTACTGCCATCCCAAGTAGCACTTGTTGCTCCTGTCCAGATGTAGTCATTGCCAGAAATGCCGGTTAAATCGGGAGTTGTAACAGTTACAGTAACTGTGTTTGAGGTGTTAAACCCACAAACGCCATTAGTAACTACGGCTCTAAATGAAGTAGTGAAGGGGAGTAGATCAGTTGTATAAGTATCTGATGTCGCTCCTGGGATATCTTGCCAGGATCCACTGGCGTTAGTTTGCCATTGAATATCTCCTATATAACCAGCCAGGCTAAGATCCACTGTTTCACCTGCACAGATTATTGTTGATGGATTGGCGCTTACTGTACCGCCATCAGAAGTTTCATCAACTGAATAGCTTGAACCTGAACCATAAGTCCCGCAACCAAGTGAATTGCTTGCATGTAAACGGTATTGATGTGAACCTGTAGCAGTCGTTCCGGTGATCGTGAGGCTTGTTGTAGATGCACCTGCATAAGAAGCTCCTGTTGGTGTTCCATTTGAAACATTAACCCAGGATGATCCATTGTAATACTGCCATTGGTATGATAAAGTGCCTGTTCCACCACTTACTGTTGACGTGGCGACAGTTGATCCTCCTGCACATATTACAGAATTAGTGAATGTTGGCGCGCCAACATTAGGATCAGAAACAATTGTAACAGGCCAGCTTCCTGTTGATTGTGTCCAGCTTGTATTACACGAGCCATCATGTACCCAACGCGTATATGTTGTTGTGGTGGTTAAACCTGATGGCGGATCATATGTTTCAGTATTTGAACCTGAAATCGCCGATCCATTAGCATTCCAAAGATATGTAATGCTTCCATCACCACCTGTACCAGCTGAAGCACTACCGATTATTGACGGATCTCCTCCTGAGCAAAGTGTTTCACCTGTTGTATTGATAGCACCTGCTGTAAAAGCATCTCGAACAATGACAGTATAAGTTGCTGTAGCAGTTTCGCCTGAACAGTTATTATTGCTGCTCACAGTCATGGTAAGCGTTACTGTATTTCCTGCATCACCTGCAGCTGGTGTATAAGTTGGAGTTAAGGATGTAGATCCTGCTGTAATAGAACCAGCACCATTTTCTGTCCATGCAATAGTGCCGTATGAAGAACTTGCCCCACTTACTGTAGCTGTTTCATTAACACAGATTGTTTGTGAGCCTCCTGCAGATGCGCTTGGCAGTGGGTCAGAGGCTATCGTTACTGATGCTTCAGCCGGGCTACCGCATGTGCCAGTAACATATGCATAATAAGTTCCCGGACCTACAGTTAATGGATTTGAGGAGCCTAAGTTTGAACCCGTTCCGCCAGAACCTGTATACCAGGTTAATGAAGCACCGGTACCACTTACTCCGTTTGCTGTAATACTCGTTGTTGCTGATGAACAGATTGGATTTGCTGCTGCTGTTGCTGAGGTGATTTCTGTATTTGTATTTACTGTTACTAATTGTGTTACGCCTCCTGTAGTGTTTGAGCATGGTGATGTGGCAACTCTTCTTACCCAATATGTGGTAGAAGACGTCAATGTGGGTGTTGTATAACTTGATCCTGTCGCACCTGATATTATATTTGAGCCAACAGATGATCCTGTTCCCCATTGGTACGTACATCCATCTCCAGCTGAACCTCCTGTTGCAGTAAGTGTTGTTGAGCTTCCAGTACAAATTGTGGTAGTTCCTGATATACCAGTAGGAGCAGTGGGTGGTAATTCTACATTAACTGTTACCGTATTTGTTTGAGCTGTTCCACACCCGCTGCCACCAGCGGAAACAATGCAGTAATAATCTCCTGTTGTGCTTGCTGAATAAGAAGTGCTTGTTGCTCCACTTATCGCTGAACCATTTCTGTACCATTGGTAAGTTAAGGAAGGCGTTCCTCCTGTTGCTGACATACTTAATGTTATCGAGCCGCCAGAGCATATTGTTCCCCCAACGGGCTGTGATGTGATGGATGGATCAGCCACAACCGTAACAGTGACCGTATTTGTTTGGGCAGAACCACAACCGCTACCAGCAGCAGAGGCAATGCAGTAATAATTTCCTGATGTAGTGGCATTATATGAAGTGCCGGTTGCCCCACTTATGGGTGAACCATTTTTGTACCATTGGTATGTTAAGGAAGGCGTTCCTCCCGTTGCTGACATACTTAATGTTATCGAGCCGCCGGAACAAACAGTTCCACCAACAGGCTGGGATGTAATGGATGGATCGGCTACAACTTCACATGAAACAGGGGATGAATAATCCGATGCACAAGAACCGTTATCAGCCCAGCTACGTACATACAAAGTGTTTCCAGCATTGGTAGAAGACCAGGGATGTGGGTTTGAATTTCCCCAATCATTCCAGGACCCTCCGGTACCATTCCATTGATATTGCATTTGTTGAAATCCCGTTGTGCCACTAGCGGTAAAAGTGGTAGAACCTCCTGAGCAGATAACACTGTTTGTAACAGACATGGTGCCGGCATTTGATAGTTGATCGACCGTAACAGCCACAGATTCACAGGATGTTGTATTGCAATTTCCTTCTGCCCGAACATAATATGTTGTACTTGAAGCTGGGGAAACACTCACTGAAGAACCTGACCCAACTGATGTGCCACCACAACTGCCAGAATACCATTCCCATGAAGCACCTGATCCAAGGCCATCATTGGCATCGTATTCGTTAAGAAGTTGATTAATACTCGGCTCTGTTCCATCACATACATCTACTCTGGGATAAACCCATTGTTGACGTGTACTAGTATTGGTACTATAATACAAGTATGTTCTGTGTCGTGCAGATGTTGTCTCTGCCCTCCACACAAAGTCTCGGTGCGATAAGTTGCGAATCTTACCTTCAGTGACTGTATATACTCCAGATTCCGGATTTTCAGCTCCTGTACCTGAACCTGCCGGCCAAATATGACCAACAACAAGAATCCATTCATTAACGGCTGCGGGAGGATTTGTTATTTCAAAATATGGGTTTGTGTTATTACTACCATTATCACGATTATAAACGCCACTGGTTGAGCCATATCCATTGGTTCCCATATAAAAGCTTCCGTTTCCTAAGTTGGTACGTCTTACCCAAACAGAGAATCGGTATGTTTTTGTATTATCAATTGGGAATTCTGAAGAATTCCATCCTCCATCAGCTCCACTCGTTGCATCTGGTCTTGCTTCCCATATTACGGCACTGTTACCCCAGGGGTCTGTTCCGTTAATTCTGTAATTTTCATTGTCCGCCCCATTACGTGAAAAACCTGACGCACTACCTGTCCCGACAGACCATGTTGTATAATCCAATTCTCCTCCATTAAGCGTGACAGGTAATTCTACAGATAGGGTTGTACTTTCGCCAGAGCATATTGGTGTTGGACTTGCTGAGGCATTTGAAGGTGGTATAGACTCGCTTTCCACAACAACGGTAGCAGGGTTGCTATAACCTGAACCACAACCTGTTCCTCCGGTAGTAACACCACAACGATATTGAGTTGTCAAAACAGGAGAAGCATTATATGAGCTCCCTGTTGCACCGCTGATGTTACTCCAACTGCCATCGTAGCTCTGCCATTGATATGAATAAGCACCAACACCATCTGAAGCTGTGACACTCATTGTATGAGATTGACCAGAGCAAATTGTTGCCCCACTTGGTTGTGTCGATATTGTAGGATCGGGAACTATTGTAATTGTCTGATTGTTACTGGTTGCAGAATTACAACCTGAACCACTCGCATTAATAATTACATGATAATACATTGTGCTTGTTAACGACGGTGTGGTATAGATTGAATTTGTTGCACCGGATACATTTGACCAGGAACTACCATCAGTTGAACTTTGCCACTGATGGGAATATGAACCTGCACCTCCTGATTCACTGGCAAGGAGGGTAGCGTTTCCTCCTGAACATATAGTTGCTGCCCCGACAATTGAGACCGTTGGATCTGGTTCTACCGTTACATTAATTGTATTTGTAATAACCTGTCCGCAGCCAATCCCGGATTGATTTATTAAACATCTGTATTCATAAACTCCCGAAGCTGAATACCCTGATGCTGAAAAGGTACTGGTTGATGCACCAGAGTAGGATGCACCTGAAGGCATTCCATTAGAAACATTACCCCAAGTACCTCCATTGTTATATTGCCATTGATAATTAAAACTCCCTGTTCCTCCATTTGCAGAAGTAGTCATGTTGTTAGTCGTTCCTCCAATACAAATTGCGTCAGGGCTAACAGGTTGGACATTAACCACTGGGTCTGAAGTAACATCAACATAAATGGTATTTGAAATACCATCGTTACACCCATTATTTGTTGCAGTTCGAATGCAACGGAAATACATTGACCCAGTTAGATTATTATATGTTGGATTGGAAGCTGTTGTCCAATTTGTCCAGGAAGTACCATCGGAGGAATATTGCCACTGATTTGTGATCGATCCGGATCCTCCCGTTGCGGTTTGAGTAAACGAAACAGAGCCACCAGTGCAGATTACAGTAGCGTTACTATTGATGCTCACAGATGGGTCTGGCGCGACATTAACCGTGTATGAAACACAAGATGTTGTATTACAAGATCCTTCTGCTCTAACATAATAATTGGTTGTTGTGCCAGGGTTAACCACAATGGATGAACCCGATCCAACATATGTACCACCACATGAGCCGGAATACCACTCCCAGGAGGCTCCAGTACCTAAACTGCCACCATTAACACTTAAAGTAGAAGTGCCACCGACACAAATGTTTGAGTTTGTTCCGCTTATTGATGATGCTGCAGTCGATAAAGTGTTAACGATTACCTGCATACTAGCGCATCCTGTTGTGTTACAGAATCCTTCAGATCTCACATAATAGGTTGTTGTTGTGCCTGGTGAAACATCAATGGATGACCCAGCCCCTACATATGTGTTGCCGCAAGAACCCGAATACCATTGCCATGATTCGCCAACTGTGCCAAGAAACCCGCCATCTGGTGACAAACGAACGACATCTCCTACGCAGATGGTTACAGAACCTTCAACAAATACGGTAACACTCACACAGGAAGTATTGTTACATGCCCCCTCAGCCCTTACGTAGTATGTTGTATTTACCGTTGGGCTGACATTAATGGAAGAACCCGTTCCAACGAGTGTCCCGCCACAACTTCCGGTGTACCATATCCAGTTAGCTCCGGTTCCCAGACTACCACCAGAAACATTGAGTGTGCTGGTGTTTCCCGGAGTTATCGTTGACGGACTTGCAGTGGCTGAAGTCGCTGAAACTGATGTGGTGTTTACGCTTACTGTTTTGCTTACACATGAAGTTGTGTTACAGGTTCCTTCTGCTCTAACGTAATATGTTGTGTTTGATGCGGGCGAAACAGTGATTGAATTACCTATTCCAACCAACGTTCCTCCACAGGAGCCTGTGTACCACCTCCAACTGGCATTGGCTCCCAAAGAACCACCACTTACAGAAAGTACGGTTGATTCACCCGGACATATAGCACCTGTGCCAGAGATTGATGAAGCTGCTGTTGATAAATTATAAACATTAACTGCCACATTATCTGAAGTATAATTACTACATACTCCCGAGCTACAGTCCATTCTCAATGTGAAAGTTGTGCTGGAGCTGACCGATGTGTTAATTGAGCTATAACCACTATTGTAAACCGGAGACCCACTTGAAAAAGAGGACCCATTCCACCAGGCGCTGCCATTAGACCAGGCGTATCGCCATGACCCACATGCGCAACCACCTCCACTAAAGCTCCCAACACTGAGAGCAACTGAACCACCAGGACAAACTGAATTACTGGAAGCCCCATTGGCATATGCTGTAACCACATCCGGTACCAGACAGCATGGAATGTATGAAATCCTGAAATTCGAATAATAATTATAAGTGGCAACTGCTTCCCAAAAACTAGGGCTCTGGTTGTTCTCATCACCATCGGCGACACCCACCACATACCAATTGCCACCTAATCTGCTTTCAACATCAGTTAATCCACTGGCATTAAAATCACAATCATAACCGGTATAAAGATCTCCTTTGTCCCAGGGCCAACCAGAAGCAATGTAATACTGCGTGCCATACTCAACATCATCATACCAAATATCTGAATAATAATCCACGCTACCATCGGAGTAAATGTTATTTGCTGAGGTTATGTTTCTCCACATGTCCTTTATCTCAGGTTGAACCTCTTCCCAGCTTATCAAACCATCACAATCTCCTGTGGTAAATGGTGCAATATTTGGCAGGTAAGTCTCATATTCAGCAGCAGTGACATCTGAACCATCCTGAATGGATGTGATATCAAACTTGTCATGTATTCTGTTGTAATTATGCTCGTCTCCTGAAAAGAAATCATCATCTTCCATGGCACCAACGGTTCCTAAGTAGTTGCCATCAGAGGGGGAGCTAATCCATACATACGGATTAGATTCATCGTTTGTGCAATATACAGAATGCCCGTAAAACGTTTCATCGAAGTAATCAATGTAAACCGCTCTTGAGTTATTTTCTGATGGTACGGGATAAGAAGCGGGTAATTCCATCCACTTTAATTGTTCCTTTTGGCGATCTGTTAACTCTGACAATTCTACGTCCAGGCCTTCAGGCATAATTGGATAAGATGTTGGTCTCAATGTGAAAACTGCATCTATTTCTCCATTTTCTTTTTCAAAATGTCGTGAATTAGTCGTTCTGAATGCTTTTATTTCGGGTTTATCCTCAGGATACCTGTTTTTGAGTGGCAAATACAATGCTGGTTCCAATCTTACATAGGTGTAATAACCTTTATAATCGGGTTCTGTTAAGAAGTAATTCTCGCGAGGGTCGCTTTCATCCAGGTTTTCAAGCGTTTTATATATCCTGATGTTGTTATCATTAATTATTCTAACTGAGTCAGCACCATTATTCCGGTATTCTTGAGCTATCTTATTTATGTCTTCCTTGGTTTCCAGTAAAATAAATCTTGGGTAGTTTTCAAAATCAATAATCGATGCAGGAAGGTATTTTGGTAAATCCTCAGCACTGACAAACAATCGATAATAAACCTTACTGTCTATTTCTGCAAAATCAATTCTATCCGGAATTATATTACTAAACCTACTTTGAGTTCCACCATCTTTAAACCGGGCCCCAGTGTTCCTTGTGATTAACGGATTTACCGGTACGCCATTACGATCAACAAGATGCGATATCCTTACGTCAGAATTGTTTATGACAGTTATTTCCGGTTTATAAGTAGAATTGTCGGGTAAACTTAAATACCCGGGATCGTTAAATGCTTTGTCTATTTCAGAATCATTGGCTACTGTATTTGTACTAAATACATTTGCCAAAGATGATTGCGCGGATCTTTGAATTTGGGAAAATGTTAATAATGGTAAACACAATAATAAAGCGGCACCAAGTACTTTTTTGAAGGATTCATGATTAAATCCTAATGCGCCTTTATATGTTGAAATATTCCTTTCCATGCCGGTTTTTTTTTAAGGATTAACAACAGCATTGACTGATGTTGGTATTATTGAAACCTGGTTAACAGTTACTGTAATACTTGCACAACTCGTTGTATTTGTGCAGGTCGTTGTCCCTTGCCTTCGGACATAATAGGTGGTTGTGCTCATGGGTGAAACAGATCTACTTGAGCCGGAACCGATATAACCGCTTCCACATCCTCCCGTGTACCATTGGTAAGTTGCACCGGATCCATTACTCCCTCCGGATACCGTTAATGTCGTGCTTTCACCCTGACAAATGGTGCTTGTGCCTGAAATGCTGGTAGGGGCAGTGGGAGGTTGCTGAACAGATACTGTAACCATATTTGAATATGCCGTATTACAACCACTACCGGATGCAGAACGTATGCAACGGTACCAACGGGTTGATGCTAAGCCTCCTGTATTATAGGTGCTGCTGTTTGAACCAACGTTTGACCAGGTACTTCCACCATTGGTTGATCTTTGCCATTGATAGTATTGCGTGCCTGTACCTCCGGAAACACTCGCTGTTAATGTCCTTGAGGATCCTGCACAGATGGTTCCTCCACCTGATATAGAAATGGAGGGGTCTTCATGTACAGAAATATAGACCGATTTATAATCGTAATAACTACTATAAGAGTATGAACCCGCATCTGGTCTGCGATAAATGTATGTTCTGTAATAACCAGAAGTTGTTGGGTAGAATCCATAAGAGAAGTAATCTTGTCCGTCAGGCTCAACCTGATTATTAGCTGCCCCTGATCCTGTATAATAACCCCAAAAGTGTGCATCAGTATTTATGATGCAATTTCTATAAATATAAACATATTCACCCGCACAGACGTGTAAGGTGCCTGTTACATTATCTGCAGTAACCTCTGTTCCTTTTGACTGCGAGCCCATATGGACATCGTGATCATCTATCACTTCCTGATTACTCAAAGTTTTGATTTCTCCACCTTCTAATGCTGATGCATTTGCCTTTATAATATCAGAATTACTAGAATTACCTATAGCGTTTTGAGATGTTTCAATCCTATGCTTGAGTTCATTATAATAGTCAAGTAGTCTTTTTTCGTAAGAATAATTATTCAGCCAAATTGCGTAAGCTTCATCTGCCTCTAATTTTGAATCAAAAGAATGCTCGAGTGGTCTATTGGGTGCAATAAAGTCTAAATCACAGTTTGGAAAATTTTCATCTATGTATTCTTTCCCTATAGAAATCTGTTCTGTAATTGTTAATTGTTTACTGAAGTTTCGCACTTGCAATTAAGCTACTAACTTACAATCATTAGGCACATCTTTAATACTTTTTAAGAAATTGAATTTATCAGAGTAATTAACTAACTTACTGATAGTTGTTTC
>JAQIBY010000106.1 GCA_027858835.1 Bacteroidales bacterium | reverse complement strand
AACAAACTGTCATGTTTACTATGGAAGATGGCACAAAACTAGCTACTGATATATTTCTTCCTGTGACACAAGATTCTATGATTACCATGGTGGACCTACCGGGATTTGGGCCTACACCCGTACAAATCATCCGCAAAGGCACACAATACTTGATGTACGACAGCATAAATGGAGAAATCAATGAAAATCCGTATCAACTTCCTGTCATTTTCACACGTACACCTTATAGCAAGGAAGGCTCATTTAGCTATGGAAATGTTGTCTCTATTCTTGGATACAGTTATGCCATGCAAGACATGCGAGGCTGCTATGAATCTGAAGGTGTTTATTTGCCAATGTACAGCGATTCGTGGAATAAAAATCCATATCATCCAAACATCAAACATTTACTTGATATCACTGAGTTTTCAGACCCAAATAACGGAAATAAACATGAAGACGGATATCAAAGCATTCAGTTTTTTAATGATAGCTTGACAAGGGAATATGACATTGACGGTGATGATAATCCTGAGACATTTATTTTATCTAACGGTAGCATCGGAATGTTTGGCGCATCAGCTTTGGGAAATTCACAATACACCGCAGCAGCAGCACACAAAATTAATCCTGACGAACCCGGTTTAAAGAGTCTCCTTCCGATTGTTGCTTCTGCAGATCATTATCGGGTAACTGAAGTGCAAAACGGAGTGTATCGCTATGCAATTGTTAATAATTGGATTAGTGGACAAATCGGCAGTATCAATGATGCAGACTTAAACGCTGTTGATCAAAGCATTGAAAATGATCTTCATAGCTTTACGGATTATGGACTGAGTAATGAAGACGAAGCAAGTGACATTTGTCTGAGTTCAATGATTGATTCATCAAGCAATGGAAGTTTACCGGGATATTATCCAAACTCACCATTTAGAGCATCAATGGATGCAAGTTATGCCCCAGTGAATGAATTCGGAGAAGGAGATGCAGACGGGACATTTTCACGTTTCACAAATATGGATGTGCCAATTTATCACTTAACAGGCTGGTGGGACATTTTCATTGACGGACAAATTAACACGTTTAACCAAGTGAGTGCAAACATTAACGATGATTATGGAAATAAATCCATGCAAAAAATAATCATTGGTCCGTGGGCACATCAAACCATGACAACAAGAACAACCGGCGATGTTGAGTATCCTGAAAACGTTTTGGATATTGTCAAATTAGACATTTCAAATATTGAAGAAGCTTCAAATGAGCTTAACATCTTTGAATCTGAAGTTTACAAATGGTTTAGACACACATTAAATGAGAAACAAGGTTTGGGCGATCCAAAATTCATCATCCCAGAAGCCAATGAGTGGCAAGAATTAAATGCTGTATATTCTGTAAGAATTCCTTCTGAAGATTATATCCTTCCTTATGCTGAATTTATTGCGTATCTCGCAGGGCTGCAAGGCTTAGATGACATCCCATTTGAAATAAGCACTAACGGAAACGTTAATCAGTCAAACTATGACATACCGCCAATGGACTCACCTTTTTTGAATTTGGATGAAGTGCCGGAAAATGGAACAGATGAATATTTCCAAAACACAGAGAATGTCCGTTTTTATGTTGCAGGGCCGGTTGAAGATGGAGTTCCGGAAAATATTGGAACTGGAAATTACTGGTTCAAAACAGATTCATTTCCGTTTGTCAATAGCATCACTTACACAGATTTCTTCCTTCATGGAGATGAAAGTTTAGACCAAAACGAACCGGAAACAGACGAAGGGAGTCTGTCATTTATGCATGATCCTGATATCCCTGTATTTACTGTTGGAGGAGCGAACATGACAGTTACCACTCCAGATGGGAGTCGAAAAAGTCAAGGACAAATGAATTTAGCGAATCCGGAATTTGCAGACCTAACGATGAACCATTCAGGTGTCATAAGCTTTACCACCGGGGCAATTGAAGACTCAATTTGTATTATTGGATTTCCCAAAGCCAGATTATATGCATCATCCAGCATTGAAGGCTCAGAAGAAGTACCGACAGATACTGATTTCTTTGTCAGAGTACTGGATGTCTATCCTGACGGACGGGAATTATTTGTTGTGGAGGGTGCTGTAAATGCCCGAGCCAGAGAATATGCCCGTTCCATATTTGAAGGAGAAGAGGATCCAAACGCAGAATTTTCCAACATCATTTCAGACAGCTATTATGAATATGAATTTAAAATGATGCCAATCGCTTATACCTTCGGACATGGACATCAAATAAAAATTCTTATTAGCAGTGGAAACTTTCCACGTTACATGTCAAATGCCAATCTCCCTATCAATGATGGTGAGTTTTTCCGCAGAGAACCCGGCGATGGACAAAGCTATGAATTCAATGGGGTTTTAATGGATGCACGCACATGCACTAACAGCATTGCATTCTCACCAAACATGAAAAGCGTGATAAGTTTCCCGGTATTTGGAGGGTTTCCTGTTTCTGTTGAAGCGGATAATTCTGAAACTGGATATTCACCGGACATCTATCCCAACCCAAGTTCAGATAAGCTTTTTATTCGTTTAAACAACAAACATAAATCGGAAATCAGCCTTTTTACGATACACGGGGTATGTGTTTTGCATCAGCAAAGTAATGGATTAAGCACATTGGATATTAGTCAGCTTCCGGATGGTATTTATGTGTTGAGAATCAGCAATTCAGATCAGAATTACGCACAAAAAATTGTCATTCAGAATTAGAGGACAGGAATAAAAGAGTTTGGCGGGTAAGGAATAAGCTTATTTATACAGGCTTGCACTGAGTTGGTTTGCAGGTTTGCTGCAAGGGTTAATGGTTTGCAGCTACCCTTCTTTCCATATGTCATCGGTTAATGTCAACAATTGTGTCCAAAGGCGTCCAAGCTATGTAATTGTTTTCTGCTAAATACTCCTCTGATTTAGTTTGCAAGTCTTTTGAAACTTTCTTTTCATCTTCCGTCATATTCAGTTTGAAAATTTCTCTAAGTCCTTTACCAGTATAATGAACTAAATGATTGTCTTCAACTCTGATAGTCCCTGCATTTATTCTGCTGCCATCTGAAAGAGTTAGAATAGGAGTATCGTTAGATTTAATTTTAGCTACAATTTCTGGGTTTATATAACCTGTAACTTCTTTTTTGAAATTTGGTCTTTTGCCAATTTGTGGTTTCTCAACTTCTGCTGTTGTCTTCTTTTCAAATGTCGGTTTTGCCCCAAGTTTTGGTTTTTGGATTGCAGGTTCGTTGTAAATTTCTCTCAATAAATCAACATAGCTGTTTTCAAAATTCTCATAACTCCGTGTGTCTATATGAATAAACTGTTGCATAAATGCAGGAATACTTTCTTCTTTACTTCCCGCTCTTAGCATAGGAATTACTTTTTCATTATCAGTTTGGTTTTCATAAAGATCAGCATTCATAATTGAATACTCATAGCCAACTCCTCCTGCCCTCTTATCGGCTTTTAGTTTATAATTTGGAGTGAAAATAATAATTATCCGCTCTGCTCTTTCAATTGATTGTTCAACAAAGTGAGGAAGGTTTTTCCCTGGTTTCAAATGGAACCTGTCTAGAATTACATCAATTCCGTCAGAGCATAATCTGTTTGCTAAATTTAAGACCCAGTCCTTATGTGGTTCATCATCCCAAGAGTAGGAGATAAAAACCATTGGATTTTCCGATAGTTCTTTTTTCACTACACGTGTTGCAGCAACTTCGTTTTTTGAGATTTTCTTTCCTAATAGTTCTTCAATCCTTTCAACTTTCTCGGATTGAAATGGTTTTAAAATCTCAAGTATTCTATTAATCACTTTCAACCGCATTTCTTCTTTGAGTCCAAGAAGAATGTCATAGTAGAAAATTTTTCTGCTAGTGCTTTTCCCATCTCGGTTTCGTTGCTCAATGAATTGATTATAGTCGGGGAAATAGGGTTCAAATTCTCTTACTGTGTTAATGAACCTTGGGCCAGAATAATATGTAGCTGTGTCGCCTTGATTATTTATGAGTTCAAATAGTCTGTTGTATATTTCAATCCAATTCATTGGTATATTTTTAGGCGGTGTTAGTTTGAAACCTTCTTCTTTGGTTTTTAGCTCGTCAAATTTATTGATTGTTGTCTTGCAAACTTCTTCGTTTGGAAAATGTCTAGCGTAATTAACCGCTTCGTTTAGCGGTTTCCGTTTTACAAGTTCAATAATTAGAGTTCGGTAATTGTCGTTTGAAAGTCGGTAAAATTTTCCGTGGTTAAGAATGTATAAAGTATCAAGGTTATCTTCAATGTCTTTTCGTTGAATGGAGTATTCACTAACTTTTTTGAAAAACTCTTGCTCAAAAACTGTCGCAGCTTGTTGCAACATTGTGTCGGTGGAAATATCCTGCTTATGTGTATAAAGTGAATTTAGGATGTCAGTCCATTGCTCTTTAAGAATGAGTTGATATAAATTTTCTTGGTCTAACATTTAGCTTTTTTCAATTTAATGTTTGTTTTATAACATAGGGCTGCCCATAACGCTGAGTGTATGATTTCGTAAGGGATTGCGGGACTCAAACCAATCAAGTTACGTACCAAAACTGATGCGGGTGAAAATACTCGAAAACCCTTATGAATTACACACACATTGTTGCCAACAGTTATTTTCTATTTTTCATCTTTATATTCAGGATATTTCTCAAAAAACATTTCATATAATTTTTCAGTCGAGATTTCCTTTTCCTTTTTCAAAGCAATCAACTCCTCAATTGATTTTCCTGGATTCAAATAAGCAATCAATATCTCTCGATAGCAAAATCTATCAAAACTTTTTCCAATATTTCGCCAAATCACTTCGACCATTCTTTTGACTGGTTCTCCATTTTTTCCAAAGTCATCGTAAACAACTCTTTTCTTCACAACACAGTCAAAATTCTCATTTCTATCAATAAATTCTGGCCTAATAGATGGTTTTAATCTATCAATCAAGTCTTTATTGAAAAAGTCGGGTTCTTTTTGTGCAATGAAAAATATAATATCCTGTAAATCTGTATAAATGTCCGTACCTCGCAGTCTAAATATGGATTGAATGTTTGATGTATTCAAAATCATTGCATCTCTCCACTCATCATAGTATTCGTTTTTGTGAAATTCTTTTCCATCACACTCAATTGCAATTTCGTTATCTCCCAATTTTAAAATAATATCAGGTCTAAAATTTCCACTTATTGTATTAATAGTCTTTTGAGGAATTAAATCCACATTCTCATTTTTGTATTTGAATAAACGCTCAAATACTATCTTTTCAATTGGAGATTCCAATAATTCGTATTTGTTCCAAAAATCAGCAACCGAATCAAGATGAGTTTTAATTCTTTGAGATAATATTTTGTTATTTAGCTGGATGTTCATTTTATAATTGTTGGCAACTCGTTTATATATACACCCCCACCCACAACAGTCTGTGCTCCAAACCTAAATTTGTGTGGTAATCATTTGTAAACGAGTTTGCTTGTTTTCTTGCGAAAGATAGCAAAAAAATGCAATAAACACTATGTTTTATGGGTTTTAGTTTTCACGACTCCGTTCACCGGCTGCACATCTGCCTTCGCTGCTATTTGCTGCTTGCTTATAATAATCATCTGTTGTATTTGCATTTTCATGCGAACCGAATGTGTATTGCCCATATCATGAAATTAACGCAAAAATCGCATATATCAATGTTCGAAAATAGTAATAGTGTAGGTCACATAAACTAGGTCAGCCATCCCTTTAGCAAATAATCAACCTGCAAAACACACAAAACTGTCTTAAAATGCATAAGCCGGCAAAAGGATTTGGTTCAACCAGCCTGGCTGTCTTCCCGAAATGTCGGGACAAGGCTGGCGCACCGCTCATATTCCTATATATTACCTCTAGTTAATTTTTCTTTATTGTGTATTTACCTTCTCTAATCATTACTACTTCCCATCCGTCGTTGAGCAATAGATCATAATCTGTTTCAATTATTTTTCCTGATTTATTCGAGACCGGGGCTGGAAGTAAAAAATATTGCCAGTCATTGGAACGCAAAATTCCATTTCTGATTTCAGCTATTCCCCATTTTCCGCTTATCCGCATTGTTTTATAAACCACACCCGGTTCGAGAGGGGTCAGCTTTTCCTGTGGATTAAAACGAAATTGCAGATTATCGTTTTTTATTATTAGCAGATCTCCTTCAATAAATTTTTCTTTGTATTCGCTAATCAGTTGCTTCTGTTGTTCAAATTTTTCCGTTTCTTTTTTTACAAGGGAATTCGCGTCATACTGGTCAATAATTTTAGCAACTTCTAGTTTAAGCATAGCAGTATCGGTTGGAATATCTGACTCAATAAGCTGTGTACTAATTTCTGGCAGACTTTTCCCATTTACAACATGTTCCAGCCAGTTTTCACTTAGTTCATCAATTATTAATCCATAAGCCGGTCCTGTCAAGTAAGGAAATGAGTTTGCCAGGCCTTCTTTATCCATAGATACCTGAAGCTGCTTTGCTACGACCTTTGGTAATAGTTTTTTGTCCATTCCACACAACTTAAATCCGGTATATTCAGGCATCCCTTCATGAATCTCAAATATATTTTCATTATTATTTGGATAGATAGCCTGTCTGTAGTTCCTGATCTTCAATGCATTTGTGAGATGTTTTGTTCTATCAAGGTTTTGTTCGGAAGTCAGAGCATGGCTCAAGGCTATAAATTCTAATTTTAATAAAATACTTCCCTGCAATTCATCTAGATGGGTGTTTTCCGTCATTGCAGGCTTTATCCCTATATTATCCTGATTCCGGTGAAAGCTTTCGTGAATAAGCAATTTATCTCTTGAATATTTATCATTTTTCGAAATCGCCTCCCAACTCACCATCGTCCAGCTTTTGCCATTCCAATCAAATGATGTGTTTGCAATATTTATATTATCCGGCAACTTCCCGATATACACACCATTTTTAAGGACAAGCTCCCCTTCATTATCGGGTTCGTTAGCAATTATCACCCTGCTTGCCGGAAAAATAAACATAGATGCTCCATATAAATTAATCCCCCACATATCTCCATTGTCAATGGCGCATAAAGAATCTAATTCATTAAAATATGATTTTGCAAACATCAATTCGGATTTTTCTTGTCCTTTTAATGTTCCAAAATTCATAACTCCTATAATAATACTTAGTAAAAATATCTGTTTCATTCGCACTGTCTTATTTTAATTGCCGATAACTCGTGTATATACACACCCCACTCACCAAAAGCCTGAAATACAGCCTCATATATTTGTGTGTGGCTGTAGTTTAAATTAGCTATTATTTTATATCTTAGCAATATGGAAATCACTAAAGATAAAGTAAAGCAATACCTATTAAATCTTCCAATGCAGGAACGAGATAGCTTGTTGGCTGAAGTATCCATGAATATAGGAGCA
>JAQIBY010000041.1 GCA_027858835.1 Bacteroidales bacterium | reverse complement strand
TTTATACGGAAGGAGAATCCTATTTAGATGCATCAAGAATACAAGATGGTTCTCCACGAACAAAGGTGATTTCAACAGGAGCTGCGAGTTCGCTTGGCCCGGATGCTGTGATAGAAACGGCCGTTTCCGGCACGCCAAATGAGGATTTTGCCTCCTCTATCCCGCATCATCTGAAAGTTGATTTTCTCGGAGCGACAAGAGTTGATGAAATATATTATGGATATGAGTTCGTGAGAAATCAAGTTGAAATTCCTGCCTCACAAATTCCAAATCAAATCGGCTTTGTATTTTCTTCCAATGATGTGCAGTCTTCCAGTATGAATGATTATAACCGACTGGCATATATTGACATAAAATATGCACACAGTTTTGATTTTGAAGGTACAGACCAATTTGCATTTTATTTGCCTCCCGGTAGTGGGGCAAAAGATTATCTTGAAATCACAAATTTTAATGGTGGCAGCTCTGTGTTTTTATTTGACATCGACCAACATGAGCGAATACTGGCTGTGAATGAGGACAATATGTATAAAGTGCTTGCCAACAATAATGGAGAAACCCGCCACATGGTCTTAACAAATCAGGATGGACTGATTTTCGTAGATTCTCTGGCAGCTGTATCTCAAAATGCAAAATTCACTGATTATTTAACAGAAAACCCGATATCTAAATATTTGATTATCACGCATCCTAAGCTTATGTCAGCTGCACAGGAATATCAGGCATACCGAAATAGTACCGGATATGATGCGGTAATTTTCAATATTGAGGAATTGTACGATCAATACGCCTATGGTGTAAAAAAACACCCCTATGCAATGAGAAATTTGGTTCAGGATATTATAAACCAAACGGCTCGACAACCTGACTTTTTATTTTTGTTGGGAAAAGGGATCCGAACAGCTACAGCGCGTAATAATGCCGGATATTTCAGTAATAATTTAGTGCCTAGCTTTGGAGATCCGCCTAGCGATGTGTTAATAACTGCCGGCATGGGAGATACAGAATTTGAGCCCTTAATTCCAACCGGTCGTTTGGCTGCAAAAACAAATCAGGAAGTTTTGGATTATCTTGATAAGGTAAGAGTTTACGAGAGCAATCCGGTGGATGAATGGATGAAACAAATTATTCATTTTGGAGGGGGTGCTAATGAAAATGAACAGCAAACATTCGCATCATATTTGGAAGATTATGAGGAAATTATTGAGGACACTTTATTTGGAGGATTTGTTCATACCTTTTTGAAAAACAGCTCTGCTCCAATCCAAATTTCCACTTCAGACTCTGTTCGGAATTTGATTAATACAGGAACAAGCATGATGTGTTTTTTCGGACACGGATCAACGAGCGGATTTGATCAAAATATTGATTTTCCTGAAAATTATAGCAATCAGGATCGATATCCGTTTATGTTGGCAAATTCTTGTTTGGCAGGAAATATTCATTTGCAATACAGTGAAAGTAGCAGTGAAGATTGGGTGCTTATTCCAAATCGGGGTGCAATAGGATTTCTTGCTTCTGTTGGGTTGGGATTGCCATCCTATTTGAATGTTTTTACGAGAAATTTGTATCGGCAAATTGCGTATGAAAATTACGGAACACCAATCTCATATCAGCAGCAACAAGGAATAAAAAAAGCACAACAAGGTAGTTTGAGTGATATTCGTTTAAAGGCAACTTGTCATGAAATGACATTACACGCTGACCCGGCAATTCGTATAAATTTTGCTGAACTTCCTGATTTGAAAATTACCAATGGGGATTTGCGCTTTTCTCCTGAAGAAATAAGTACTGTTCAAGATAGTTTTCAGGTTTTTGTCGCCGTGCGAAATGTTGGTCGTGCTTTTCAGGATAATTTTTTAATTCATGTAGAGCGTCGATTTCCAGACAATAGTACAGAAAGTCTTGATATTATACGGGCGGGAAGTTTATATCTTGATACCATCATGTTTAAGCTACCGGTGAATAATGAAAAAGGGCCTGGCTTAAACCAACTTATTATTCGTTTGGATTATTATGATGAAATTGAAGAGTTGAGTGAGATGAATAATAACTTGACTTTAAACTTCTTAATTAGCTCCAGTAATCTTTTCCCGATTTATCCATATGAATATGCAATTTATCCGGATGCGTCGGTGACATTAAAAGCATCTACCGGAATGCCTTTTGCCTCTGAAATGCAGTACTTATTTCAAATCGATACGACTGATTTATTTAATTCTAATCTTGGTGCGCCGCTTTATTCAGGAGATGTTACTTCTCACGGGGGCGTTGTAGAATGGTCTGTTCCTGCCTCCCTTACAAATAATCAGGTTTATTATTGGCGAGTTGCCGCAGCACACGCAAATCCAGACTCTATCCGATGGAACGAAAGTTCGTTTATTTATATCCTGGGAGAAGAAGGTTGGTCGCAAGCACATTTTTTTCAGTTTAAGAAAGATGAATTCAATTTTGTAAATTACAACAGAGACACACGTGATTTTTCTTTTGTGGAAACGACACAAGAGTTACATGTGCATAATCAAGGTATTTTGTGGGAAGAAACCTTTAACGATGTCTTTTGGAGCATTGATGGTGCAAGTGGCAGTGGATTTGGAGATTTAGGTTCTTGCGGTAATGCGCCGGCAATGATTGTCGCAGTAATTGACCCCGTTGAGATTCGTGGCTGGGCATCTGATTACCAGGATTTTGGGCACGTAAATTATCCAAAGTGTTTTTCACAAGGGGCACCAGGATCATTTTTTGTATTTAGAACTGGTTCGGCTGATGATTTTAACGAAGAAGCAATGTTAGCCATGAATGATATGCTTGTGAATCATGTTCCTGATGGGCATTATATTGTTGCATATTCTTGGGCTGACGGCTATTTTGAAAGTTGGAGTGAAACGCTTTTGTCCACATTTGAAAGTCTGGGATCAACACAAATTCGCAGCATTCCAAATGATATGCCGTATCTCTTTTTCTGTCAAAAAGGGGATCCGGATTCAGCAGAAGAACGTGTCGGAGATAGCCCTACGGATGAAATCGATTTTTATACCAATCTTACAAGGCCTTTTAATTACGGAACCATCATAAGTACTGTTATTGGTCCATCAAATTATTGGAGCTCTTTACATTGGTATCAAGAAAGTACGGATGACCCGAATTATGATATCAATCAATTGGAAATTTTAAAATTCGATCCGGTAACATTTGAAGAAACCCCGATTGATACAGTCTATCCTCCGAATTATGATATTTACCAACTGAATAATGAGATTCCGGCATCTGAAAATCCATTTTTAAAATTAAGATTTCGTACACGCGATGATACCGTAAAAACTCCCGGGCAGCTTGATAAATGGCAAATCAGATATACAGGTATCCCAGAAACGGCAATCAATCCGCAAGCAGGCTTTTATCATACAGGAGATACTATTTTGCAAGGGGAAGATTATGAATTTGCTTTAGCCACGGAAAACATTAGCCCTTATGATATGGATTCTTTGCTCGTAAAATACTGGGTTCAGGGCTCAAATAATGAAATTATTGAATTGGGAACAAAACGATTACGACCGCATCCGGCAGGTGATGTGATTTTAGATACTATACGTTTTAACACTATCGATTTAATTGGATTAAATTCTGTATGGGTTGAATACAATCCTACGGTTGCTGGCGGAGATTATGATCAGCCGGAACAGTATCATTTTAATAATATTGCACAATATTTTTTCTATGTGCAAAGTGATAATGAAAATCCGATTCTCGATGTTACTTTTGATGGCGTAAGAATTCTGGATGGAGATATTGTCTCTGCAAAACCGGAAATATTAATTAGCCTGAATGATGAAAATCCGTATCTGGCATTGAATGACACTGCATTGTTTAGAGTGTATCTTATGGATATAACTCGGGGAACCGAACGTCGGATATTTTTCCGTGATAGCATGGGAAACGAACAATTAGAGTGGACTCCCGGAGTATTACCTGAAAACAAATTTCGCATCGTGTATCGTCCGGAATTTGAAGATGATGGAGTTTATCAATTGAGGGTTCAGGCAACAGATATGTCAGGAAATGATTCTGGAGAATTTGATTTCGCGATTAGCTTTGAAGTAATTACAAAATCAAGCATCACTCATATTTTAAATTATCCGAATCCATTTTCAACTTCAACACGATTTGTTTTTGAGTTGACCGGTTCGGTTATACCGGATGAAATACGAATTGAAATTTATACTGTCACCGGAAAGCTTGTGAAAGTAATTGATCAATATGAATTGGGACCTGTAAATATTGGTCGTAATATCTCAGAGTACGCTTGGGATGGCACGGATATGTATGGCGATCGTCTAGGAAATGGGGTGTATTTTTATCGCGTAAAAACAAAAATCCATGGTGATGATATTGAGCATCGTTCAAATGAATCAGATGTGTTTTTCAAACAAGAAATCGGGAAAATGTACTTGATGCGGTAAGTTTACCACAATTCTGACATCGATCGGGTGACCCAAAATTCAGTTTTCGATTTTAATTCCAGATTTTTACAATGACATTCAGTGATATCGCTTGTTAATTTTTGGATTTCATCATGCTCAAACGCTTTTAAAACCGGAATAAGACTTTCAAATTCAGCGCACTGTGTTTGCAGCATTGCTTCTCTGACGGATTCATCTTCTACCGTTTCATCCGACAGCATTAGCCGATTACTTTCTAACCAAATTCCTGTAATTATTAATCCGGCAAGTGCTGAGCGTTGTGCCTGTATCAAGTCAGATGTGACAGATGTATAGGCCTGATTTAGAATTTGAAGCAATGAGTCTGAAACGTACAAATTCCGTTCAATTTTTTCAACGGCAAAAAGAATTTCATCCCGCGGTAAATCCAATGCCAAAAATCGACTTTCAAGCTCTGCGGCATATTCCATGCTTAAATTTACACGGTTGAAATAGCGGAGATAGCTTAAATCAGCCAGTAAAATACCAGTTTGCAAAGCAATTTGTTCGTAATTTTCCGGCATAATAATTTCTTCAGGCATAAGTTCCGCCTGAAAATTGATGTTTGCATGCTCAAGCGGAGCAATCATGTCTTCGTAATTCGGAATGCTGTTCGGGAGCAATTGAATGTCATCTCCGATTGCATTTTCATCAATGACAAATGCGCTTTCTTGCTTATGTCCACAAGCAAAAATAAGCAAACAGCCTAAGATCAGAATATATTGTTTTTGTCTCATTATTCCCAATAGATTTCATCGGCAAAAATCCAGCCTTCGCCACCATATCCAAGGTGCCATTCCGGAATATCGCCATAAGTTTTTGCTTCAATTTTTATGTATCGTACGGATTGTGGCGCAAAGTTTACTCCAATATCTTCAACAAAAGCATCATAAGCATCATCACCAATTTTGGATTGTTTTGTTCCAACCGCTTTGAATTGTTTGGACTGATTTGCGATTGAAAATTCAACGGATGTTGGCATCCAAATCCAACTTTTAATGTCCTGTAAAAAGCCGACATGCACTGATGATATTTCTATTTCTCTACCCAAATCGACAATGGCAATTAAATCCTGTGCATCGTAGCCTTGCCATTCTCCGGTACGGAAATCATTGCCGCCGCGTATGCCGTCAATCAAAGCTGTATTTCCACCGGCATTGTATTGATTACTGTATTCTGCAAACAGCTTAATACTCACTCTGTCGTCAATTTTTTTGTATTTCCCGACAACGATGCCGCTTTGTTTGTCGCCCTGCATCGCAATGCATTGTATTTCAGCATCATCGTAAATTGTAATTGGTTTGGAATAAACCATTGAATTTTGATTTGGCTGACTGCCATCGGTGGTGTAAAAAATCATGACATCTGCCTGTTGAGGTGTGTGAATTTCAATCTGTAAAGAATCAGAGAAACTCCGTTGCGCAGGTGTCATTATTGGACTGATAATTATAGGCTCATCAGTAATTCGTGATGTGTAAATTGCCTCCTCATTGCTGCCAAAATCTTTGTTTGGAGCGGCACCCATTACAAAATGCAGTTTCCCGCCATTCATAATTTGTTCATGTCGGATATAGGTTTTATTCCATGGCTTTCCGTTAATTTCAACGGATTGAATGTAAATATTTTCATCCTTGAGATTTTCAGCGGTAATTTCAAATTGTTTGCCGTTTTCAAGTTGAATAATTGCCGTGTCAAACATGGGCGAGCCGAAATCGTAAATTCCGTTTGCCGGATTTACCGGATAAAAACCAAGTGCACTAAAAACGTACCATGCCGACATTTGTCCACAATCTTCATTGCCGATATAACCGTCGGGTTGGTCACTGTACATTTCATTCATAATTTTTTTCACGAGAGCCTGTGTTTTCCATGGTTTTCCGCAGTAATTATACATGTAAGCAATGTGATGGCTGGGTTCGTTTCCATGCGCATATTGCCCGATGAGCCCTGTGATATCAACCTGATGTCTGCCACTGGTTTCGTTATCCGCAGCAAAAAGGGAATCGAGTAATGCATCCATTGCTTCCGGACCGCCAAGCATGTCCATCCACCCATGGATATCCTGAGGAACATAAAAGCTGTATTGCCATGCATTTGCTTCGGTATAATTGAAGTTTACCTCGGCAGGATCAAAAGGAGAAAACCAACTTCCGTTCACACGAGCGCGCATGAGTTTTGTGTCGGGATCAAAATGATTTTTGTAGTTTTGCGCCCTTTGGATGAATGTTTTATGAACATCATCTTTCCCCATTTTTTTTGCCATTTGTGCAATACACCAATCATCATAAGCATATTCCAAAGCTTTTGAAACCGATTCATGTTCGTCCTCAACGCCGATATATCCTTTAGAAATAAAGGCAGGTAATCCGAGATGATCCATTGTGGCTGAATGTACCATGGCTTCGAGCGCAAGTTCTGCATCAAAATCATCAATACCTTTGGCATAAGCATCTGCAATTACCGGGATGGAATGATATCCAATCATGCAACCGGTATAATTTCCTGCAAGCTCCCAAACCGGAAGTTGCCCGCCCTGCTCATATTGCTTTAAAAAGGTTTTTATAAAATCATTTGTGCGTTTGGTTTGGGTAATTGTAAACAGCGGATGAGTTGCCCGGTATGTGTCCCAGAGTGAAAAAACCGTGTATTGTGTGTGGTCTTTTGCCTGATGAATTGTTAAATCTGTTCCCCGATATTTTCCGTCCACATCGGTGAAAAGATTGGGTGCAAGATAGGCATGATATAACGCTGAATAAAACACCCTTTTTTTATACTCATCACCGCTTACCACAATGTCGCTGAGCTCATCATTCCATGCAGATTGAGCACGGGATTTTATAGATTCAAAATCAAATTTATCGGTTTCTTGTTCAAGATTTTTTTTAGCACCCTCAATACTGACAGCTGATATCCCGACTTTCACAACAAGTTCACGATTTTCCAGAGAATTAAATCCGGCAATGACTTTTATTCCTTTTCCGTAGGCATCAAAAGCGTCATTGACACCTGCATCATTAATTTTGTAAAAAGTTGAGTTGATTGGCTCGGAAAAACGGGCATAAAAATACACATGCTGATCTTCAGCCCAAGCTCGTGAGCGACGAAATCCGGAAATATCCGTTTCATTAATCTGCTTAAAACCAGATTCGAGCACCTCGTCACGATGTGCGAGGTCAATCATTATGTATGCTGTATCGTTATTGTTGTAACTGTATTTATGGACTCCTGTTCGCTCGGTAACAGTAAGTTCAACATCTACATTCGGTGTTTCAAGATGCACAGCGTAATAACCGGGGGAAGCAATTTCTGTATCATGATTAAAAACAGATCCATAACCGGGTTCCTCAGAGAAATATCCGCTATCATACGAATATTTTCCGCTCATCGGCATGAAAAGAATGTCACCATAATCAGAGACTCCCGTTCCACTGAGATGTGTATGGCTGAATCCGTAAATTATTGAATCTGAATAATGATATGCAGAACAACCGTCCCATCCCGTTAAACGGGTATCCGGGCTGAGTTGAGCCATTCCGAAAGGCATACTTGCCCCGGGATACGTATGACCGTGTCCTCCGGTACCAACCATGGGATTTACATATTGGCTTAGGTCATGAATTGTTTTTTTATGTTTAGGAATAAAAAAAGTGATAAATACGAGCGCTGCAATAAATGCGAGTGTGAAAAATATCGGAAAGGTTTTGCGGTTTTTCATGAATTAGATTTTTGTTTGCTCAAAAATAAGAAAATCTCACAAAGGCGATAAATAAACGGGATTATAATTACATCAACAGGATATCAACATATTAGATGATAGAGCCTACTCCTCTTGATGATCAAGCACTTCAAAACGTGAGTTTTGTGAAATAAACTCAGGGACGATAGTTTTCATTGCTTTAACAATTTTCATTTCATCATTTTTAAAAGACGTTTCAATGAGTTGACTGATTGCATGGCTAATTGTTTCAAAATCATATTCTCTGACTTTGGCAATCATAATATGGGAATGATAGGTTGCTTGGGTATTTTCTTTGCTTGCTAATAATTCTTCATACAGTTTTTCACCGGGGCGTAATCCTGTAAATGACAGTTGAATATCCGTTCCGAGTTCAAGCCCGGACAGTTTAATCATTCGTTTTGCCAAATTTATGATTTTCACAGATTTCCCCATGTCAAAAATAAAAATCTCACTACCATTTCCCATTGCTCCGGCTTCCATTACCAACTGACAGGCTTCGGGAATTGTCATAAAATAACGAGTTACCTCAGGATGTGTGATGGTAATCGGACCTCCTTTGGCAATTTGTTTTTGAAAGCGCGGAATGACTGACCCATTTGACCCAAGCACGTTTCCGAAGCGCGTGGTAATAAATTTTGTGTCGTTTTGGGTTTTCCCGAGGGATTGTGTGTAAATTTCAGCAATTCGTTTGCTGGCACCCATAATGTTTGTCGGGTTCACTGCTTTATCAGTTGATACCATGACAAATCGTTTCACTTTATTGGCGACAGCAATGTCAGTAATTGTTTTTGTTCCGCCAATGTTTGTTCGAACTGCTTCGGCAGGATTCATTTCCATCATCGGGACATGCTTGTATGCGGCTGCATGATAGACATGTTCCGGTTTGTAGGCGTGGAAAACTGCCTCAACATGTGCTTTATTTGTGACATCTCCGATAATGACTGCGTAATTTTTGAAATTGTAACGTTCGTTTAATTCAAGTTCAAGATCATAAAGCGGAGATTCTGCCTGATCAAATAAAACAATGCATTTTGGATGATATTTAGAAATCTGACGCACAATTTCGCTGCCAATACTGCCTGCAGCACCGGTTACCAGAATGGTTTTATTAAACAATTGTGTGCTTATTCGTTTTTTATCCAGATCAATTGGATCGCGCTCTAAAAGTTCCTCAATCTGAATTTCTTTAATTTGGCGGAAAGATAGTTCACCGTTAATCCAATGGCTAACATCCGGAATGGTTAAAACTTTAACGTTTTTATCAAGGCAAGTGTCAACGATTTCTTGTTTTTGCACGGCACTCAAATCTTGCCCTGCAATAATCAAGGTTTTTACGGATTGCTGGTCAATTGTTTTATCTAAATCCTGAAGCGGATAAACCATTAAGCCTTCAATTTTCTTCCCTATCCTATCAGACTGACTATCAAGATACCCGATGACATTATCTTTGGATGAGGCATCTCGTTCAATGGTTCGTTTTGTAATTAAACTGACTTCATCGGTGCCGTATATTAGCACATTGCTTCTTTCCTTGCGGGGATGATTAAATTCATTGAAGATAGTTTTTACCACCAGTCGAAAAAATGTCATGGCAAAAGTAGTCATCACAAATTCAATAATAATAATTGAGGTTGGAATGAGAAAAAATTCTGCTGTTTGAAAACTGATTAAATTCCCCAAAAGGAAAATAGCACTCCCAATAATTTGAACAATTAACAGCCGCTGCACATCCCGAGTGCTTGTATAGCGAACGAGTCCGATATGCGTTTTGCTGATAAGAAAACTCAATGCCCTGATAAATAAAACCAAAGGCACAACAAAGCGAAGTGATTCGAAATCGTCTTGTGGAATGTTAAAGTTAAATCTCAGATAATAACTGAACATGATTGACATGAATACGATAATCAAGTCAATTAAAAATATGACCCATCTGGGTGTTACTTTTCTGAGTGTGTTGATGTTCATAAGTGTAAAATTACAAAGAATCCTTAAAACAGAGCTAATTCTGTAAAAATAATATTATCGGCGAATAATTTCAATTTGGTTATTTTCTCGTACCCGGACAATTGAAGAGGCTTTGACATGTCTGTTATTTCGATTTAAATTAACCGAGTAATCCACTTGCTCAATGAGATTTTTATCAATATCACTGTATTTTAAGGGAGATTCTTGTCCTGAGAAATTTGCAGAAGTTGAAACAATTGGTCGTTTAAAGCGACGAATTAAATCATGAACAAAACCATGAGGTACAACCCGAATTGCAATGCTTCCGTCTTCAGCGATAAGATTAGTTGGCAGGTTTTTCGCTCCGTCAAAAATGATAGTGAGCGGGTTGTCGCTAATTTCCATCATATCCAAGGCAACATCGGGAGGATTATTTACATAGGCTTGAACTCGGCTAACATGCTCAACAAGTACTAGCATGCTTTTAGCAGGATCGCGTTGTTTTAATTTGTAAAGTTTATCGATGGCGTCTGCATTATTCGCATCACAACCAAGCCCCCAAATTGTATCCGTTGGGTATAAAATTATTCCGCCTTTATGCAGAATGTCGCAGGTTTTGTTAATCTCTTCTTTTATCATTAAATCAGACTTTTGTACAAATCGATTAATTGCTTGGCAATTTTTTCCTGTGTAAATTTTTTTGCGTATTCCAGTCCTGTTTTTTTCATTTTTTCTGCTTTTTCAGGAGATTCAATTATTTCGTGAATACTTGCTCCAATTTCTTCAGGATGATTCGGATTGACATAGATTGCGGCATCCCCGCCGGCTTCCAGAAAACACCCATACTTGTTTGTAATAACCGGAGTTCCGCTATTAAGTGCTTCTAAAATTGGTATCCCAAATCCTTCAAATAATGAAGGATAGATAAAGATTTTTGCTGCTTGATAAATTGCCGGTAAATCGTTGCTTGGGATATTATGTCGAAAAATGACCTGATTTTTCATGTCGTTTTCACGGATATATTCTTGAAGAGTTTTAATGTAATTAGTTGATTTTCCGACAAAAACAACCGGGATGTCCAGAGCAGATTGTTTCAAACCTTCCAAAACATGTAGTGCATTTTTGCGTCGTTCTAATGTTCCTACGCTTAAAATGAATTTTTCAGGAATTTTATATTTTTTCAGGATTCCTTGAATCGCTTCTTTACTTTTTTTCTCATAAAATATTGGGTTGCATCCCTGATAAATAACATCAATTTTATTTTCCGGAATGTGAAAAAATGAGATGATATCTTCCTTTGTTTGTTCTGAAATAGCAATGATTTTATCTGCGGCTAAGCTGGCTTCAAAAAATTTTTGTTGATATATTTCTCTATCCACGGATTTGTAAAGTTCAGGATAGCGCATGAAAATCAAATCGTGAATTGTTACGACTTTGCGCGTTTCTGAATGCACAATATTAGCCGGCAATTCATTGCTAAGCCCATGATATATATCCAATTTATCGCGAGAAATTTTACTGCCCAAAGTCATGCTTCGCCAGTAGGATTGGTAAAAGCGACTAATTCCTTGTGGTTGAATTATCTTGGCACTTCCTTTTAAACCAAAAGAAATGGGGTCTTTTTTCTTTGGGGTATAAAGATAATAGTCATGTTCCGGATAATAGCTCATTAAACTATTGATAGTATCTCTACTGTAATTCCCTAATCCGCTTCGATTATAAAAAGCCCGCTTTGCATCAAATCCTATCCGCATCTCACTGCATTTTCTAATTTTGTCAAAGATAAGCAAATCATAGGAATCCGATGTGCTAAAGCATTAAATAATACCAATTGTGTTCCCAAATGATTAATAAAGAAATTTTGAAACTCCCAATTCTTATTCCGAATTCATTTTAGAAGGTTTATGCCGATATTATACCACTTTAAAAATAAATATTTCGGTATAATGCCGATGTAGAATCAAAGCTGATACAAGAAATAAAATGAATTGTATCGGCAATTTTGATTCACAATCGGTGTTACAGCAAAACAAGCCTGTCTGCCACAGGCAGGCATACAGAACGACTTGTGCTGATCCGTCAGCCGACGGAGAAGCAAGTGAAAGTATGCGCCATTTTGATGTTTAATCGGTATAATACGCCTCCGAAATAATATTCCTATAAATTTTCAATGAAAATTTCTTTAGAATAACCCAGAAATGTTTCCATCTTTATCAATATCAATATTTTCTGCTGAAGGAATTCTTGGCAATCCAGGCATTCGCATAATATCACCTGCTATCGGAACAATAAATCCAGCACCTGCTGCAATTTCAATTTCCCTGATATTCAGAATAAAATCTTTCGGTCGATTTCTCAACAACGGATTATCAGACAATGATTTTTGAGTCTTTGCAATACAAATCGGAATTTTATCTAACCCGAGTTTTTGAATAGTTTCCAAATCTTTTCTTGCTTTGCGTGAATACTCTACAGCTTTTGCACCATATACTTTAGTGGCAATGGTTTCAATTTTTCTTTCAACATCCCAATCAAATTTATATAAGGGTTCAAAACAAACAGTACAGCTATCGGCAGCTTTAACCACTTTTTCGGCAAGCTCCTCTGCTCCTTTCCCACCATCAGCCCAAGCGCTATTTACAGCCACTTGTACATTCACGCTTTCACAATGATCCATCACAATTTTTGTTTCTGCCTCTGTATCTGCGCTGAATTGATTAATCGCAACAATCGGATTAATATTAAACAAGCGAATATTTTCAATGTGTTTATCTAGGTTTTCAAGTCCCTTTTTCACGGCTTCGGGATTCGGTGTGTTTAAATCCTTAACCGACATGCCACCATGATATTTCAGCGCTCTAATAGTTGCTACAATAACCGTTGCATTCACGTTAAGATTTCCGTATTGTGCTTTAATATCATAAAACTTTTCAGCCCCAAGTTCAGAAGCAAACCCGGCTTCAGTTACGACATAATCCGACAAAGACATTCCCATTTTAGTTGCTAAAATTGAATTAGTCCCCTGAGCAATATTTGCAAAGGGTCCCCCGTGAAGAATTGCAGGATTACCTTCCAGTGTTTGCACTAAATTCGGTTTAATTGCATCTTTCAAGAGGGTCGCCATAGCACCTTGTGCGTTCAAATCGCGAGCATATACGGGGGTTTTATCATAAGTAAAACCGATAAAAATATTTCCGAGGCGTTTTTTCAAATCCTCTGCATCGGCTGCCAGACATAATATTGCCATAACTTCAGATGCTGCAGTAATATCAAACCCGGTTTCACGAGGGACTCCTTGAGTTTTACCACCAAGTCCGACAACAATATGTCGCAGTGCGCGTTCATTCATGTCCATAACACGTTTCCATGTAACGGTTCGCGGGTCAATATCCAAATTATGTTCTTGGAAATGCAATTCATTATCGATTAAAGCAGACAACAAATTATGCGCTTTTTCAATTGCGGCCAAATCGCCGGTAAAATGTAGGTTGATATCCTCCATTGGAATGACCTGAGAGAATCCGCCACCGGCAGCACCACCTTTAATACCAAAAACTGGACCAAGTGAGGGCTCACGTAAAACGACAGTGGTTTGATGACCGATTCGATTCATCGCTTGGGTTAACCCAATGGAAGTTGTTGTTTTCCCTTCTCCTGCAGGAGTTGGTGTTATTGCAGTTACCAAAATTAATTTTGACTTACTAAGTTTTCCCTCATCAATCAAACTCAGCGGAAGTTTCGCCTTGTGATGTCCATAAGGTTCAAGTTGGTCTTCATTCACATTAAGCTTAGCTGCAATGTCTTTTATCGGTTGAATTTTTGCTTTTCTTGCAATTTCAATATCTGTTAACATAGTTTAGGATTTTAATTAAAACTTATGTTATCTACAACAAATAAATTGCAGAAAATGTTTAATTTTTGGAGTCTAAATAAAAGCTGCTTATTTGGAAATAGGATTAACGGAAAATTTCTAATCGATTGGCATCCAATCTCAGGAAAATAAAAAGAAACAAAGTAAATGCCATAAAGGAAGAGCCACCATAACTAAAAAATGGCAATGGAATTCCGATAACCGGCATTAAACCGATTGTCATTCCGATATTAATGGTGATATGGAAAAACAATATCGACACAACGGCATATCCATAAACTCTTGAAAATTTGGATCGTTGCCTTTCTGCCAGCATGATTAAGCGAACCAGCAGGGTGGCAAATAAAAGGACAACCAGTCCGGCTCCAAGGAATCCAAACTCCTCACCAATTGTACAAAATATGAAATCGGTACTCTGTTCAGGCACAAAATCGAATTTTGTTTGTGTTCCCTGTAAAAATCCTTTTCCGGAAAATCCTCCTGAACCGATTGCAATTTTACTTTGATTCACATTATATCCGATACCGAGAGGATCATCTTTCAAACCCAATGTATGCTCAATTCTATCACGCTGATGTGATTGCAATACATTATAATACACATAATCGAGAGTATTAATATAAACAAATGTGCCCAGCAATATTGCACTTAAAACTAAAGCCGTATTGCGTCGTGCCCGTAACATTCCCGGCAACAAACTCAACAATGTAACCAAAACGGCAATCGTAACAATCCAACCGAAACCTAAATTTAGAATTTCTCTTTGCTTGAGTAAAAATAAAACGACAACAATACCGGTCGCAACAATTAATGCAACAAAAAAACCTTTATTATCATGCTCATTTAACCAATACAATGCCAACAGCACAAATGCTGAGCCGGCCAATACCCATCCTGGAGAAATTAGTACAGATAAAACAAATAATAACACCGCAGCTAATGCGATAAAAAGGTAAGTTGATTTCATTCCTTCGCGATAAAGCACAATAACTAAGGCAAAGAAGACCAAGGCAGAACCTGTGTCGTTTTGTAAAATTATCATTGCAACAGGAATCAAAATAATAACAAATGCCCACAATAAATGCTTTATTTTCTTTAAGTCAAACTGAAATGAAGTTAAGAGTTGGGCAAGCGCAAGGCTTGTGAAAATTTTAGCAAATTCTGCCGGCTGGAAACGAAAGTTGCCAAGCTCAAACCAAGATCGAGCTCCGTTAACTTCCTTTCCGAAAACCAAGACTGCTACTAATGAGAGGATTACTAATCCATATAACACATAAGCAAAGGCAGAAAAGAACTTACTGTCAATAAGAAAAACTAGAATAATCATTAAAAAGGATAATCCGACCCAAACTGCTTGTTTCATTTGTCGGCTGCCGGGTTCAAACATGCTGTCACCAATTCCCTCCCAAGAGGAAGAAAAGATACTAAGCCAACCAATAACTGCAAGCATTAGAAACACTCCAATCGTAAACCAGTCTATCTGCTTCAGTATGTTAATCCTCTTTCTCATCCGCAGTTTCAGGAATTAAATTTGCATTTAAAATTCGTTCTTCACCCCATTTATTTGTGATTGTATCTGTCAAATATTTTTCAATCATTAGTCCGGCAATTGGAGCAGCCCAGGTACCGCCATATCCTGCATTTTCAACATAAACAGCAATTGCTATTTTAGGATTTTCCATAGGAGCAAAGGCCATAAAAATGGAATGATCTTCTCCGTGCGGATTTTGTGCAGTTCCGGTTTTCCCACATACGGTAACATCTTTCACGCGTGCTAGTCCTGCAGTTCCGTGCGGTGCGTTCACTGCATTTTTCATCCCCTCAACAATGGGCGGATAAACCTCTGATTTAAACGGGAGAATATATTTCTTGCGATATTTAGCTTCTTTCCCTTCTTCACCAACGGATTTCACAACATGTGGAGTATAATAATACCCATGATTTGCAATAATCGCAGCAAAATGAGCCAATTGCAATGGTGTAGCTAAAATTTCTCCCTGTCCGATACTCAAAGAATAAATTGTAGAAAAAGCCCAGCGATATTGTCCGTAAAGTGCATCGTAATAATCCGAACCGGGAATTTGTCCTGAACTTACTGATGGCAAGCCAATATCAAGTGACTGATCAAATCCGAAAAGCACCACTTTTTCTTTCCACATATCCAAACCAATCGGGGAGTCACGGAAAATACTTTTCTCATAACCGCGCTGAACCATACGCCTAAACACCTCATAAAAATATGGATTACAGGAGAACTGTACTGCTTTGGTCACACTCGTTGCGGGAGGATGATTGTGGCAATTAACCCAATATTTATTACAAGGAATTGACGTGCTAGTACTTATCAAATTTTCATCTAGCCCGATAACTGCCTGAACCACTTTAAAAGTACTTCCCGGGGGATAAGCTGAATTTATGGCACGATTAAACAAAGGTTTATTCGGAGCATTTAACAAACTATCATAAAAATAACCACGATTTCTGCCGACAAGTAGGTTTGGATCATAACCGGGAGAAGAAACCAGGGCTAAAATCTCACCAGTTTCGGGCTCAATCGCAACTAAGCCGCCGATTTTATTCACAAAAAGCCTTTCGCCGTATTCCTGCAAGTCTATATCAATACTGGACACAAGCGATTTTCCGGCTTCAGGCAAGGTATCAAACTTTCCGTCTTTATATGATTCTTTTATTCGATTATGTGCATCAACGAGAAAAATTTTCACACCTTTTTTTCCACGTAAACTTTTCTCATAATACTTTTCGATACCGTTAACACCGGCATAATCACCCATTCTATAATATGCATCAGCAGCAATCACATTGTCATTAACTTCTCCGATATCGCCCATAAAATGCGCACCAACTTCGTCAGCATATTGTCGCATAACCCTGGGTTGTACATAAAACCCCTCATAATCGTACAAAATTTCCTGAATTCCGGCGTACTCTTCTGCCGACAGCATTTTATAAAATATCGAAGGCTGAAAACGGGAATAAAAACTGGCCTCCGCAAGCCGTTCACGAAACGACTCTTTATCGATGCCCAAAGCATTTGCAAGCCTTAAACTGTCAATAATTTTGACTTGCTGAGGAATAACCATCAAATCATATCCTGCTTTGTTACTCACGAGAATTATTGAATCCCTATCGTAAATAATTCCTCTTGGCGGATACTGAATAATGTGACGCTGTGAATTATTCAGTGCAGAAACTTCATACTCATCACTAAGCACTTGCAAAAAGAATAAACGCACAAGTAAAATCACTGAAACAATAACAATAACAGCAGCAATTACATATGTCCGTGGTTCAGGTTTATTCATTATCGTTTAAACATAATAAATTGACTCACAATGACAAAAAATGTAGTCGCAATTGTATTCGTTAAAGCAACCAAAAGAGTCAATCCGACAAAATTAAAGCTCATTGCTTCAATAAAAAACAAAGCAAATTGATGGAGGGCAATTAAAATCAAACTATATTTTAAAAACCAAGAAAAACCCATTTGTGCAATGCGTGGAAAGCTACCGGGCTCATATCCTTCTCTCGGACTTACTAAATTTAATACTGCTGGGCGTAAAAAGGCAATAAAAACAATTGCGGCAGTATTCATACCGGCAGTATTCATAAAAGCATCAATAATTAAACCTAATGCGAATGCAGAAATCAACTGCAGCCATTTAGGCGTTTCAAATGGTAGCAATAAAATAAATAGCACATAAAAAGAAGGGTTCAGGAAGCGAGAAATTTGCATTTCATTAAAAATCACAACTTGTAACAGGATACAAGTAATAAAGATCAACAGATATTTCGGCAAATACTTAATCATGCTTTACCTCCAAGCTTTTTTGTTCTTCAATTTTTGCTCTATCAATCACGTACACATGGTTAATATTTCGAAAATTCGTTGCCAACTTTACCTGAATTGTCCAGAAGGCACTCGCAGAGGATTTTTCAGCAGAATGAACGGTTCCAATCAGCTTCCCTTCATCAAAACTATAAGAGAATCCACTGGTAACGATGGTATCACCTTTTTGCACATCCACATAGTTTGGAATTTCATGCAATTGCGCAAATTGCGGGTCTTGCCCATCCCAGCCCAAAGCGCCGTAAAAACTATTTTTCGCCAGTTGTGCACTCAAATGAAAATTAATGTTGATAATTGGGATAATGCTGGCAAAATGAGGGCTTGTATTTTCTACAACTCCAATTACACCGGTCGGACTCAATACCCCCATCTGCTTTTTCATACCGTGAATTTCTCCGCGATTAATTGTAATGAAATTTTTTTGGCGAACGACTGAATTATTGATCACCTTAGCATCCACATATGTACTTTCATACTCGGCAGAAGCAGCTGTTTTTTCTTCAAGTTTTTGTCTCAAATACAGATTCTCCTGTTGAAGCAGATCATTTTCTTTTTTAAGTGTAAAATAATCAACAACATGTGCCGCTCGGGTATTAATAAAACCGACAACTCCCGATGCACTATTCAAAAATACGGCATTATGATAATGATTCTGTTGAAACAGCATTAAAAATGCCAGAAATTCTAACAAAAGGAAGAGAAACACTGCATAGTATTTCAAAAATAGTTTGAGCAGATTTCTCATGTGCGATTAGGTTTTATCTCAATAAGAACTGGAATTTATCCACATTTTTCAATGCAATACCTGTACCTCTTGCCACAGCATGCAAGGGATCCTCAGCAACGGTAACCGGAATGTTTGTTTTTTGCATTATTCGCTTATCTAGTCCTCGCAACAAAGCACCGCCACCTGCCAGATAAATTCCTTTATTATAAATATCAGCATATAACTCAGGCGGAATTTCCTCAAGGACAGCCATAATTGCAGTTTCTATTTTAGAAATTGATTTATCGAGGCTATGTGCAATTTCCTGATGCGAAACCGGAATTTCAATTGGAAGTGCAGTCATTTGGTGAGGGCCTCTAATGATATAATCCTCTGGTGGATCATCAAGTTCTGTCATTGCTGCACCAACTCTAATTTTAATTTCTTCAGCAGTGCGATCTCCAATCTTAATATTATGTTGATGTCTCATGTACTCCATGATGTCATCGGTAAATTCATCACCGGCAACACGAATGGATTTATTACAAACAATTCCTCCAAGAGAAATCACTGCAATTTCCGTTGTTCCACCACCAATATCCACAACCATTGTCCCGTCAGGCGCTTCAACATCAACGCCAATACCAATTGCAGCAGCCATTGGCTCGTAAATCAGATATGCTTCACGCGCCCCGGCATGCTCAGCAGAGTCACGTACCGCACGAATCTCAACCTCTGTGCTTCCGGAAGGAATACAAACTACCATTTTAAGTGATGGATTAATCCACCGTTTCTTTTTATTAATCATTTTTATCATTCCGCGAATCATTATTTCAGCGGCATGAAAATCTGCAATTACTCCATCGCGTAGAGGACGTATTGTGCGAATATTTGCATGTGTTTTGCCATGCATTTGTCTGGCTTTATGACCGATTGCAATCATTTTGCCTGTCTTTTCATCCAAAGCAACGATTGACGGTTCATCAACCAAAATCTTATCATTGTATATGATAATCGTGTTTGCCGTCCCCAAATCGATGGCAATTTCCTGTGTTAAAAATGAGAAGATACCCATTGACTTAAATTTTAGCCTTAAAGTTAATAAAATTTCTTAATGTTTAAAATGGCGAATTCCGGTAAAAACCATGGCCATTTCATTTTCATTGCAAAAATCCACAGATTCCTGATCACGAATTGACCCACCAGGCTGAATAACAGCCTTAACACCTGCATCATAAGCAATTCCGACAGAATCTTTAAACGGGAAGAATGCATCCGATGCCATTACCGCCCCATCCAAATCAAAATTAAATGATTTGGCTTTATGAATTGCTTGTCTTAATGCGTCAACACGGGAAGTTTGCCCTACCCCACTAGCCAATAATTGTTTATTTTTAACCAATACAATGGCATTGGATTTTGTATGTTTAACAATGCTGTTAGCGAACAACAAATCTTCAATTTCACGCTGTTCCGGCGCACGATTCGTCGCGGTTTTTAAATCTTCGGATATTTCTTTCTGCATGTCACGATCCTGAAACAACACTCCATTTAAAGCGGTTCTGAACTGATTTTTTACCAAGTTCGTCTCTTTTTGAATCAAAATAATCCGGTTTTTCTTCTGTTTCAGAATATCCAGAGCTTCATCCGTATAACCCGGAGCAATTATCACCTCAAAAAAGATTTTATGAATCTCCTGTGCCGTTTCTGCATCAATGGTTGTATTGGCAATAATAATTCCCCCGAAAGCAGATACCGGATCACCTGCTAAGGCATCAATCCACGCTTGTTTTAAATGCTTTCTACTGGCTAAACCGCAAGCATTATTGTGTTTAAGCACGGCAATGGTTGTTTCATCAAAATCATGAATCAATGAAACTGCAGCATCAATATCCAATAAGTTATTGTATGAAATTTCTTTCCCATGAATTTGATCAAAAACCGCATCAAAATCCCCGAAGTAATATGCTTTTTGATGTGGGTTTTCCCCGTATCGCAGTGTTCTGACCGGACTAAAACTCTGACGGAATGCAGTCAAATCACCATCATCAAAATAATTAAATATTGCTGTATCATAATGCGAAGACACAGCAAAAGCTTCCATTGCAAAATTACGACGAGTATCAAGGTCCGATTGTCCTTTTTTATCTTCAAGAAGATTCAACAATTTGTCATATTGAGACGCATTTGAGACAATCAGAACATCATTGTAATTTTTCGCAGCAGCACGAATCAAAGAAATGCCTCCAATATCAATTTTTTCAATAATTTCATCATGGCTTGCCTCCGAGCTTACTGTTTTTTCAAACGGATATAAATCGACAATCACCAAATCCAAGTCGGGAATATTATAACTTTCAGCATCCTCAATATCAGACTCCAACTCTCGACGTTTTAAAATACCACCAAACACTTTTGGATGTAAAGTTTTCACCCGACCTCCAAGAATTGAAGGATATGAGGTAATATCTTCAACGGGAGTTACTTTAGCACCACAGGATTCAATGTATTTTTGCGTTCCTCCGGTGGAATAAATATTCACATTAAGTTCATTAAGTTTCTGAATAACAGGGGCTAAACCCTCTTTGTGAAACACAGAAATTAGAGCAGATTGTATTGGTTTCATGATCAATGTAATAATGTTAAAATTAAACTTGGCTCAAAGGTAGAAAATATCTATTCTGTAACAATGAAGACACACGACAAAATTTAATTTAATTTCATATTTTTTTTATCACTAAAAAGGAAGAAAAAATTGATTTAAAACTTTCTAAAACGGTCAGATTTTTGTAAGTTCGTAATCCTTATGAAACAATTATTTTTTATCATATTTTCTGCTTACGCAATCAGCTGTGCATTTGCACAAGTGGGCGATTCGCTAAAAATGGTAAAATATGATCTTTCTTATGAGTTTGATGATGGTATTTTTTTAGCATTTGACGATTTCAGAAATAACAAAGCACTCCCATTTTCCCAAACGAATTTACCTTCACCGAGAGAAATTGATCCTGAACAGGCCTTAATTGAAGCAGGAAAATTGGATTACTTTGATCAATTCGGAAACAGAAAAACCATTTCCATTGAAAACATCTGGGGATATGCTTATCAGGATAGAATCCACATTTACTATTTGGGTGGATTTCACATTATTCCATACATTGGGAGCATCAGTCATTTTGTTGCTCAAGTAATTATTCAGCAAAATCGAATGCATGATCCCTTTTACGATCCTTATTATCGATACACTGGTCCTTCCAGTTACACAAGAGCAGAAAACTTGCAACTTATGCTTGATTTAAAAAATGGCAAAACATATCGCTTTAGTCATGAAACTGTAGGAGAGCTAATCAAGTCAGATAAAGCACTTCACCAAGAATTCATGGATCTACGAAAGCGAAAGAAAAAGAAATTAATGTTTTATTATATCCGACAATACAATGAAAAAAATCCTGTTTATTTCCCGACAAATTAAACGGTTTACGATTCTCTTTGCAATTGGTTTGATCATTACAAACATCAATCTTTCAGCTCAGGATTTCATGACAGTACCAAGTGCTAGTAAAATTCAACGCTTAAAGAAGTCTAAAACCTACTTGGTGTTAGAAAACCAACTTATTTCTGAATTTAATATTGAAATGAAAGCGGCAATGCAACAACATTGGTATATGACGGATTTTGAAGTAATTAGCGCCCCTGACTTTCGGGAATTTGCAAAAAACAAAACAAATTCATTTATCTACCTTAATCCTGTAGTCCTAGAAAAAGACAAGACAGAAACCGCTTACTTATACTGCTTTTTATCCTTAGGACATCCGAGCGGAAAACCCCATCAGTTGTCGGATTTAATCAGTATTCCTTTAGCAATCAAAGGAACAGAAGCGGAAAATTACTCATACAAATATGGCTTGATTCTTAAATTTATGCAAAACTACATTGAAACAGTAGATAAATTGTCTAATCCTACGAGCAAATCAATTCTGGATTATTTCACTTCACAAAACATAAATCTACAAGATTACGAGCTTTGGGTAAAAACAGATGAAGTCGAAGCGTCGCTTAGAACCAAAGCAGGTTTTTCAAGTTTTTATCCTTATCCGTTTAAATTTGCTGATGAGAATGAAATCCGCACTGCCATAACAGAAAACCGGAAAAACACTTTAGTTTTGCATTTGATAAAAGCCGGGGAAAACCGGTATTGTTTGAAATTAATTGCAGATGCTTCCAACGGGAATTTATTGTATTATGATTATCATAAAACGAGCAAAAAAACTGCCTCATTATTATTAGAAAAAGATTTAAAAAACCTCTCAAAGTGACCTACGACGAATGCCTCAACATCATGTTCCACTCACTTCCAATGTATCAAAGGGAAGGAAAAGCAGCATATAAAGCGGATCTAAAGCGCAGCTTAGAAATTGATACAATGTTTTATCATCCGCATCAAAATTACAAATGCATCCATATTGCCGGAACTAATGGTAAAGGTTCAGTTTCACACCTGATGGCATCAGTACTTCAGGAAGCAGGATACAAAACAGGATTATACACATCGCCACATTTGGTGGATTTCAGGGAACGTATTCGCATTGACGGAAAGATGATTCCAAAACATTGGATTTTGGATTTCATGACGGCGCATCTCAAGACATTTCAAAGGCTTCAAGCCAGCTTTTTTGAAATGACAGCTGCCTTAGCATTTGAATATTTCAAACAGGAAAAAGTTGATTTTGCTGTCATAGAAACCGGTATGGGAGGCAGATTAGACAGCACAAACATTGTCAACCCAGAGCTTTCTATAATCACAAATATCGGTTACGACCACACTGGATTTCTGGGTGATACAATTGAAAAAATTGCTGCAGAAAAAGCAGGAATAATCAAAACAAATGTCCCTATAATAAGCGGCAGCTCAGATGTTGTAGCAAATCACGTTTTTAAAAACAAGGCAAAATCGAAACAAACAGACATTTACTTTGCTGCCAATAATTACAAATTAATCAATTTTCATCATTCAGAAACACTAATGCATGTCACCTACACTCATAAAAATAGTCCTGTTAAAATAACTTCAGATCTAACCGGGAAATATCAGGTTGAAAACATTGCAACAGTGTTAAGTGCATTTGACATAAAGAAAAAAGATTGGAATATACCTGATGAATCTATTGAAAAAGGAATTTCAAACGTAAAGACAAACACAAATCTCATGGGGAGATGGCAAAAATTAAGCGACAAGCCTACTATTTATTGTGATGTTGCACATAATACAGAAGGGCTAACCCATGTCATTAATCAAATTAAATCTTTCACTTATGAAAATCTCATAATTATTTTAGGAGTTGTCAACGATAAAAATCTGCAAAAGATATTGCCACTTTTCCCTAAAAATGCACATTATTTCTTTACTGAAGCAAAAATTCCGCGAGCATTACCCGCCAAAGAATTACAAAAAGAAGCAAATAATTTTGGGCTACATGGCAATTTATCTCCCTGCGTAAGTGATGCTTACAAAAAAGCAAAGGAGATTGCAAATTTAGAAGATTTCATTTTTATAGGAGGCAGCACTTTCACCGTAGCAGAAATTTTATAATTTTTTTTAAAAGCATTTGGCAATTCAAAAAAAATAGGTTTAATTTGCATCCGCATTCACAAAACAAGTGACTGTAAAATGTTCACAGAATATTGGGGCGATTAGCTCAGTTGGTTCAGAGCATCCCGAGTTGACCTCGGGAGGGTCATAAGTTCAAATGGAATTTATTAACTCTGAAAAAACACTAATTGCCGAAAGTTCTAAAAATATTGGGGCGATTAGCTCAGTTGGTTCAGAGCATCCCGAGTTTACCTCGGGAGGGTCATAAGTTCAAATGGAATTTGTAAACTCTGGAAAACACTAATTGCCGAAAGTTCTAAAAATATTGGGGCGATTAGCTCAGTTGGTTCAGAGCACTTGGTTTACACCCAAGGGGTCATAAGTTCGAATCTTATATCGCCCACTAAAAAACCTCAGTTTTGCTGAGGTTTTTTTATTTAATCCAATTGCTAATGTTTTACGCTTACATCCTTTTTTCTAAAACCAGAGATAGATATTACATCGGATCCTCTGGAAATCTGG
>JAQIBY010000005.1 GCA_027858835.1 Bacteroidales bacterium | reverse complement strand
GCAGATTTTCTCCCGTACTCCAGAGATAATCACTTCCTCCACTTGCGCTGAGATTAGCGGTTTCGCCGAGACAAATATCCACGTCTGCACCTGCTTGGGCATCGGGAAGCGGATGAACGATAAGATTGACTGTATCGCTGTTTTCGCAACCAAATGCATCCGTTACCGATACAATATATTCCATGTCAACAGTCGGATTGGCTGAGATTTCATCGGTAATTTCTCCGGTATTCCACAAATAATCAACTCCTCCCGAAGCAGTAAAGCTTGTCGTTTCGCCGAGACAAATTTCTTGGTCAAGTCCTGCATCAGCAGGTGGAAGTTGGTGAACAGTGATTGCAGTTTCATAAGTTTCACTTGTGTAAACGGGTTGAGTTGCGCTTAAACGGATGCTATATGAGCCATCCAACAAATCAGCGGGTAATGTTGCAGTGAATGTTCCTGAACTTGTTCCGACCAAATCTCCGACAAGAGTTGGACTTGAAAAGTCTCCGGTCTCATCGGATAGTTCGGCAATAAAAATGTTGCCTGGCAAAAAATTTCCCTCAGCAAAATAATCAATTGAAAAACTTTCTCCGGCACAAAATTCATTGGCTGAAATATTTGTTATTTCAAGTTCATAGACGTCAATGATTTCCATTTGTCCGGGAGAAAACCCTGTATTTACGACAGTAAAATCGCTTTTAACACACTCGAAAGGAGTTGGTGTCTGTACAAAATTAAGCGGAGAAATGTCTCCGATATTTCCAATCAGTGTAAATTGCAGAACAAAAATTGCACTGTCTTGCGGCAGCGTAACACCTAAGAGTGTCGGGTCGTTCCATGAAAATGACAGGCTTCCTGCATCTGCATTTGTCGTCCCGAAATTCGCATATGCCAATGAAGGCAGTCCGTATTGGATGACAGTGTCAAATTCGACAATTGTATGGTCAAATTCCAAACTTCCTTGCAAGGCAATAAGCTCGCTAAAATTCTCCACTCTGACAGGAACTTGCACAATCGCACCAATTCCTCCTTCAACGGAATCCGCAGAAATCATCATACCTGAACCCGGCGTTTCACTTTCTATGCTAATGGATCCCGGAATTGTAGTATAATCAATCGGGTTTAAGGAAATATCGGCAAATTCAAGTTGAGTCGGTTGGTTATCCGGGAAAATTGATGTGACATCTCCAATTGCACCATCGGCTCGAAAGCGAATACTGAAGACAGATTGTCCGTCAGCAAGTGATTCTCCACTCAGATCAGTATCATTATAACTGAACGTGAGTTTTCCGGAAGCAGCTTGGCTTGTTCCAAAGTTGCTATTACTCATGTCCGGCAGGTTGTATGATTCAGTTGAAAGATAGGTCACGACGGTTTCATCCCACAAAATGCTACCTTGCATGCTGACAATGTCATTAAAGTTTGTCACCTCAACGGGAACAATAATTTCTTGTCCTTCTTCTACCGTATGATCTGAAAATCCAATACTTAATTCTGTCCCCGGATTTGGGTTTTCCAAAATTGTCACTTGCCCAGTTTGATCAAAAACAGTAAGCGTATTGTAAGATGAATTTACAACTTCAATGGGTGTAATGTCACCACATAATTGAATTGGAGTACTCTGCGCTGCATTGTCGATAATTTCAAAACGAATTGAAAAAAGCAGATCGCCGTCACTCAGTGATACGCCATTTAACATTTCGTCGTACCATGAAAATGTCAGAAACCCGGATGCCGTTTGCGTGGTTCCGAATGATGATGCATTGAGCCCGGGAAGTCCGTATTGCTCCGTGCCGACAAAATCCAGTAAGTCGCTGTCAAAAGAAATACTTCCTTGCGCTGACAGTATATTATTGAAATTATCAGTTGTTACGGGAATCACGACTTCCGACCCAAAAATCCCCTCATCTGATCCTATCCTGATTGTAACATCATCAACCTGACTGAAAAGCGCCAAGCTCATGCTTATACAAATGATAAATGCCATTAAATGTCTCATAAAAACAGGTGTTTTACGGTTTGACAAACTATTGAACAATTAATTTTCGATTGATGAGTTTGTCATTCGCTCTGAATCGTAAAATATAGGTTCCGGGAGACAAGCGCTGTCCGTCAAAATCAAGCCTGTGCGTGCCGCTTGTGTAGGTTTCGGAATGTGTCCACACAGATTTTCCGGTAAGGCTGTACAGAGTAAAAACACCTGTTGATTTCTCCGAAAGGTTAAACACAAATTGCGTTTTATTACTGAATGGATTCGGATATATATTAAATTCAGTATCTGATATGTATTCGTCAGTTTTCACAAATCCGTTCAACACAATTTCGCCTCCTGAAAGCGTGACATCCAGCAATTCGAGTTCATTAGTATATGCCTCCGAGGAAGTCATTTCTGAAGTGAAATTGATTTGCGCAAGCTCAGATGTTTGAGAAATTACGTTAAATTTCAGAATAAAAAGTGCTTCATCATCAGCAATGCTGAGTCCATTCATATTTTCAGTACTCCAAAGGCAAGAAATTACTCCTTGTTCGGAAAACTCCGTATTGACGAATAATTCGGTTGTCAGGTTTTCAATTTCCACAAATTCGAGTTTGCCTGCAGCCCACTCAATGCTTGTTTGGAAACCGCTGATATTATTGAAATTATCGGCATAAACCGGAATTTCCAGAATTTCATCATGAGCTGAAGTGATATCTTCCATCTGGAAATCCAAACTGCTATCGTTTGATTTTGCAATGTTGCTATTCCATGAATTATTCACGTCACCGAGTTTAATGCCGATGAAATTCTGATCCGCCATTTCTGAAGCGCTGCTGTACGAACGGGTTTGTTCGTAAGGGAATGGATTTTGTGCATCCGGGAAGAAATAATCGCTGTTCACGAATGACCATAAATCACCGCCCGGGAAGCTTGTTGCAGATTGCAAAATCAGTGAACGAATATAAACGATATCCAAAGTACTTACTGAATTCGAACGGTTTACATCGGCAGCAATAATTTTATATGGTGAAGATAATGCCTGAACTCCCAGAATGTGTCGCTGTATAAGGATGATATCCAGCGTAGAGACACCATTATTTGTCGTCACATCATTGTTTTTCTCAGCAGCAATTTCATATGCTCCGCCATTATCAACCGCAAAACTATATAATCCATCGGTTGATGTTGTGTAACTATTACTTAAATCTCCGCTCAGACTAAGGCTTACTCCATTAATCGGTGCGCTGCTTTCAGTGAGAACAGCTCCGCTGAGATTTACATTAGCCGGACTTGCTGAAACCGTAACTGCTGTTGTAGCCTGCGCGCTTTCACACCCATAAACAATGGCAATAACTTCATAAGTACCATCTAATATTAAGGTGGCATTATCTATTTCCGGATTTTGCATGTTGGAAGTGAACCCATTTGGTCCTGACCACGAATAATTTGCGAAAGCAACTGTACTTGCAGTAAGTTCCAATGTTCCATTCAATGGGACAGGTGAGTTACTTCCTGCAACCGGTGCAGCCGGAATCGGGTTAACAGTAATTGTTATTTCATCAGAATCCGTACATCCATTGGCATCCGTAACAAAGACTGTGTATGTTATTGTCGATGTTGGATTGGCAAAGGGATTTGCAATGGTCGCATTACTTAGCCCATTGGTTGGTAACCAGGAATATGTAACCCCACCATTGGCATTTAGCTGCTGGCTTTCGCCCATACATAAGGCGAAATCTTCACCTGCATCAGCAATGACACTTGTTATTTCAAATTCAGCAGTAGAAATTCCGTAAAAATTGGCGTTGTTTGCGTCTCTGACACGTACCAGACAATTGGATGAATTTTCATTTGGAATTGTCCAATCGTAAGTGTTCAATGCAGTATTGAAGTCATCAACAATTGAAGTCCAATTTATGCCGCCATCAATCGAATATGCTAAATCATAATCACCCGAAGTACCTATTGATGTCCAACTAATTGTCTGTGTTGTACAGCCATTCCAAACTTCACCTCCAGCAGGAGCATCTACTATAATATCAATGGCGGCTGTGCCAATTGCAAATACTTGATCACTCATGTCCGTTTTACATGTATTAACGTTGTCTGTAACTTTTATGAGACAATTTTGAGAAATTGATCCGGGAACGATCCATGAGTAAGAATCGCTGATAATATTTTGATTGAAAACAATATTTGTCCAGTTATTTCCTCCATCGGTCGAGTAATCGATATTGTAATAATTAGAAACTCCGTCGGAATTCCATAAAATATCATAGGTTGAACCATTGGTTAAACTTTCCCCGCCATTTGGTTGGGTGACCGTGATTGCAGGTGAAATCGTGAAAGTTGCATCACTCATGTCGGTCTTAATAGAATTTGAATTATCGGTAACGCGAACCAGACATTCCGAAGATGGTTGATTTGGTAATGTCCAATCGTAAGTATTGTTAAAACCAGAGCTATAATATGATGATTGAATGGTTGTCCAGTTTTGTCCATTATCAACCGAGTATTCAATTCTAAAATAACTCCCTGTTCCGCCTGATGTCCATGTAATACTGGTTTCCGTGCAAACACGCCAGACTTCGCCGCCGCCGTCTCCATTCGGAGTAATAAGCACAATGGATGGCTCAATACTAAACACTGCATCACTCATGTCAAATACAGAGGGATCATTGAAGTGAGTTACTTTTACCAAACATTCATCTGAGATTTGGTTTGGAACATTCCATGAATATATGCCATCGTTTTCAGTAACAGATACAATCTCTTGCCATGATGCACCGTTGTTTGCGGAATATTCAAGTTTTACATAGTTTCCGCTAATGTATTCGTCAGTCCATGAGATATTGTAATTGCCTCCAACGTAAAAAACTTCTCCTCCATTGGGATAATTCAGTGCAACATCACCCGGTGTAACGGTGAAATAATCATCACTTTCGTCATAAATACAAGCGTTATAATAATCTTCAACTTTGATTTTATATTGAGATGAAGGGTTGTTTGGAATGTTATAATTGTAGTAATTAGAATATGTGCTTGTTAAATGACTCCATCCACCATTATCAACAGAAACAAATACATCAAAACGAGTTGATGTGGAGGCAGAAACCCACTCTATGCTTTGCGTTGTACCAACCTGCCAAAATTCTCCGCCGTTTGGTGATGTGATAATAATGTCTTCATTCAGATTTATTGTAAAGGATGCATCACTGACATCTGTAGCTATCGGGTTGTTTTTGTCGCTTACGCGGATAATACAATTGTCAGAATTCAGATTTGAAACTGTTCCCCACGTATAGGAATTTGATGTTGTATAAAAGCTGTTAGAAATTGATGTCCAGTCAGCACCACCATTGGTGGAATATTCAATTTTGTAATATTTGCTGACACCGCCACTTGTCCAACTAATCGTCATTTCTTCACAGCCGTCAAAAACCTCGCCTCCATTAGGTGATGTTACCGAAATTGTTGGATTTACAACGCTAAAAACTTCTGACTCATCGTAAACTGTGGAATTTTCATATTCAGAAATTCGAATAATATATTCATCGGATAAGTTTTCGGGAATTGTCCAGGCATAGGTCCCGTCATCCTCAGTTGCACTGACAATGCTATTCCAGGTGGAGCCATTGTCGTCGCTGTATGCAATATTAACGAAAGCTGAATTAAGGTATTCGCTATTCCAACTGATTGACAGTCCGTTTCCTGCAAAATAATTTCCTGCATCTGGATTTGTAATTGTAATTTCAGGAGTGGGAGGTGTAATGCTAAACACAGCATCGCTTATATCGTGAATACATGAATTTGCGTTGCTTCTGACACGAAACAAACATTCTGTGCTAATCTCATCGGGAATTGTCCAGTTGTAATTGTTTCCGTAAACATAAGTGATATAATTCCATGTGTTTCCGTTATCTGTTGAATAGTGCAAATCATGTTTGGACGAGCCCAGATTTGTTGCCCAAGTAATTTGATGAGATGACCCGACTTGCCATGCTTCTCCGCCGTTCGGACTAATTAAGACAATGTCGGTATTCGGATTCATTGTGAACAGATTATCCGAGATGTCAAAATACGCAGGTTGGTTTTTGTCGGATACTCTAATCAAACATTGATCAGAATCTGCATTTGTTGCAGAACTCCAGGTGTAAATTCCGGTAGTAGATGTGTTGTAAACAGATGATGCAATGACATTCCAACTTGCTCCGTTATCATCAGAAAATTCGATTTTATAATAACTTCCGGTACCGTATTTTGTCCAATTGATTTCAATATCGTCGCAACCTGTTAGTGACTCTCCCCCATTTGGGGAATTGACAATGATATAAGGCTCTGTGATTGTAAAGTTTGCGTCACTAATATCAAAAACTGAGGCGTTGCCGTATTCACTGACACGAATAAGCGCTTCATTACTCGAAATCTCAGGAATTATCCAGGAATATGACCCGTCATCCTGAGTCAATGCTTCAATTATTTCCCAGCTAGTTCCATTGTCATAGGAAATATCAATTGCCACAAACTCTGAATTGAGATATTCACTATTCCAGTTAATATTTAAGCTATTGTTGTAATAATAAGTTCCTGAATTTGGATTGCTTACAGTAATTTGAGGCAAGGGCTCAGAGATTGTGAACAAGTTATCACTGAGGTCAAAAATGCAACTATTGTAATAATCAACCACTTTAAAAAGGCATTGCAACGACGGTTCGTTCGGAACTGTCCACGAATGACTTTCGCTATAAGTACTTGTGCTTATCGTATTCCATGTATTGCCGTTGTCTGTTGAATAATACAGCTCATAACGGTCTGACTCGGAAGAAGAAACCCAAGAAAGATTATAATTTTCTCCAACTTCAAAAACTTCCCCACCATTTGGATTTGTAATAATTATGTGACTATGTGTATTGATAGAAAAATTGTTATCGCTGTCATCCGTTGTAAGCAAATCATTTTTATCTGATAATTTAATGAGGCATTGAGTACTACTTTCATTAATAATCGCATTCCAGGTTACAGAACAACTTGAACTTGTGCAGTAAATACTGCTATAAAGGAGTTCCCAAGTTGTGCCGTTATCAAGCGAATATTCTAGCTTGTAATAATTTCCTGTTCCGCCATTTGACCATGTAATTTCAGTTTCCTCACAACCGGTAAAACTTTCTCCTCCATTTGGTGATGTAATCGTAATGAAAGGTGCAATCAATTCGAAATTGACATCAGTAATGTCAAAAAATGCAGGGTTTCCATATTCACTAATTTTAATTTGGCAATCAGAAGAAACAATATCCGGAGTAGTCCAGCCAAATGACCCGTCATTTTCGGTAAGATTGGTTATTTCCTCCCAAGTACTCCCGTTATCCGCAGAAAACTCCAGTGTTACAAAGTCAACATCATTATATGAATTTGACCATGTAATTGTATAAGTGTTTCTGGCGTATAGGCTATTTCCTGAGTTTGGATAAGTAATGTTGATTTCAGGTGTAGGCGGAACAATACTAAAGTTTGCCGCTGAAATATCTTTAATGCATGTGTTATAATAATCAATAACTTTAAACAAGCACTGATCGGACTCAACATCCGGAATGGTCCAGTTGTAGCTGCTTGAGTAAGTCTCTGTCAAATAAGTCCATGTATTTCCATTATCTGTAGAAGAATAAAGCGTAACCCGATCTGAAGAACCTCCGGTAACCCATGTGGCAGTATAAGTCGTACCCATTTCAAGTATCTCCCCGCCGGTGAGTGAAGTTAATATGAGATCTGAATTTTCTGTCAAGCTGAAATTTGCATTGCTTACATCCCAAACATCAGTCATATTTTTATCTGTCACTCGTATGAGGCAATTATTGCTCGAAACATCTGTCGTTGGATTCCAATTATAATTTCCTGTGCTTCCTACTTGGTAAATTGATGAAGTAAGGGTTTCCCAAATGGTTCCATTATCAGTACTGTATTCAATTTTAAAATAATTTCCGGTACCCTGAGTTACCCATGAGATAGTGTTTTCAGCACAGCCTTCCCAGCTTTCTCCACCATTTGGTGATGTGATTGTGATATAAGGCTCTGCAATATTGAAATTTGTATTACTGACATCGTTAACAGCCGGATTGTCGTATTCCTGAACTTTCACAAGACATTGAGTTGAAATAACTTCAGGAACAGCCCAGCTATATGAGCCGTCATCTTCCTCGACATCAACAATTTCAACCCAAGAGCTACCATTATCTATCGAATAGTATAAGCTTACAAACGAAGAATTCAAATAACTACTGTTCCATTGAATGGTGTAGTTGTTATTTTGATAAAGCGTTATTGCACTGTTCGGCGAAGTAAGATTGATAACAGGTGTAGGCGGTGTAATGTTGAAATTCGCATTGCTAATGTCGTAAATACAGGAATTGTAATAATCCACGACCTTAACTAAAGCCTGATTCGTTTCATTTTCAGGAATAGTCCAACTATATTGTCCGGATGTTGTGTTTGCAATTTGTGTCCAGCTGCTACCGTTATTTACCGAATAATAAATGTAATGCCTGGTTGATGTTCCTGCTGAAACCCAGTCGATAAGTTCAGTTGTTCCAACTTCCCAGTTTTCGCCTCCGTTAGGACTGGTGATAATTATATCATCGTTTGCATTAATGTGGAAAGTAGCATCACTTTGGTCAAAAACGCTTAATTGATTAATATCCGTAATTCGGATTAATGCCTGATCTGTATCAATACTTGTTACCGGATCCCAAATATGAGTTCCTGAATATCCGCTTGAGTATTTTGAAGAGATAATTGTAATCCATGAGCTTCCATTGTCGGTTGAATATTCAATTTTGTAATAATTTCCGGTTCCTCCATTTTGCCAGTTAATGGTGTAAGTATCACATCCTTCAAGTATTTCGCCACCGTTTGGTGTTGTTACATTGATAAATGGTTCAGCAATTGTAAATTCACTGTTACTGACATCTTGCACAGGATTGTCATTCGCATCAATAACACGCACCAGACAATTCGCAGATGGTGTATTTGGAATTGTCCAACTGTAACTTGTTCCACTGAAATTGCTTGCCAAGGCTGTCCAACTTGCACCATTATCGGTAGAATAATCTAAATTAAATAATCCACTACTGTTACTTTCTGACCAGCTAATGGTTCTGCTTTCTCCCACATACCATGTTTCTCCACCATTCGGACTACTAACTGTTACAGAGGATGCGGCCGGTATTATTTCAAACAAACCATCACTTATATCAGTCATACAGGCGTTTGAGTGATCTGTAATTTTAAACAGACATTGTATTGATGGAGTGTTTGGAATATTCCAATTGTAGGTGCTGCCTGATATGTACTTATTGTAGGCTACCTGATTCCAAGAGCTTCCGGCATCAGTTGAATAATACAAATCAAAATAATTTGAGGTGCCATTGCGATTAAAACTAACCGTTTCAGCCGTACTGGCTTCCCATATTTCACTTCCGTTAGGTGCGAGTACTGTTAAGGGAGATGTAATTGTAAATATCCCGTCACTCATATCGCTGGTTCCTGAATTATTTGAATCCGTAATTCGGATAAGACATTGCGAAGATGATGTGTTTGGAACTGTCCACGCATATGAGCCGGTACTGGTGTTGTAATAGCTGGTAATTGATGTCCATGTACTCCCGTTGTCTGTCGAATAATCCAACGAATAATAATCCGATGTTCCGGATGAATTCCATGTAATGTTTTGTTCAGTGCAACCTGCCCAGGTTTGCCCACCGTTAGGGGATGTTAAGGTAATACTCTGGCTGAAAATAGCTCCAGCAAATAATAATGCCGATAAAAGAAAGAACAGTTTTTTCATGTGCTTATGGTTTAATCGTTATGTTAATATTAATAAGCTTAGGTTTATTTTTAATATCAAAAGAGTCTGCTTCAGCAAACATCATTCCGATTTTATGCTTAGTCGGTTAATATAAATTTTACTTTCCCCTCCAATGTAAAACCCAAATTGATTTCCGTAAAATTCGTGAATGTCAGTCATGTAAACAAAACTTTCATTGATGAAATAGTGGTATCTATCTCCTTCTTTTCGGATAGAAATTTTATTATATCCTTCCGGATCAATTTGTGTGCAATTTTCTTCAGTAAAATGACAATAATGATACTTTTCACTCGCATTATACATTTTACTTTCATTTTCAAGATTGTAAGTATTCACATAAAATGCATTATTACCAGATGCCCCCCAAATCAAACCACTAAAATTAAATGCTTCAGAATCATCAATTTTAATGATGGCTTCAATAAGAAAATCCGCAGTCAACTGCTCCTCTAACTGAGTGATAATTATTTTTGAATCAGCATTTAAATTATTAAGAATGAGCTCCCCGTTTTCAAAACCGACATTTAATCCAGCAGAAGTATATCCCCATTCCAATTCGTCAAGTGGAATATCTTGAGATAAAATGTCATTTGCACCTTGCATTCGAATGCTGTCATAAGATGCCTCGTAATCTGCCCACCATGGCGTTTCAGCTTCCAAATAAAACATCTCATTGATGTAATACTCTTGGCGAAATCCGAAAAAATTCAAGTTTTGAGTGTCACCTTCTTCAAACACTTCACCCCGCATCAAACTTTTCCATTCGCCGTTAGGGAATTTGTCATTTAGGGTTTGTCTGTTAAGAAAACCTAAGGCAAGGTTTCTGTAAATTTCAAGTGCTTTAAGCTCATCGTTGAAATTGTTCCAAGCTGTTTTATCAATCACAATGCGAATCGGATCTTCATAGTATAACTTGGAATTCAGTGACTCTTCAATTGACCCAAACTCGATAATTAATCCGCGTTCTTCAATGTCAATATCATATCCGCGATTTTCGGCCATTGCCTCAAATCGCTCTACATAATCTGAGGTTTCTGATGGAACCTGATACCATTTATCTTTATCACAGCTCGCTAAAAGCATTGAAATCAACACTGCAAAGGAAAGAAAACTATATTTTTTCATCGTACCAACTTCTAATATTAATACGAAGTTACTAAAAATCTTAATTCAACAGTAAACACAATACATTATTTTAATTATTAAGAATTTCGCACAAGGAAATTACCGTCTAATTATCGGCTTTCAAAACTGTGCTATATTTTTAAGTGATTTTAGTATTTTGCCCGTAAAATCACTAATTTTGCAAAAAAAAGAATGCATATGTCACCTATACAGCAACGATTAAAAAATGTACAATCACAATTACCGGAACATATTCAGTTGGTTGCGGTATCAAAAACAAAGCCTATATCAATAATTTTGCATGCGTACCATGCGGGACAGCGGGTTTTTGGCGAAAACAAAGTACAGGAGTTGCAAGCGAAATATCCTGAAATGCCCAAAGATATTCAATGGCATATGATAGGGCATTTGCAGACCAACAAAGTGAAATACATTGCGCCTTGGATTGATATGATTCATTCGGTTGACAGAATGAAATTACTTAGAGCTATCAATAAAGAAGCCGCCAAAGCAGAACGTACAATTGACTGTCTATTGCAGTTTCATATTGCAGAGGAAGACACGAAATTTGGTTTGGATATGCAAGAAGCTGAGCAAATGCTGGAGTCAGAAAGTTTTCAGGGCTTTGAAAATGTTCGCATACGCGGTGTGATGGGAATGGCAACCTTTACGGAGGATATGGATCAGGTGAGCAGAGAATTTAAGCACCTGAAATCTATTTTTGAGCAATTAAAAACCCGATTTTTCTCAGACAATGATGCGTTTTCAGAAATCAGCATGGGAATGTCCGGAGATTATAAAATTGCGATTGAAGAAGGGGCAACAATTGTTCGTATCGGCAGCACCATTTTTGGCGCTCGCGACACACATTAACGACTTTCAGTAAACTCGGTGGTTTGGTTAATAAGGTTCGAGATTAAGCGCACAGAAAAGATTTCTCTCACAACAGAAACAGGGAGAAAACCATCAAAGAAATATCAAGTGACACGATTTATTTTAAAAAGAACATCACATCAGAAATTAATAAAAACATAAGCAATTGCCATAAAAAACAGTAAATTTGGCTTTAAACAACCGTACATGAAAAATATGTTTTTCGGACAGATATTTAATGCAGAATCATCACACATATCAAATTGAGAGCTTAAGTACAGGAAAATTACTTGAGTTATTAAATAAAAAAGAAGGCTATGATAGTGAGTTTATTCTAAAAGTAAAACATGAAATTAAATTACGAGAAGCTATTCAAGCAATAGAACATCCTAATACACACGTTCTAAACAAAACAGACAAAACAAATACTAAAGAAAATACATTATTAAAAATCCTAATTTCCTCTCTTTTTTTGATCTTTATCTCAATATTCATATACATTCTAGAAGGGAGCGAAGTTCAATATAAAGAGACTATAGGAACAGTGTATGAGATTAAAAAAGTTACAAGCTACTCACAGGGCTTTGAGGGTCAAATAGTAGTTTTACATGGGCATATTGTTCGCTACTATTTTGAAGTTGATGGACAAAAATATTTCGGTAGCACTTACATAAAGAATAACAATAGAAATCAATATTGCATTCCCAAAATAAAAGAATCAAACAATAAAAACGTATTTGCAATAAAATACGAAAGCAATAACATCAATGCAAACAACCTCAACCTGTCGCCTTTAAGACAAAACAAATAAGTCCCTCCAATTTTTTTCAACATATAAAAATGCATTTTCATTTTTTTTCACTATATTCGAGCCATAATTTGCAGCAAAACACACATCAATTACATTATTTAAGACATTAACCGAATGAAAAAAATCATTACCATAGCTTTTGGACTGTTTCTTTTGCTCATGCTCATTGGCTTAAATTCTTGCTCCGTAAATAAACGGCTTTACCAACCCGGCTATCATGTTGAATGGCATAAGTCCAACAAAAATCACAAAACGCATCAAGAAAACGAAAAACTTGCTCAAGACCACAAGAAGGAACAGCAAGAAGTGACTTATAAAAACCAGAGCGTCAAAAAGCCTGATTACAAACAAGCAGAAATATCTCAAGATTATGAACCGACATATGCATTAAACGATGAAAATGCCAACAATTTAGAGATAATAAGCTTATCAAAACAAAAACAATCCCTCTTTACAGACACAAAACAGGCTGTTCCAGACACAATAAAATATGTCGTCAACAAGGACGATCCAGATTCAGCAAAATCAGCTGAGAATCAAAAAGAAACTCACTGGGCTGCAATAACTGGCTTTATTTTAGCTATAATCGCATTAATCGGGATCCCATTAGCCTTTACTGGTGTATTAGGCATTTTCACTGGTCCATTAGGCATTTTAGCAGCTATCTTTTCGCGCATAGGTATGAAACGAATAAAAGCCAATCCGGAAAAATATAAAGGGGCAAATATTGCTAAAGCAGGATACATTATGGGGATTATCAGTATTATTATATTTATTTTATCGATTGTACTTTTTATACTATATTTTTATTTTGTATTAGTGGTTTAACCCCCTATTAATCGGACAATTTAATAAGCACATTGCAAACATAATAAAAAACCTCATATATTTGCATCGCAAGGGACAACCGACGGTGATTTTTTAAACCGTATGTTGTGAGATGACTCGGCGCCGACCATCTCTTTTAGGTTTTTAATTGGAGCACCGTTCCGGTGCGACATATTATGCAAGGGAACAACCTCAGGCTCATTATTACCCGTATATTGATTTATTTTATCATAAGGTATTTTTAGTTTGAATCTATTTTTTCTGAGTTTGTAATCTGTCTTTTTTTCGATTAAATCTTTATTCCAAAGATTCCAAAAAGTTCTTGGCGGTAGATATGCAATTGACGAGTGTATTCTTGAGTTGTTGTATTTCTCGTAAAAAAGAATGAGGTTTTGTTCAAGCTCTTGTATTGACCAAAAATTATAAGGTTCGAGATGTTTAGATAGAATTGAATGAAAACTTTCAATATGGCCATTTTCTTGCGGCGTATAAGGATGTGTGAAAACTTGGTTAATCTGATTTTCGGCAAAATAGTTTTGTATCAGCTTTGCAGAGAATCGCTTATCATTATCATTTCTAATTTCTACATGAATTGGTTCTCCTGGATACAAATATGTTTGTAAGTGATTTTCAATAACATAATCCCAACAATCTTTAACTTGATTTTTCGTAATTGAAAAGGATACTTGATGGCACAATACATGTCGGGAAAAAGTGTCAATTATGCTTAGTATCAAAGCATGTTTTTTATATTCTTCAACCCAAACAAACTTAATGTCCATTTCTAGCACTTCCAATGGTTTTTCGGGCAAAACCTTACGGTATTTTGCATAATTTTTTGAATAACTTGTTGGTTTGCTTTTTAACATTCCATTGCGACGCATTAAACGATAAACTTTCTTCTTGTTTACAAAATATCCATTCGTTTTTAAAGCATAAGTCATTTTTATATAGCCATAATCGGTGTCCGGATCTGATTTTATTCGTTCTATCTCAGATAGCATGACATTATTAGGAACGGTTCCTGAGGAGGTTTTTACCGTATCGGTTTTTTTCGGCCTCTTGTACCATTGCTGGGCTTATAATAATACTGATGCTTACTAACATTAGCTATTTTAAGAGCAGTATCTCTTTTTATGCCTTGAAGAATATATTTAGCTACAATTTCTTTCTTTTCTCCAAGGCAAACTTCTTTTTTAGCAATTCATCTTTAAGTTTGCCTTCTAAGTCTTTTTCAACGATAAGTTCTTTTAATAACCGGTTTTCTTTCTCCAGTTCTCTTATGCGTTTTAATTGGGCTGGCGTCATCCCATGTTTAAAACCTTCAGGTCCCATGGTCTCAAGCTTTTCCTTCCATTGATAGTAGGATGCTTTATAAAGTCCATACTTTTCTAGTGTTACAGCAACTCCATTTTCTGATGCTTCCTTAAGAATTGCAAGCTTTTGCTCTGTTGTAAATGTTCTTCTTTTCATAATGACAAAATTAAGTCTATTTTTTAAAATATAATTCTGTCCGGATATTTAAGGGGCTAAAACATTAGGATAGTTATACCAATTGTGTTTCAAAATGATTCATAAAGAAATTTTGAAACTACCAATTCTTATTCCGAATTCATTTCGGAAGGTTAATGCCGATGTAGAATCAAAGCTGATACAAGAAAAAAATGAATTGTATCGGCAATTCGAAAGCTTTCGGAATGATGTTTAATCGGTATTATAGCATTTTATAATTTTCTGATCAAATAATTGAAGCTAAAAAAAATCCATGAAACTGTTTAGATATCTGAGAAGAAAATCACCATAAATATTACTGACCTTTCTTGGCCACGCAAATAATCTCGCCTTTGGGGGAGACGAAATTTCTCGATTAAAATATTTAAGTTTCTCAATGGAAAAATTGGTCAGCACCATTTTTGGCGCTCGCGACACACATTAACGGATTCTATCGGCCGCTTTCACCAAAGCTTCATCTCTTGCAATGCCTCGTATTGCAAGGTAAAGGAAAATTATCGCAACAATCGGTAGTACAATACTAATATTAAATTGCTTGTCCGCATCAATTTGCTTTGCCGCATCGAAAAAATAGTATAAAAACATACCCGTTTGTCCAATAATCAGAAAAATGTTTATTCCAGACAAGCGAATTTGCAAAATGCGATTTTTATACATAAAAATTATGATGACGCTTAATAATGATGTTATACCCATTAAAACAGTTAAAGGCATTGTCTGATAAGCATTTTCCACAAACTCATTGGACTCGATTCCATTGTAATAAAAGTCTAAAACCATGTCGTTTGGCGGAATTAAATGCCCCAGTGGAATAAAAAACAAAACGACTAATGTCGCCATTGCGGCTAAAAGAAAAAATGTTTGTATGCGTTGAATCATGATATCAAATTTTAATTTTTACAAAATTAGTATAATTTGTTCAGTCGTGAAAAAAATTCAACTTCCCTGAGATACTTTTTTTTTCATGAATTAGTTGTACATTTGTTACAAATCAAAAAAGAATGGAAAACAAAATAAATGACGTTGAAGCAGTACGGGTACTTAATGAAAAATACACGCAATTGCTAGATGAAATAAAAAAAGTAATTTATGGTCAGGATCAGGTAATTGAAGAGGTTCTCATTAGTATTTTTTCCAGAGGACATTGCCTTTTGGTTGGTGTGCCAGGATTGGCAAAAACATTGTTAGTTACTACAATAGCAAACGCTCTTGGTTTAAAAAATAAACGCATACAATTTACACCGGACTTAATGCCTTCTGACATTATCGGAACAGAAATTTTGGATGAAAAACGACAATTCCGATTTATTAAAGGCCCCTTATTTGCCAACTTTATTCTAGCTGATGAGATTAACCGGACACCTCCGAAAACTCAGGCTGCACTACTTGAGGCCATGCAGGAACGAACTATAACAGCCGCAGGAACAAATTACAAACTGGAGGAGCCGTTTTTTGTCATGGCAACTCAAAATCCAATTGAACAGGAAGGAACTTACCCCTTGCCGGAAGCTCAACTTGACCGGTTTATGTTCAACATTTATGTTGATTATCCCTCCTTTGAAGATGAAATTACAATCGTAAAAAACACAACCGCTGATCTTGATTTTGACGTGCAAAATGTAATGACAGCCGAAGAAATTGTAGGTTTTCAAAAATTAATCAGAAAAATCCCGGTGAATGATCAGGTACTGAATTATGCAGTCGGGTTAGTTGCAAAAACCCGCCCCGGAACAAAATATCAACATGAGCTAACTGAAAAATATATTCAATGGGGAGCAGGTCCGCGTGCATCACAATACTTAATTATAGGTGCAAAGACTCATGCCGTGCTTCATGGGAAATATTCACCGGATATTGAGGATGTGAAAGCGGTCGCAAAAATAATTCTCCGTCATCGGCTTATGAAAAACTACAAGGCTGAAGCCGAATCGCTTACAATCGAAGACATTATCGATGTCTATTTGAAGGATTAATGAAGATTTTTCTGAAATATCTTTTGATGGTAAGTTTGTGCTTTCCGTTTTTTTTGAGCGCCCAGCAGGTCCGAAAAATCAATATTTTGGATGCCGATGAGGCCCGGTTTGATCGCTCTAGCGGCATCACAGCACGCCGTCTTATTGGAAATGTCATTTTCAAACATGAAGATGCTTTAATGTATTGCGATTCTGCATGGTTTTTTCCATCAACAAACACAATGGATGCTTATGGCTCTGTGCGTATTGAGCAAGGAGATTCTGTTGACATGACCGGAAAATTCATGAGTTATGACGGAAATACACGAATGGCAAAAATGCGGGATTCTGTCGTATTAATTCATAAAAATTCAAAACTCACCACCGATTCACTAAATTTTGACCGCAAAAAAAATATCGGATATTATTTCGGTTTCGGAGAAATTGAGCATGAATCCATTAATCTCACTAGTTACAAAGGATATTATTATCCTGACATTAAAGATTATATTGCTGTGGATTCCGTGAGATTAGTCCATCCTGACTATACAATTTTTGCTGACACCTTGAAGTATAACACAGAATCAAAAATTACGAATTTTTTAGGACCAACTCATATTATAAGTGATTCTTCACGCATAAAATGTCAAATCGGGTGGTATGATACTGAAAATGATATTTCTGCTTTTGGGGAAAACACTATTCTGTATCAGCAATCTCAAACGATTTGGGCAGATTCCTTGTTTTACGACAGAAATATACGCTCAGGAAAAGCCTGGCGAAATATATATATGCTCGATACCCTTGAGCAATTTGCCGGGTCGGGAAATTATGCTGAATACAACGAGCTCACCGGAAAATCTTTCATAACAGATTCGGCGCTGGTGATGTATTATGACAAGCTTGATACAACCTATATCCATGCGGATACGGTTTTCATGGAGGAGGTTGGTGATTCTGCACGTCGGATTTTAGCTTATTATAAAGTGCAAATTTTCAAAGAAGATATGCAAGGACGTTGCGACTCGTTGGTTTATTTTGACTCTGACTCCATCTCAGTTATGTACGGAGATCCAATATTGTGGTCAGGCGAAAGCCAGATTATTGCTGACACCATTGAAATGAAAATGCGCAATAGTGTGGCAGAACAGCTCAATATGAAAAATTCCGCATTTATAGTGATGCAGGAAGACAGCATCCGTTATTCGCAAATTTCAGGTAGGGATATGGTCGCCTGGATACAGAATAATGAATTGCATAAAATTAATGTGTTGAGTAATGCCGAAACCATTTATTATGGTCGCGACGATAAAACCGATGAAATCATTGGTGTAAATAAAGAAGTGAGCAACTCCATGACAATTTACCGTGAAGACGGACAAGTCAGACGAATTGACTTCATCGGATCACCGGATGGGGTATTTATGCCGGAAAAAGATGCTGACCCCCTCGAAATGCGCTTGCGAAATTTCGCTTGGTATGGTAAATTTCGTCCAGAAAGCTTAAAAGAAATCTTCTTTTGGCATGAAATATCTAAATGATATCCTTTAAATCTATTG
>JAQIBY010000114.1 GCA_027858835.1 Bacteroidales bacterium | reverse complement strand
TACCAATATCAGAGCTTGCTAAACAAACGATAATTGATGTATCGGCTTATTCCAGATACCGGCAGATAGATGAAAAATACAAAACGATACTTTCAACGCAATAATAAACTACAGCCTTGACTATTTGCAACTAACTGTATAAGAACATGATATAAATTTGTTAAACTTTGGATATTTGTACTAAACTGTATGGTTAATTATCTCCACGAATTTTTTATAACAAACTTATTTTTAGTTCTACTACAAATTTAATAGAAAATTTTGATTCTAGGGTATGAATTTCACAAAAGATTTTTCCATTTGTTGCTAGTTTTTTAAGATGAATGGATAATCACCATTATTGAACGCAAGCACAAGACCCAAGCAGTTTATCTTAACTTTGAGTACATTTTGACCACTACGCCGACCCACTACACTTAAGGACATCAAAGCTATATTATCATACAGAAGTTCGTGTTTGGCGACATTTGGATAATAATTTCACTGCGTTTGATATGCCTGCTTGCCATCCTCAGCTGGTAAATAAGCAGACTTGTATTGGATCAAATTAATAAATTCGGCATATACTCCAGAAGTTTAATTCGTAACAGGAATTGGTAGTTTTAAAATTTATTTATCAGTCAATTTGCAAACTTAGCTTGGTATTATTTGATATTTCCCTGCCTTTTTTGTACATTGTCTTCGGACTTAAAAAAAATGTAATGAAAAAATATCGCTATATGCTACTTAGTTTGCTGCTGGCAAGCTTATTTCTCTCATGCTCGACAATCCCGAAAGGAGTGGAGGCAGTTAAAGATTTTGAGAAAACCTCTTATCTTGGAAAATGGTACGAAATTGCACGCTTTGATTTTAAATTTGAAGAAGGACTGAATAATACAACGGCTGAGTATTCCGTGAACGAAGATGGAACAATCCGAGTTGAAAACCGAGGCTTTGATTATACTGAAAAAACCTGGGAGCAGGCAATCGGTAAAGCGAAGTTCGTTGGTGATGATGATGTCGCCATGTTGAAAGTCTCATTTTTTGGTCCGTTTTATGCCGGTTACAATGTCATTGCACTTGATGAAAACTACAAATATGCTTTGGTTTGTGGGCAAAGTTTAAAATACCTTTGGTTTTTGTCCCGAGAAACAGAAATACCTGAAAATATTAAAAATGAATACCTTCAATTAGCTGAAGATCTGGGTTTTGATACTTCTGAATTAATTTGGGTTGAACATGATAAAGCAAACAATTAACAGCAAAATTTTATGAAAATACACACATTTTGGAGCATACTGCTTCGTACAATAGGAATATTCCTGATTCTTAGCAGCATTGCCGTGCTGGGACAATTTGTTTCAAGTTTTATGTATATGGGTTATGGACCTGGGGGGAGTTTTATTCAATTTCTACCTTTGTTGGTGGGTTTAATTATCATGCTTTTTGTTTTCTTCTTAATCATAAAATTTTTAATTTTTAATCCGAATTGGATTATTAAAGCCCTGCGCTTAGAAAAAGGCTTTACTCAGGAAGAAATAAACTTGAATATGCGGATGGAGACTGTGCTGTCCGTTGCTATTATTGTTTTTGCCGGTGTTTTGTTAGTACAGGCATTACCGGAGTTTGTGAAATCAGTTTTTCAAATGATTCAAAATGAATTGCTTAAATATCCGGAAAGAGATTTTGCCTATGTTATTTTGTATGGTATTCAGTTAGTGTTGGCTTATGTGTTAATTGCTCATCATCGCGGAATTATACGAATGATTACAAAACATACAAAGGAAGATTGAGCTTAATTCCTGAAGTAAGAATCCTAATCATCCTTGTTTGATAAAAATCAAATATCCATTTATGTTATTCCGAATCACCGGCTGGCGGTTCAGAGTCTCAAAAAACAACCTGATAAGAAAGCATCATTATGAAAGAAAAAATTAAAATTGTTGAAGGAGATATTACAAAACTCGAACTTGATGCCATTGTCAATGCAGCAAATAAAACCTTACTTGGCGGCGGTGGTGTTGACGGTGCAATTCATCGAGCTGCCGGATCGGAACTACTTGCTGAGTGCAAAACATTAAATGGTTGTGAAACCGGTGAGGCAAAAATCACGAAGGGGTATAATTTGCCGGCAAACTATGTGATACATACAGTCGGTCCGGTGTGGCGGGGAGGAAATGACAATGAAAAAGCCTTATTAGCATCAGCTTATCGTAACAGTTTGAAGATCGCATCGGAGCATCAATTAAAAAGCATTGCTTTCCCTTCTATCAGTACAGGAGTGTATGGTTTTCCTATGGATTTAGCCGTTGATATTGCATTGCATGAAGTGGCAAATCATTTAGCTTCGCAAACAACTTTGGAGAAAGTGTATTTGGTTTGTTTCGGCGAAGCAGCTTTCAAAAAATACCAAGAAGCATATTCTAAACTGTCGTTTAATCTGTAAAAATCGAAATAACGACGGAGTCTTCGGTTTAAGAGTTTTGTAATTTCTGTCCAATTTTCAGAAAAATCCATAGCATTTTGTCCTAATATATTTTTGAAGCACACGCACATGAGAAATCTCATGTGCATATTCTTGCTTAAAATACTGAGGAAAATAACTTTGCGCCGCAAAAAGCAGTATGAATTGTCAAATTGAACCAAAAGCAATACAGGAAATTGAATCAACCAATATTCTTCAGCAATCTCGCTACTGGGCGACCTTGAAGCATAGTAAGGGACTTAATCCTCGCGCTTTTGATTTGAATGCAAGTCGTGATTTTGTTATTCCTAACACATCAGAAAATGCATTTATTCATGATGATATGCTGGTGTTAGTCCAAAATGTGAATGATAGTTATTCCTATGCTTATTTGCCTTATGGTCCTGAAATACAGCCGGATGCTGATAAGTATGGTAGTTTCGTTGAAAACCTTTCTGAAAGCTTAATTCCTCATTTGCCGGAACATTGTATTTTCATTCGTTACGACTTGCCTTGGGAAAATCAGTGGGTTGCTGATGATGCTTATTTTCATCCTGACGGACATTTGCTTCAAAATCCATCGGTGAATGCACAGGAATTCCGAATAAATTTTGACACGCATCAACATCGTATTTGCAAAAGTCCGACCGACAATTTGCCTGCATCAACTTGGTTCTTGAAACTGAATCATTCCGATGACGCATTGCTTGCAAATATGAAAGCAAAAACGCGATATAACATCCGTTTGTCTGAGCGAAAAGGAGTGAGGGTAAAGCAATACGGCATGGAGAAAATTCATGTGTGGTACAAGCTCTATGCAGAAACCGCTCGTCGGAATGGGATTGTCGCACCAAATATGGCGGATTTTGAGCGAGCCTTAAAATTGCGACAATCTAAAGAAATTGATTCCAATGTAAATTTGTTAATTGCCGAGCATAATGCGGATCCGCTTGCTGCAATGTTTCTTGCAACATCCAAAAAACGCGGAACATATCTTTATGGCGCTTCTGCATCACAAAATCGGCAGTTTATGGCTGCATATGCCTTGCAATGGGAGGCAATTCGTCTTTTGAAAACCCAAGGATGTACAGAATATGATATGTTTGGCTCTGCACCAGGCCCAAACCCGGATCATCCCATGTATGGATTATATCGCTTTAAGGGTGGTTTTGGCGGAAATCTTTTCCACAGAATGGGATGTTGGGATTTCCCGATTTTACATGATGAATACAGTCAATTTGTCGCAAAAGAAATCAGCGCACAAGCTTTTCATGTATAATGCTTCTCTTGATTTTCGAAGTGTTGGCACTGGTTTTTAATGGATAAATTCAGATAAGTGGTTCTACTGCAAATTTAATGGGTAATGGCAAGTAATGATTTATATTGTGCGAAGTATAAGCATTCCAATACTGTCAGGGCTAAAGCCCATTTTTGTCTTTCAGATTCTTACCACCACGACCT
>JAQIBY010000063.1 GCA_027858835.1 Bacteroidales bacterium | reverse complement strand
CCGATTGCTTTGGATGCCGGTGCTGGATTTTCTTACAACTGGAATACTACAGAAACTACACAAGTTATTAATCCTGCAACAACAGGTAATTACTCAGTCATTATTACCGATGCAAACGGTTGTACTGCAACCGACGACATGAATTTAATTGTGAATCCTGCGCCAACGGTTGACTTGGGTGCGGATCAAACCCATTGTGATTACGATGTGCCGATTGCTTTGGATGCCGGTGCTGGATTCTCTTACAACTGGAATACCACAGAAACTACACAAGTTATTAATCCTGCAACGACAGGTAATTATTCAGTCATTATCACTGATGCAAACGGATGTACTGCTACGGACAACATGGATTTAATTGTCAATCCTGCTCCAACCGTAAATCTTGGCGCAAATCAAACCCATTGCGATTACAATGTACCGATTGCTTTGGATGCCGGTGCTGGATTTTCTTACAACTGGAATACTACAGAAACTACACAAGTTATTAATCCTGCAACGACAGGTAATTACTCAGTCATTATCACCGATGCAAACGGATGTACTGCAACGGACGACATGGATTTAATTGTGAATCCTGCGCCGGTTGTTGACTTGGGTGCAGATCAAACACATTGTGATTATGACATGCCGATTGCTTTGGATGCCGGTGCTGGATTTTCTTACAACTGGGATTCTGGAGAAACTACACAAATTATTAATCCTGCAACGACAGGTAATTATTCAGTCATTATCACCGATGCAAACGGATGTACTGCAACAGACAACATGGATTTAATTGTGAATCCTGCGCCAACAGTAAATCTTGGTGCGGATCAAACCCATTGTGATTACGATGTGCCGATTGCTTTGGATGCCGGTGCTGGATTTTCTTACAACTGGAATACCACAGAAACTACACAAATTATTAATCCTGCAACATCAGGTAATTACTCAGTCATCATTACCGATGCAAACGGATGTACTGCTACGGACAACATGGATTTAATTGTCAATCCTGCTCCAACCGTAAATCTTGGCGCAAATCAAACCCATTGCGATTACGATGTGCCGATTGCTTTGGATGCCGGTGCTGGATTCTCTTACAACTGGAGTTCAGGTGAAACTTCACAAATTATTAATCCTGCAACGACAGGTAATTATTCAGTCATCATTACAGATGCAAACGGATGTACTGCTACGGACGACATGGATTTAATTGTCAATCCTGCTCCAACGATTGACTTGGGTACGGATCAAACCCATTGCGATTACGATGTGCCGATTGCTTTGGATGCCGGTGCTGGATTTTCTTATAACTGGAGTACAACAGAAATAACGCAAATTATTAATCCTGCAACGACAGGTAATTACTCCGTCATCATTACCGATGCAAACGGTTGTACTGCTACGGACAACATGGATTTAATTGTGAATCCTGAGCCAACAGTTGACTTGGGCGCAGATCAAACCCATTGTGATTACGATGTGCCGATTGCTTTGGATGCCGGTGCTGGATTCTCTTACAACTGGAATACCACAGAAATTTCACAAGTTATTAATCCTGCAACGACAGATAATTACTCAGTCATCATTACAGATGCAAACGGTTGTACTGCTGCGGACAACATGAATTTAACTGTCAATCCTGCTCCGACTGTTAACTTGGGTGCAGATCAAACCCATTGCGATTACGATGTACCTATTTCACTGGATGCTGGTGCTGGATTTTCTTACAACTGGGGTTCTGGAGAAACTACACAAGTTATTAATCCTGCAACGACAGGTAATTATTCAGTCATTATCACCGATGCAAACGGATGTACTGCTACGGACGACATGGATTTAATTGTCAATCCTGCACCGACTGTTGACTTGGGTGCTGACCAAACCCATTGCGATTACGATGTACCGATTGCTTTGGATGCCGGTGCTGGATTTTCTTACAACTGGGGTTCTGGAGAAACTACACAAGTTATTAATCCTGCAACGACAGGTAATTACTCAGTCATCATTACCGATGCAAACGGTTGTACTGCAACGGACAACATGAATTTAACTGTCAACCCTGCTCCAACCGTAAATCTTGGTGCTGACCAAACCCATTGCGATTACGATGTGCCGATTGCTTTGGATGCTGGTGCTGGATTCTCTTACAACTGGAGTTCAGGTGAAACTACACAAGTTATTAATCCTGCAACAACAGGTAATTACTCAGTCATCATCACTGATGTAAACGGATGTACTGCAACGGACAACATGGATTTAATTGTCAATCCTGCACCAATTTTTGATTTAGGTGATGAAATTTCAAGTTGTGAATACAACTTCCCTTTAACAGCGAACGGTCCGGCAGGAATGGCAACTTATTTATGGTCAACCGGAGCAAATACTCAATCTATTGAAATTTATAATGCCGGCAACTTTAATTTAATTGTAACAGACTTACATGGTTGCACAGCGAGCAGCTCAATTAACTACAATAAATTAAATGCACCCATTGTGGAATTAGGAATGAATATTCATGCATGTGAAAGCGAGAGTCCTGTTATCATTAATGCTGGAAATGGAACTTCTTATAGTTGGAGCACAGGTGATGAGAATCAAATCATTGCAGTAAGCAACACTGGCGATTATTCAGTTATCGTAACTGACCAACACGGATGTACCGGCTCCGACAATATCTTTGTAGAATTAGACCCAATGCCGGAACCTGGCGTTCACAGTGTTCCCGACCAGTGTATCAATGGTTTAGAAATCACTTTAAGTTCAGATTATCCTGGAGGAACATGGTCAGGACTAGGCATAACAAATCCAACAGATGGCACCTTTGAGCCAAGTCTGGCTGGTATTGGCGAAACAACGCTCTCCTACAATTATTCTGTTGGCATGTGCAATGCAACTGATTATCTTAGCATTATTGTTCATGATTTACCGCCCATCAGTATTATGGAAAGCACAAGACCAACATGTCATGGATTTTCAAATGGACAAATAGAAGTATCAAGTCCTGGAACCACAAATCCACAATATATTTGGCCTGATTGGGGAAGTGGTGCGACATTAAGTAACATCCCCGCCGGGACATTTACCGTTTTAGTTGAAGATGACAATGGATGTGTTAACACGATGGACATTTACATCAGCGAGCCGGAGCCATTAGAAGGAGTTATTACAAAATCTGATGTTACCTGCCCTGCCGCTTCAGATGGTTCTGCATCGGTTTTAGCGAGCGGAGGAACACCTCCATACAAATATTTATGGAATACAGGAGCCACCGATGCCGCAATTTATAATCTTTCCGGAGGCATTTATACTGTATCAGTTGAAGACATTAATGAATGTGAAATTGAAAAATCTGCGGATATCTATGAACCTCCTGCAATCAACTTTAACACAAATGTAACTGCAGTTGAGTGTGGAACTTCACATGGAGCGATTAATGTCATTGCAAGCGGGGGAAATGATGGATTCTCTTATCAATGGAATCATCCTGCACTTAATGGGACTTCATTAACAGATTTATCGGCAGGAGCATATATATTAACTGCAACAGACAACAATGGCTGTACTGCTCAGACAAGCATAATTGTCCCAGCAATTGGTAACATTAATGTAAGTATCAACGAATTAAACCCGATTGAGTGTTTTGGATACAATTCAGGACAATTAGAGGCTCTTATCACAAATAGCGGTGGATCATTTGATTACCAATGGAATAACGGATCAAACAACCAGATAATATCCAACCTTCACTCAGGAAATTATCAAGTAACGATTAATGACAATTATGGATGTTCAGGAGTTGCCTCTCATTTCTTAAATAGCCCGGATGAAATTCTTATCAATTTTTCAACTAATCCGGTAACTTGTCACGGTGATGGAAATGGAATCACCGTTGGAAATGCCAGCGGAGGAAATGCGCCATACAATTACCAATGGAATACAGGACATATCGGCGACAGCTTAGAAAATGTCTCAGGAGGAAATTATTATCTCAGCGTAACAGACATGAATAACTGCAGTGCTACAGCACATACTTATGTTCATGAGCCGGCAACACCACTAAGCGCAAATCTATTATCAAGAGACATAACCTGCTACGGTTACAATGATGGAAAAGCCATTGTTGAAGCTTATGGTGGAACCTCTCCTTATAGTTATGAATGGTCAACAAGCGGATTAAATTCAAATAATCAGGAAATAAGTAATTTGAGAGAAGGATTTTATCAACTTGACATTACCGACAATAACGGCTGCTTATTTGACACCATGATTAGTATAACAGAACCTGCTCCCATGTTTATTGATTATACATATGGGTCTCCAAGTTGTATCGGAAATGACGATGGGTACATTGAATTTGAAGTCGTCGGTGGAGTTGAACCTTACACTTTCTATGCAGATATTGCGACACAAAACCTACCATATTTTCACGGGCTATATGAAGGCGCTTATCATTTCACCATCACAGATGGAAATGGATGCAAAAATCAAATGGATAAAATTGTTTTAGTTGACAATCCAGAAGAATGCATTCGAATTCCTGATGCATTTACACCTAACGGAGATGGAACAAATGACACTTGGATAATTGAAAATCTGGGAATGTTCCCGAATGCAATTGTTCAGGTATTCAATCGCTGGGGACAAGAAGTTTATTTCGGATATGCCAACAGCGAACCTTGGGATGGAACTTTTGAGGGTAACCATTTACCGACCGCATCCTACATATATGTTGTGGATTTACATAATCAATCAAAACCGAAATCGGGGACAGTAACCATAGTGCATTAGAAATGAGGGTAAAAAAAAAGCCAGCTTAAGGGCTGGCTTTTTAGTTTTATATTATCATTCATCAATTAAAATGCTTTGGTAAAAACAATTTCATCAAGTGCTTTTCGTGTTCTGGGTTGGTTTTCCATTTTTCGAAAATCTTCAGGTAAAACTGAGACATCTCCCTTGTAACCAACCGCAATCATTGACACGGGCTCCAACTCATCCGGCAAATTAATATTGCTAGCCGCTTTTCCAAAGTCAAATCCGCCCATTTGATGCATATACAGCCCCATTTCTGTTGCCTGATTCATCATGTTTCCAACCGCAAGACCAACATCGTGCCAATTGTGAGCATAGGCTTGTTTGTTATGCTCATAAGTTTTTCTGGCTACAGTCATTATTAATAATGGAGCATTTTTTACCCATGTTTGATTAAACTCAACCAATGCATCAAAGAGTTTATTCCACAATTCCGGATTTTCTTTGGTCGCATAAATAAAACGCCAAGCTTGTCCGTTATATGATGACGGAGCCCATCTTGCAGCTTCAAATAAAGCATCGATTTTCGCTTGTTCAATTTCACGTGAATCAAATGCACGTGGACTGTATCTTTCTTGTATTGATTTTAATAATTCCATAATTTATACTTTTTATAAATAACAGATCATGCAGCTAAATGTTTATTGTTTCAGCAGTTATTTTGAAGGGGATAAAAAACGTGCAAGAACAAATGTCAAATAACATACTCTATTTCGCCTAAAAATTTTATCTTTGGGTACTTTTTAAAACGATTGTTAAATAACATAAATTTTTTATTATGGCTAAATTCAGAGGAGCGATTGTTGTTGACACAGAGGCGTGCAAAGGTTGTGGCGTATGTGTCTCGGAATGCCCGACAGAAGTAATTTCACTTGCTAATGCAGTGAATGCAAAAGGATACAATTATGCTGAGATGGCCAATCCGGAAGCATGTATTGGATGCGCAAATTGCGCAGTCGTATGCCCGGATGGTGTAATCACAGTGTATAAAACAAAAGTTGCATAATTAAAAATCCGAAATTAAAATGGATAAAGAACTCAGATTAATGAAAGGTAACGAAGCAATTGCTGAAGCTGCAATCCGTTGTGGAACAGACGCATACTTTGGTTACCCAATCACCCCCCAGTCTGAGGTTATTGAGTACTTAATGTCTGAAAAACCTCATGAGCGCACTGGTATGGTAGTATTACAAGCCGAAAGTGAAGTGGCTGCTATTAACATGGTATATGGTGCTGCAGGTGCAGGACGAAAAGTAATGACCTCATCATCTAGCCCTGGAGTCAGTCTCAAGCAAGAAGGAATATCCTACATTGCAGGAGCTGAATTGCCCGCACTAATTGTTAACGTTGTCAGAGGGGGGCCAGGACTTGGCACCATTCAACCCGGACAAGGTGACTATTTTCAGTCAGTTAAAGGCGGAGGACACGGAGATTATAAACTGATTGTTCTAGCCCCTGCATCAGTTCAGGAAATGTACGATTTCGTTAAACTCAGTTTTGAATTGGGTTTCAAATACAGAAATCCGGTGCTGATTCAAACAGACGGTGTGATTGGACAAATGATGGAAAAAGTTGAGCTTGGACCACAAGAAGTTTTGAGAACTCCTGAAGAAATCGAAAAAGAATGTCCTTGGGGAACAACAGGAAAAAAACCAAACAGAGAACGTAATATTATTACTTCACTGGAATTGGACGCATATAAAATGGAAAAATTCAACCTGAAACTAATCGAGAAATACAAAAAAATTCAGGAAAACGAAGTCCGTTTTGAAAAAATCGAATGCGATGATGCAGAATATGTAATCATAGCTTACGGTTCATCTGCACGTATTGCTCAAAAAGCAATCAAAATTGCGCGTGCAAAAGGAATCAAAGTCGGCTTACTGCGCCCAATTACATTATTCCCATTTCCTATCAAACAAATCCGCGAACTGATTCCACAGGTCAAAGGATTCTTATCTGTAGAAATGAGTGCCGGACAAATGGTAGAAGACATTCGATTAGCTGTTAACGGTGAACGTCCCGTTGAACATTTCGGTCGCATGGGTGGGGTAATTCCTGCTGCGGAAGAAATTGTAACAGCGCTTGAACAAAAATTAATAGGAGGTTAATCATGGCTGAAATTAAATTAGAAGATATCATCAAAGAAGAAAACCTGGTTTATAAAAAATCCGAGGTTATGACCGATAACACCCTGCACTATTGTCCGGGCTGTGGTCACGGAACAGCACACAGGCTGATTGCCGAAGTTATTGAAGAAATGGGCATTCAGGGTGAAACCATTGGTGTTACACCAGTCGGTTGTTCTGTCTTAATGTATAATTACTTGGATATTGACATGCAGGAAGCTGCACATGGTCGTGCCCCGGCGGTTGCAACAGCTCTAAAAAGAACCATGCCTAATAAATATGTTTTCACATATCAGGGAGATGGTGATTTAGCTGCGATAGGTACAGCAGAAACAATTCATGCCTGCAACCGTGGAGAAAATATTGCTATTTTCTTTATCAATAACGGAATTTACGGAATGACAGGTGGACAAATGGCTCCTACTACCCTTCCGGGAATGAAATCATCAACCTCACCATATGGTCGCATTGCTGAAATGATGGGTGGTCCGATTAAAATGACGGAGCTGGTCGCTCAACTAGACGGTACGCATTATGTTACTCGCCAAGCTGTCCATACACCAAGACACGTGCGTAAAGCAAAAAAAGCAGTACGTCAAGCTTTTGAAAATCAAACACTCAAAAAAGGCGTATCCTTTGTGGAAATCGTATCCAATTGTAACTCCGGTTGGAAATTACCTCCTGTTGAAGCAAATAAATGGCTAGTTGAAAACATGTTGCCATTTTACGAACTTGGAGATATTAAACTCAACGGAGAATTAGTTAATAAATAAAACTTAATTGATATGACTGAAGAAATCATCATAGCCGGATTTGGTGGACAAGGTGTTTTGTCCATGGGGAAAATCCTCGCATACTCCGGACTTATGCAAGGACAGGAAGTTTCCTGGATGCCTTCATACGGACCCGAAATGCGCGGTGGAACATCGAACGTTACCGTTGTTATCAGCGATGAACGTATCAGTTCTCCCATTTTGACAGATTATGACACTGCCATTATCCTGAATCAACAATCTATGGATAAATTTGAATCAATGGTTAAACCAGGAGGTATATTGATTTATGATCCAAATGGGATAACCCGTGTTCCTAAAAGAAAAGACATTTCTATCTATAAAATTGAAGGAACCAAGGGAGCTGCAGAATTAGGAAACTCTAAAACCTTTAACATGGTTGTTTTGGGTGGATACCTCAAAATTAAACCCATCGTGAAAATGGAAAATGTCATGGAAGGACTTAAAAAATCACTTCCCGCAAGACATCACAAATTATTGCCATTGAATGAAAAGGCAATTAAGCACGGACTCACAATTGTTGAAGAAGTTCAAAAAGCTTAATCAACTGAGTAAAACATAATATTTTGAACAGCATACTTTTGGGTATGCTGTTCATTTTTTGATAAGAATTCTATGTTACATTTTTCAAAACACCAGCTTGCAAATGGGCTGAGACTTATTGTTCACGAGGACAAAACAACGCCTCTGGTCTGCATAAACACATTATATAATGTAGGTGCAAAATTTGAAAACCCGAAAAGAACAGGAATGGCTCACCTCTTTGAACACCTGATGTTCACCGGCTCAAAACATGCAGTTAATTTTGATAAAGTACTCGAAGCAGCAGGCGGAGAAAACAATGCTTTCACAAATAATGATATCACAAATTATTATGAAACCCTCCCTGCCATTAATATTGAAACTGCAATTTTTCTGGAAGCAGACAGAATGCAAAACCTTAGTCTCACCAACAAAAGCATAAAGGCACAGAAATCGGTAGTGATTGAAGAATTCAAAGAACGATATCTGAATCAACCGTACGGAGATATGGATGAACTCATTCGTAAGATGTCATTTAAAACGCATCCATACCGCTGGTCAACCATAGGAATTGCAGAATCGCATATCGCCGATGCAACAAAATCTGAACTGTTAGACTTTTACCATCGTTATTACAGTCCTGACAATGCAATTATTGCAGTTGCCGGAAATGTAAATACGCAAAAAGTCATTGATTTAATTGAAAAGTATTTCGGAAATATCCCGCAAGGAAATCTTAAAAAAGCGATTATCCCTAAAGAGAGAATACAAAATAAACAACGTATTATCGAGCATTGGTCTGAGGTAGCTCAGGATGCAATCAATATTTCAATGCATATGCCGGACAGAATGCATCCGGATTATTATGCCATGGATTTAATTTCCGACATTCTTTCAAACGGAAAATCATCACGACTATATAAAAATCTGGTGAAAGGAAAGAAAATTTTCACTGAACTGGATGCTTGGATTGATGGTAGCATTGACCCCGGATTACTACAGATTTTCGGACATCCGCACTCAAAATACAGCCTAAAAGATGCAGAAAATGCATTGCTGGAAAGCTTGCAGGAATTGCATGAAAATCCGGTAACGGAATATGAATGTTCGAAAGTTGCGAACAAGGCCGTTTCTTCATGGATTTTTTCAGGAATCCCTATTTCAAACAAAGCCTTCAACCTTGCATACTTTGAGCTACTCGGCGACATCGGAAGAATTAATGAAGAGTCTGAGTTTTATCTCAAAACAACTCACGAGCAAATCCAAAAAAATATTTCAGAGCGCATTAATCCGAATCAATTTTCAATCCTCAGATATTACGCGAAATAAGATGATTAAACCAAAAATTCACAAAATATCAGAAATTAAATTCCTTCAACAAGAAAACAATAGCTTGCAAAACGGAATTAAATTATCAAGTTTTTACAATAATGATATCAATGCACTGAAAATTGACTTTGTATTCCCCGCAGGTCGAATATTTCAGGAAAAAGCATTTATTTCAGCAATGACAAACGCCATTATCCGTGAAGGAAGTAACCAACACCCGAATTCCGCAGAAATTGAGGAAAAATTGGATTATTTCGGAATTTTCGTGCAACAACGAATCGAAACCTATTGGTCTATTTTCTCGTTTTACATTCCGCTCATGTATCTGGAAAAAGCCTTGCCCATAATTCATGAGATTCTTTTTGACCCGATTATCGATCAGGTATCTCTCGATTTTCTAAAAGAAAAAGGAAAATCAGGACTCATCAAGCAACTAAAAAAGCCGGCATTTTTGGCAAGACAACATGCCATGAAAATGCTCTGGGGAGAGAATCATCCGATGGGTTATTTCCCAAAATCATCAGATTTTGATAATTTATCACGGGAGGATTTGATTCAATTTTATAACACCTATTACAAAAACAGTCAATTCAACATTTATGTCTCCGGAAATTTCCCGAGAGTGTTTATTTCAAAAATTGACACACTTTTTGGGCAACATCCGGTTGAAGCAATATTACCCGAGCCGAAGCGCTTTTTAAAAGACAGAAAAAGTGAAACGCTCATCCAAAAAGAAGAAAAACAAGTTCAGACAGCCCTGTATTGGACAGCGCCCTGCATTGGCCCCGGACATTCTGATTATTTTGATTTCAAAATTATGAATACGGTATTTGGAGATTATTTCGGTTCACGACTTATGACAAATATACGAGAGGAAAAAGCATATACTTACGGGATATACTCGTCAATCAGTCCGAAAACAACCGGAACAAATATCAGCATACAAGCCGAAGTGGGAAAAGCATATTTAGATGATACCATCAAGCAAATTGACTTGGAAATCGACAATATGAAAACGCAACTGATTAACAATGAGGAGCTTGAACTCATTCAAAACTACATGTCTGGGGAATTATTATCCGTTTTCGACGGCGTTTTCAATCATGCATCAGTACTTCGTTATTTGGATGAAATGAATCTGGATTTCACTTACTACAAGCATTACATCGATAGAATCCAATCAATCACACCGGAAGCCATTCGCGAAGCAGCACGAAAACATCTGAACAGCGAAATGTTTCATAAAGTTTGCATAGGGTAAGCCTGAAAAAAAAACATATCTTTAAATGCAACCATCAACTGTTTTTCTCGTCTAATTTAAAATTTAAAAATTTTTAACATTATGAAAACAAAGCTCATTTCTTTAATTGTTGCAATACTCTTGAGTTTTTCCTTACAAGGACAAACCAACGGGCAATTATCCGTTAGTGTTACCACGAGTAATGCAGGAGGTCAATTTACACCTAGACATGTTGTTGCTGTTTGGGTTGAAGATGATAGTGGAAATTTTGTCAAAACGCTTATGGCCTATGCTAATGAACAAATTCAGTATCTTCTAGCTTGGCAAACAACAACAACGGCCAGTGATGAAACCTGCAACACAACCGATGCCATTACCGGAGCCACACAAACACAGCATACTACTCGAAATTGCACATGGGATGGCACAGACTTTAATGGAAATCTCACCCCTGATGGCACATATAAAGTTTGCTTTGAACTCACGGATAAAAATCAAGCAGGCAATTATTCTGAGTTTAGCTTCAATAAAAGCACCAACTCGGAAAGTTTAAACCCATCAGATGCTCCAAGCTTTAATTCAATTAGCATCGATTGGTCACCAAGCACATCCATTGGGATTGCAGAAACAGCAAATAAATTAAGCTTTTTCCCGAATCCAACAGATAAAAACATCCAAATGAATCTGGAAAACATGAGCTATGGAAAAGCTCAAATTACCGTTTACAATATGATTGGCAGCATCGTAATAAATAATACGATTCAACTGCCTACTAACAAAGTTGTAAATATGGATATCAATTTATTACCTAATGGCACTTATTTAGTTCGTGTGAATAATATCAACGGCGACAAAGCCTATGGTCAGTTTATAAAACAATAATTATATCTTTTAAATTATGAAAAAACTTGCACTGGTAATTATAGTCATTGTTTCCTTTGCTTCAGTCAGCAATGCACAATCAGAGGGTTTTGACTTTGATGAGGCAAAATCGAAGGCAATGGAATCCAACACAAATATTATGATATTTTTTCATGGATCAGATTGGTGTGCACCATGTATTAAACTCAACAATCAGGTTATTGACACAGAAGAATTTAAAACGTGGGCAGATAATAATGTAATATTTGTAGATGCTGACTTTCCGAGACGTCATCGCAATCAACTTGATGAAATTCAACAAGATAAAAACAAAGAACTTGCAGAAAAATATAATCAACAAGGTCAATTTCCATTAATTGTTATTTTAGACAAAGAAGGAAAAGTAATTTGCACTGCAGGTTATAAAGACATGGGCTCAAAAGAATATATTGCTTATCTAGAAAGCAAACTGTAAATGAAGCAATTAATTTTTACGCTGGGATTTATTTTGATATTATCAACAATATCAGCCCAGAACAACTACCATCGCACATTAAAGCTAATGGGTAGTAAGTTTAGCATTGCAGTAGTATGCAACGATTCGGCAGAAGCAGAAAAATTTATTTCACTTGCAGTCGCAGAAATTCAACGGATTGAAAAAATAATTTCATCATGGGATTCCGATTCTGAGACGCAAAAAATCAACCAAAATGCAGGCATCAAACCGGTAAAAGTAAGTAATGAACTATTTAACTTAATCCAACGCTCATTGTATCTTTCTCAAATAACCGACGGTGCTTTTGACATAACTATCGGCTCTATGAATAAGGTTTGGACATTTGATGGTAGCATGACATCAATGCCCTCTGAAACTAAAATCAAAGATGCCGTTTCTTTGGTTAATTATGAAAATATTCGCCTGAATGAAGCAGAAAGCACTGTGTTTCTCACAGAAAAAGGCATGAAGCTAACTTTTGGTGCACTGGGAAAAGGCTATGCAGCAGATAAAGCCAAAGATTTGCTTATTAATGAAGGGGCTAGTGGTGGTATTATTAACGCATCAGGCGACATGAATACATGGGGTAAACAAGCAGACGGTTCAGATTGGACAGTTGCAATTACGAATCCTTGGAACAAAGAGCACGCATATGGTACTTTCAATATTTCCGGGGAAGCCGTTGTAACATCAGGCGATTATGAAAAACAAGTAGAATTTAATGGGAAGAAATTTTCTCATATTATTGATCCTAAAACCGGATACCCTGCTCAAGGAATTACGAGCGTAACTGTTTTTTCACCTAAAGCAGAACTGGCTGATGCATTGGCTACGGCTATTTTTATTATGGGAATAGAAATTGGCATAGACAGAATCAACCAAATCCCGGAAACGGAATGCATCATTATTGATAATTCAGGAAAAGTACATACATCAAATAACATTAAAATTAATACACAATGAAAACTAAGAGAAAACTCGGAATTCTATGCTGTGCTATCTTCTGTGCTCTGCTTCTTAGCTCATGTACAGTTGTAAAAGAATATGAGAAAATTAACATAAATGACCCCGACATGAAATTAAGTGAGCGAAAAACGAATGAATTTGAAACTACATTTCAGATTTATAGAGAGGCTGCATCTGGGGCTAACGGTGGTCAAAATGGTGGTGGATGTGGGTGTAACTAAAAATATAAAATTATGTGGCGAATTACTATTATTATTATCCTGTTAATACCCGTTATTTCTTCTGCGCAATCTGAAGACAGTAGCTTAAATTATAAGCGCAGAGTACTGGAAAACACAGAAATTGATATCATCTCAAGCTATTACCAACAAGATGGGAAGCATGCTTCGGTAACAGGAGGGCTAGGCAACGAAAAACTAACAGATGCTGCCGGAAAAATCGTGGTATCTATTCCTGTCAATGCCGATGATGTATTGACGATTAACGCAAAAGTATCAGCATACACATCTGCATCTTCTGGCAACCTAAATCCGTTTCAGACCTCAGCATCTCAAAATCTATCAGTTGAAGGCTCGCCATGGGTTGCTTCCAGTGGAGCTTCAGAAAGCGATGAATTAATAAGCGGCCTCATCGCTTTTTCTCACTCCTCTGATAATCGCAATAATATTTGGAGTGCTAATATTAACTTCTCGCAAGAATACGATTTCAAATCCATGGGTGTTGGAGGAGCTTTTACTAAGCTTTTTAATGAAAAAAACACAGAAATTAATTTAAATGCAATTGCACAAATAGGCGAATGGAATCCATTATACCCGGTTGAAATTGATGATTATATTAATGGCGATTTGTACAGTGGGATTTTCGAAGATGCTGATATCCTCAGAAGTAATGGATTCATTGCTTGGAAAGAAGGGATAGATATTTGGTCTCCGCATTCAGGGAGTTTGCTGGATAAAACTAAAACAAGAAGAAATACAATTTCTGCTTCGCTTAGCATTTCTCAAATTTTATCAACAAGAGCCCAAATATCATTTATTTCAGATATCATTTATCAAAACGGTTGGCTCGGAAACCCAATGCAGCGCGTTTATTTTGCTGACAAAGATGATTATTACATGGGTGTAGCGGATTATATTCCTGTCTATTCAAGCGAAGATAATACTGGCGTTTTTCAACTCGCAGACGATATCGAACGCTTGCCAGCTGAAAGAATAAAAGTGCCAATTGGATTACGATTCAATTATTACATCAACGAATTTCTTATTACACGAACATACTACCGGTTTTATGCTGATAGCTGGGGCGTTAAATCACACACGGCAAGCTTGGAAATACCCGTTAAAATCCATCTAAGTGTTTCAAAAAGACTCACGCTATATCCATCATATAGATTCTATATCCAAAGTAAAGCAAGATATTTTGAGCCTTTCAATCAACATTTATCTACATCAGAATTTTACACATCTGATTATGACTTGTCTGCCTTTCATGCTAATCAATATGGCTTTGGGATAAAATACACTGACATTCTAAATTCAATTCATGTTTCTAAAATTGGGCTAAAAGAAATTACATTAAATTATGCTTATTACAAACGAAACATTGGATTTGAGGCAAGTATTTTTACTCTGGGCTTGAGTTTTGAGGTAAAATAATCTAGCACAAGTCTGCTATTATTACACCTCCGCAGTTTATCATAAGAACAAGCAGGGATTCTGCCACTAATCATAAAATGATCTATGAAAAGGGCCTAGTAATTAACTTTAAACAATCAAGCCATTTCAGACATTGACATGTAATACCGATTAAACATCATTCCGAAAGCTTTCGGAAGGCGCATACTTTCACTTCGTTCTGTATGCTTGTTTTGCTTCTCTCGTCCTAAAATTGGTTGACACTTTTAGGGTTAATGGACAAAATGCTTGGTAGTTTCAGAATTTCTTTATCAATTCTGAAACACAATTGTTATTACAAGCCCTTTACTGACTGTTCATTTACCATCCCAATAAATACGCAAAAATAAGCGGAACAACAATGGTTGCATCAGATTCAACAATAAATTTCGGCGTATTGATGTCTAATTTCCCCCAGGTAATTTTCTCGTTCGGAACCGCACCGGAATAAGATCCGTAACTTGTGGTAGAATCCGATATCTGACAGAAATATGACCAGAAAGGAGTATCGGTTCGCTCCAAATCCTGATACAACATTGGAACAACACAAATTGGGAAATCACCGGCTATACCACCGCCAATTTGGAAAAACCCGAGCCCGTTGTTTTTTGTGTTTTCTGTGTACCAATCTGCAAGCCACATCATGTATTCAATACCTGATTTCGTGGTCGATGGTTTCAATTCGCCTTTAATGCAATAGGATGCAAAAATATTCCCCATGGTAGAATCTTCCCATCCGCCGACAACAATTGGTAGGTTTTTCTCAGCTGCTGCCAGCATCCAACTGTTCTTCGGATCAATTTCATAATATTGCTCCAACACTCCGGATTTCAACATCTTATACATGTACTCATGCGGAAAAAAGCGTTCGCCATTTTTTTCAGCATCCTGCCAAATCTCAAAAATATGCTTTTGCAAACGACGGAAAGCTTCTTCTTCGGGGATGCATGTATCAGTTACCCGATTTAAACCGTCTTCAAGCAAATCCCATTCCTGTTTCGGTGTTAAATCCCGATATTCCGGAACTCGTTTATAGTGAGAATGCGCAACGAGATTCATGATATCTTCTTCAAGATTTGCGCCGGTACAGGAAATGATATGCACTTTATCCTGACGGATCATTTCTGCCAATGATTTTCCGAGCTCAGCGGTACTCATTGCACCAGCTAGAGTAATCATCATTTTATTTCCCTGCTGAAGCTGTTCTTCGTATCCTTTTGCTGCATCAATCATGGCAGCAGAATTAAAATGCTTGTAATGTTCAAGCATGAAATTTTTAATATGTGATGCTTTAGTCATTATTACTGAATTTATAAGAAAGTAATTTATAATACAATTTAGCTACGAGAAAAGCAGGAGCTTTCAATCCTAAAACCGGTGCAAACTCAACAATATCGAAACCGACAACATTTTTTTGTTTAAACACTTCCCGCAAATAACGAGTTGTGGTATTCCAATCTAAACCACCGGGCTCCGGGGTGCCGGTTTCAGGCATAATCGAAGGATCAAGCACATCCAAATCGATCGTTAAATAAACATTATCACCCAACAAATCAATGGAAGCCTGCATCCATTCAAAATTTCTATAAATATTCTCAGCGAGAAAACAGTGTGATGGTTTTAGGTGAATTTTTTCACTTATATCCATGCTACGAATACCAACTTGTACAAGATTCAAATTTTTCGATGCTTTATGGACAGCACAGGCGTGATTACAAGCTGAACCAAGATATATCGGGCGCAAATCGGCATGTGCATCCAATTGCAAAACCGAAAGATTTTCGAATTTTTCTGCAAAAGCATCAATCAAGCCGATAGAAACCGAATGTTCACCACCAAAGAAGCCTAGAAATTTCTCTGTTTTGAGCAGATTTTTACAATTTTCATAAACCGCTTTGCACATGGCTTCGGGAGACGCATTTTCCCGAATCGCAGGCAAAATATGTATTCCTTCTCGATACACTTCCGAATCGGTTTCAATATCGTAAACCTCCATGTTTTCGGCAGCCTCAAGAAATGCATTAAAGCCCTTGTCAGCACCTTTGCCCCATGTTGAAGTACCGTCGTACGGGATGTTTTGCAATAAAACTTTTGCCGCATCAAAGGAGGCAAATTCATCATCTATTCCGGCAAAATTTCTCATATTTTTTCGTTGTAACCAAGAATGTTAAACATCTCACCCACGGATTGTTCTTCGCGATAAACATAATCCACAATATTTCCCTTTTCATCTCTGTCAATAATGACATGTTTCGGTGAAGGAATGAGACAATGCTTGATACCTCCGTATCCGCTCACTGAGTCTTGATACGCACCTGTATGGAAAAACCCGATATACAAGGGTTCTTTATCTTCTGATTTATTTATTGGCAACAAAACTTCCTGATTCAAGTCTTCGGAATTATAATAATCCGAATGGTCACATGAAATTCCACCAATGTTTACCCGTCCGTACTCATGATCCCATTTATTTATCGGCAGCAAAATAAATTTTTCCTGAATCGACCAGGCATCGGGAATCGTATTCATCAAACTGTTATTGACAATATACCACAACTCCGTGTCATTTTGTTTTTTCTGTTCAAGCACTTCAAAAATAATAGCACCACTTTCCCCGACGGTGTATCGCCCAAATTCGGTAAAAATATCCGGCTCGGGAACTTTTTCCTTATCACAGGCATGTTTTATATTGGACACAATTTCTTTAATCATGTACTCATAATCGTACTCAAACCCAAGATGGTTTCGAATCGGGAAACCGCCACCAAGATTAAATGCAGACAGATTTTTGCTTTCTTTTTTCAGCTCCACATACAATTTCAGGGCTTTTTGAAATTCGCCCCAATAATAGGGAGTATCTTTAATTCCGGCATCAACAAAGAAATGCAACATGTTCAACTCCACCCGCGGATTGTCTCTAATGTTTTCTTTAAAAAAGGGAATGATTTCATTATATGGAATTCCAAGTCTTGAAGTGTAATAAGCAGTTTGAGCATTTTCATTAATTGCCATTCTCAATCCTATCTTAATGACGGCATCAGTTTTTACTCGCAACAAACGATCCAACTCACTAGTCGAATCAAGGATAATAATGGAGTTTTTAAATCCCATTTCCTGCATATGAATAATTTTTCGCAAATACTCTTCGGTCTTAAACCCGTTATGAATGATAATCCGATTTTTATCCACTTTTCCTTTTTTATATAAATTTAGAATTAAATCAATATCAAAAGAAGATGAAGTTTCGAGATTTACTTTATGTTTTAATGCTTCAGAAATTACATGATAGAAGTGATTGCATTTGGTACAATAACAAAAATAGTACTTCCCATTATAATTCAAGTTTTTAATTGCTTTGTTAAATAAATTTTTCGACTTTTTTATCTGATCCCCGATTTTTGGCAGATAAATAAACCGAAAAGGAGTACCGTGTTTCTCAATCAGATACTTTAGAGAAACTCCGTGAAAGGTTAAAAATCCATCACGCAGGTCGAAACCTTCCTGCGGAAAATAATAACTCTGTTCAACCAGATCAAAATAGGTGTTTTTCATTAATACAAAAATTTGTGAGTAACTTCTGTGCGTATTTCAATTTACAAAGTAACAATTTTTATGAGATAAAAAAGTCAAACAAACTTTCACTCAAATCGCGAGATAAAGATAAATCAAAAAATTATATTTTGATTTATTATTTTCAGAGGTCAGGAGACAGGTGTTAGGGAACAGGGTTTAGGTGAAATCTGCTAAACAACGAGCTGTCTGCTGAAATTTTGTTGTTTCGCTTTCTTTTAGCCCCAACGGCGATGCGGTGAGCCCAGTCGAACTGGGCGATAGCGTATAACATCGGACAGCGTCCGGTGTTATGACAAAGCAAACGCTAAAGCTCTGAAGGAGCGACAGAGCGATTTTTAAGCTTCACTTTAGCTAGGCTCTGTACGTCGCTCAGTCACTTCCCTGCGTTACGTTCCTTCAGTCGAAAGCCGAATCGAAATCGATAACAATTTTTCTTTGGAGGAGGAAAAATACAAGCGCGTATGAAATCACACTGAAAAATCATAACTCTTCCACGATTAACAGAGAAACAAACATAGGATTCTGCAACTTTTAAGTTTTATTTTCAAAGCATTTTAAACTTTTACTCAACTTTTTTGTTGTTTTAGCAAAAAGTTGTACTTTTGCAGAAATGCCAAACAAAAAGTGACATCAATATCTGAAATAGAAGCATTTTTGCACGAACTTAAGATAAAGCTTAAGATATAGGATATCTTTTTCTTAGATGACAGAGGGAAAAATCAACAAACACTTCATGATTTGGAGATTACGCCTAACCAAAGAAAAGAAACGATATCCAATCTTAAAATTGAAAATTACAGCAAAGGACCAATTGAAGAAACGATGAGAAACATTGCTCCCATGTGGGTTTTTGGCAAAACAATTAAAAATAAAGAGATATACATAAAAATCAGTCTGGGAAAAGAAAACACGAATGCCATATGCATTTCTTTTCATATTGCAGAATATGAATTAGAATATCCTTACAAAAATGAGAAGTTATGAAAAGTCCATTTACAGGCAAAGAAATGACAATAGTTAATGAATTGCGAAGCATGACATTTCGCAAAGAATCTTTTAATGTACTTATGCATTTTTATAAATGCGAAGATACTGGAGAACAATTTGAAGACGAAAAGCTAAGTCAACTGAATTACAATTTATTATTAAATCAATATCGGGAAAAATACAACATTCCGTTTCCAGAAGAAATCCAAAACATTCGAAAACAATATAAACTATCGGCATCAAAGATGTCAGAGATTTTAGGTTTCGGAATTAATAGTTACAGACAATATGAAAATGGAGAAGTTCCAAGTCAATCCAATGCTAAACTTATAAGGCTGGCAAACGATCCGCACGAATTAAGAAAGCTCGTCAATCTCACAAAGCTTGAAAAGAATGATAAAATATTACAACAAATTGACAAATTGCTAATTGAGCAAAGACAAAACAAATTAGAGAAACACTTGCTTCACTATTTTTTCAACACAAGTACTCCAAGCAGTTTTACAGGATACAAATCCCCAAAACTTTAAAAATTTGCAGAAATGCTTGTTTTCTTCGCCGAAAGACTACAACCTTTCAAAACAAAAATGAATAAACTACTATTCTATGCAGATTTCGCTATGCACAAACAAAGTGCATTTTCGATTAGTGGCATTCGCTACAAAGCAATCCCAATGGGACCGGTTCCCAACAATTACAATAGCCTTTATGAATATCTTGCAAATCAAGACACTTTTGACATTCATTCCAAGCAATTCTCTGATGGAGGAACCGGAGAACAGTTTATCCTCAAAAGCAATCGCACATTTAACGAAGCATTATTTACTACTGAAGAAATAAACATCCTACATTTAGTCGCAGAAAGATTTAAAAACACTAGTACTCAAGAAATCATTGATATTAGCCATCAGGAAGAAGGATGGAAACAAAACAAAGACACGAAAAACTTCATTGATTACAAATATGCATTTGATTTGACAATCTAAGATTTCAACAATTTCATTAATAAATAAGCACTAATTGTTAAAAGATAAGTGACTTTCCAAAAGACTATCACTTATAAATTGTCTATTTTTGGGATAATGAATTATTACTGACTCCATTTGAGCCGTATAAAAACATGCATATGAATAAAAGAACAGATAAAATTATTGATTTTCTCAAAGAGAATAAGTGGACGTTTATAATTTCAGCCGGAATCATAGTATTCTTTGAACCATTAAAGGACTTAGTAAACAAACTCCTAGTTGAACCAATCTTTAGTGAAATTGAAGCAACGGAAACATTGAACGTATTATTTTTTGCTTTCACTGGAATTACCCTTATTTATTGGATTCAAAAAATCTTTTGGAGAAAATACAAAGTTGCCCTGAAGCATATTCTTATTTATGGAATCATTCTTATTGCCTATTTAATCAACAGGTCACATCCCGAAATAGGCTGGAGTTTATTAAATATAAATAACTCATGGAAAATATATTACATGGACATCCTCATTCTTATTTGTGGGCTAGCAATATTTACTGGAATAATAGGTATGTTATCCAATACACTACTATTCAAATATGCGAAAAAGAACATGTCAACAATAAATTTAAAACCAAACTGCAATTGGATAAAATACAATTTTCCATTACTAAAAAAGAAATCATTTCAAGAACTAACAAAAAGAACCAAAGACAAATTAGAAAAAAGCATCGACAACAAAGAAGATAAATATGGTTTTGAAATTGACGAACCACTCTATTCCATTAAAAATATACAGGAAACAGATTGGGATACATCACAAAAAATAATTGATAACATTCTAAACACCAAACTTGGAAAAGGATCATTCGTGATCGGATTGAATGGAGAATGGGGCTCTGGAAAAACTACGTATTGGCATTTAATGAAAGAAAAGCTTAATGAGCACAAGGACATTGTAATAGTTGAATTTAACCCTTGGAACAATGAATGCGACACAAGTATAACTCAAAATTTCCTAAATAGATTCAAAAATGAAGTTTCAAAATACCATTCCAACATAACTCCTGAAATTGAAAAATATTCAAAAGCTTTAAGTCAAACTTACAAAAATGGGATTTTGAAAACCCTGACCGGTTTCGCTTCAAAAAACCATAATTCTAATGAAGATGAGTTAGAAAAACTAAAGGACACAATACTAAAGTTGGACAAAACACTTATTGTTTTTATTGATGATATTGATCGCCTATGCAATGATGAAATTTACGAAGTTTTGAAACTCGTCAGAAACAATGCAAATTTCCCAAAAACATTTTTTGTACTGGCGTATGACAGAGAATACATTGAAGAATCCTTATCCAACCTGAATATTCCTAAATCAATGCAATACCTTGAGAAAATAATTAATTACGAGTATCAATTAACCAACATAAAACACGAACTCCTCAATAAAGAATTAAAAAAACTTACTAGTAAAGACTTAAAGAAAAATAAAAATCACTTTGATATTTTCGAACGTGATTATGAAGAATTTGAACAGAATAAAGATACACTGTTCAAGCTTATAAAGAACTACAGAGACATAAAACGGCTTGGAAGCACCATTTCAGAAAAATACCTAAGGTCTCAAAACGAAATCATTTTTAGAGATCTCATTCTAGCTGAAGCACTTAGATTAAAACATCCTTTAATCTTCAATGCCCTCATTGTAAACAAAAACCAATTCCTAATCTGGGCTCGCGAAGACCCATTTTCTAGCTCTGAAGGAAATTCCATTGACATTAATGACATACTAAAACCAACTTTTGAAAACATACCATACAACAAATTAAAAATGGAAGAAGTTATTAGCTACATAAACTCATTCGCCCATAGTTATAAATCTAATAGAAATGAGGCATATCAAAACGAGAGACTTTTTATGTCATTTTTCAACAAAGAAAGCTTTGATCTTTATACCCAAGGAATAAAAAATAAAGATAAACTATCTTTTGAAGAATTCAATGATTGGAAATGCCAAGACGATATAGAATTAGACCAAATTTCTCAATGGTTTGAATCAAAACCTAAGCAAAATATTATTGTAAATCTTCTAACCTCTATCTCAAACAATAGAAACACCTCAAAGTCCGAATTTCAGAAATGTATAAAAACTCTTTTTTATATCCTTACAAATCAAATTTACAATAAACTCATTTTAAAAGTTCAACGAAACCAGATATATGAAAAAACAATAGACAAACTGTCAATAAACAATATGAGCATTCACAACAGCTTCATTGCTTCATATTTACTAGATGAAATTTCAAATCAGCATTCATATGTAGCCTTTTCAGATTTACTGTATTTATCAAACAAAAATCGAAACATTCAATTCACGCCAGAATTCATAAAAGGATTCATTCTAACTTACATAAAAAAATTTAAACATTTCGACAAACATTTTGAAACCATTGCTTCAAATATCAACGAGTTACACAATAAAGAATCACAAACAATATCCTTAAGGGAAATAATTAGCACAAATCTACTCCCTCAATTTCTAAATTATATTATATCAACTTGCTACGCAACTCCAACAAATCTAGAGTCTCCAAGCTATAAATTAAAAGACAATGCTGTTGAATTATGCAACTTATTCATAAAAGGAGGTACCAGTCAGGATAATTTATTAGATAATTTAAAAATCTTTCTATTACAAATACAAGAACCTACAAAATTCAGAAACGAACTCAACGAATTTAAACCATTTCTTGAAATGTTAAAATCTAATAGCCTTCAACCTATAAGTTTTGAATTTAACCACTTAAAGCCCCCAAAATAGAACTATCCTTACTAACTCTATTTCAAACCGAACAATATTTTAAGCCACAGCCGGGCGTAGGCGTCTGCTCTCCGCATGCAGGGCTTACTTAGTGCTGGCTTTGCATTAAAGCTAAAACGAAAAAGCCACAAGAGAACAAAACACAAACTATAAAGAAATTCTCTCATCACTTTCAACTTTATGAACTTTTTCACTTTCTAACCTTCCAACTTTCAACTAATGGTTATTTTGCTATTTTTGTGAACTCGAATAAAACATAAAACAAATGAATATTCCAAGCAAGTACGAAGCAGGAAGTGCAGAGAAAAAATGGTATAAATACTGGATGGACAATGGATTTTTCCATTCAGAACCGGATGAGCGCGAACCCTATGTCAATGTGATTCCGCCACCAAATGTAACGGGTGTTTTACACATGGGTCATATGCTGAATAATACGATTCAGGATATTTTGGTTCGTCGTGCGCGTATGCTTGGAAAAAATGCGGTTTGGATACCGGGTACTGATCATGCATCCATTGCGACAGAAGCAAAAGTGGTTACCAAGCTCCGCGACGAAGGCATTGATAAAAACAGCTTGACCCGTGATGAGTTTATGGAACATGCCTGGGAATGGAAAGAAAAACATGGCGGCATTATTCTGGAGCAATTAAAAAAACTCGGAGCAAGCTGCGATTGGGACAGAACGGCATTTACTATGGATGAAGTTCGCTCCGATTCTGTAATAAAAACCTTTGTTGATTTGCATGAAAAAGGACTGATTTACCGTGGCGTACGCATGGTAAACTGGGATCCGCAAGCAAAAACAGCTGTTTCTGATGAGGAAGTCATTCACACCGAGGAGCAATCAAAACTGTATTACGTAAAATACCAAATTGAAGGTTCTGAAAATGAATTTGTGACCATCGCAACCACGCGTCCGGAAACCATTTTGGGCGATACCGCTGTTTGTCTTAATCCGAATGATGAGCGATTTACTCACTTACATGGTAAAAAAGTCATTGTACCAATGGTAAATCGTGTTGTACCAATTATTCAGGATGAATATGTTGACATGGAATTCGGAACCGGTTGTTTGAAAATCACTCCGGCTCACGATGAGAATGACTACAAAATTGGAATCACTCATAATCTTGAAAGCATTGATATTTTCAATGATGACGGAACACTCAATGAAGCTGCAGAATTGTTCGTAGGCATTGATCGTTTTGAAGCCAGAAAACTCGCAGTAAAAGCTCTGGAAGAAGCCGGCAATATGCTCAAAATTGAGGATTATACCAATAAAGTCGGACGTTCAGAGCGTACGAATTCAGTGATTGAGCCAAAGCTTTCCATGCAGTGGTTTTTGAAAATGGAAAATCTGGCAAAACCTGCCTTAGATGCAGTGGAAAACGATGAAATCAAACTTTATCCTCCGAAATTTAAAAATACTTACCGCCACTGGATGGAAAATGTGCGCGACTGGTGTATCAGCCGACAATTGTGGTGGGGACATCGGATTCCGGCATGGTATCTGCCGAACAGCAACGAGTTTGTGGTGGCAGAAACTGAATCGGAAGCGCTAAAACTTGCCATAGAAAAAACCGAAAATGCAAATTTAAACGCATCGGATCTTAGTCAAGATGAAGATGTACTCGACACTTGGTTTAGCTCCTGGTTGTGGCCAATTTCCGTTTTTGACGGAATTAAAAATCCCGACAATAAGGAATTCAAATATTATTATCCGACCAACGATTTAATAACTGCACCTGAAATTCTTTTCTTTTGGGTTGCACGCATGATTATTGCCGGCTATGAATATACCGGAGAAAAACCATTTACTAATGTGTATTTGCACGGCATTGTTCGCGATCAGAAACGTCGAAAAATGTCAAAATCGCTTGGAAACAGTCCGAATCCGATTGACTTAATCGACAAATACGGTGCAGACGGAGTTCGGATGGGAATGTTACTTTGCTCACCTGCCGGCGGTGATTTGTTGTATGAAGACAGCTTGCCTGAACAAGGTCGCAATTTCAGTAATAAAGTTTGGAATGCGTTCAGGTTAGTAAAAACATGGGATGTTGATGCAACGATTGAGCAACCCAAATCAGCAGCAATTGCCATTGAATGGTTCCGTAATAAATTGAATGAGACCATTAAAAACCTCAACCAACAATTTGATGATTTCCGTTTGTCAGAAGCATTGATGACTGTTTATCGTTTGTTCTGGGATGAATTTAGCTCATGGTATCTGGAAAGTATTAAACCGGCATATCAAAAACCAATTGACGCCAAAACCTACGAAGCAACGCTTGAGTTTTTTGAAGCCATGTTGAAACTACTTCATCCTTTTACACCTTTTATTACGGAAGAAATTTGGCATTTAATTCGTGAACGCAAAGATGAAGATTGTATCATGATTTCAGAATGGCCGAAAGTAAATAATGCAGATGCTGATTTGCTTAAAGATTTTGAATACACGAAAGAAGTCATTTCCAACATTCGCACGATCCGTAAAGAAAAAAATCTACCACAAAAAGAATCCTTGGAGCTTCGTGTCATTCCACATGAAAAATCTTACAATGCACGATTTGAACCTTTGGTAATTAAACTTTGCAACATTAGTGATTTATCGCATATCACAGAAAAAATTGAGGGTGCCGGCACCTTCATTGTGAACACCAATGAGTATTTTGTTCCGCTTGGAAATCTGATTGATACTGAGGAAGAAATCGCTAAACTGGAAAAAGAATTGGAATACAATCGCGGGTTTTTAAAAACCATCATGAAAAAACTCAGCAATGATCGCTTTGTAAATAATGCCCCCGAACAAGTGGTGGCCATGGAGCAAAAGAAAAAAGCAGATGCTGAAGAAAATATCCGCTTATTAGAATCGCAAATCGAGGCATTGAAGAAATTGTAACCGAATCGAAATTTAAATAAAAATCAGCTTGTCATACCTCATACAATGTCGTATGTACTTTGGATTATCACAGCTCTTGCAGTAATTTTGTCTTTCTTTAAGGACAAAAATAAAAGTCTGCACATTTTTGAAATTTCGTACATGGGCTTACCGTTCACCTTGGCAAGGCTAGCAGTTTCCATTCCTGCATTTTTGGTCATAGGGATTATTTGGGGGAAAACATCTCAGAAGAAAAACTACGCATTGAAACAAGATGTTTGAATGACATTTTAACAATTAAAACCCGTTTAAAATAAGAAACAAATAATATCTAGGGGGGCAGCAATTTCCGTCTTCGGCTTATAGTTGTACTCCAAAATACCGCTTCGTTAATGCACGATATGCGAGCTTCCGGCTTCAGCCATTTTCCTCCTGCAAAGCAGCAACATAAAGGCTTTCGCCATTTTCCGGTCGCTGCATCCTGTGCAAAACTCAGTCGGTATTTTGGAGCACAAGCTATGCTGCCTACGCCGGGCTGCAACTTTCGGCGCCATATTCCAACTTTCCATCGTTCCCCCACCTGTCAGGTCAATAATGAAACAACGCACTGCATATTAGAAAGCATACTGCAGTTGTCAATGGCAGACCTGACAGGTGGGATTTTTAATTTTTGTATTTATTTTTTGGATGTGTAATTTTCATAATATTATGGTTTGAAGGTTGAAGGTTTGAGATTATCAATGCATGAATATGCTTTGCAGCGGTCAAACCCACTTTAAAATGTGAACATTTGAAATATTGCCTGTGATTTACCATACACATAGTGTAATAAACCAAATAAAAACATGTAATAAGTATAATAATAACCGTAATGGTTATTATTTTCATTCTCAGATGAACTTTTTTTACATATATTTGTCCTATTATAACAATAGGATAAATAGTATTAGTATGAAAAAGATTTTAGTAATTATTACACTGACATGCAGCCTGATATTTTCAGGAAGCAGTCTTTTTGCTCAGGACTATCAGGTGGATGAGTCTTTAAGCAGCATCAGTCTAAATGGAACTTCCTCCTTGCATGACTGGCATATGAGGGCTTCCAGTTTCACCGGACTTTTTAATTTGAAGACTCAGGAAGGCGAGCTTGTCCTTAAATCTGTGAAAATTAAGGTGAAATCTTCTGATATCACCAGTAGTAAAAACATTATGAATCGGAAAGCTGCAGATGCTTTAAAGACAGAGAAGTATCCCTGGATTATTTTTGAGATGACCAAAGTAGAGTCTCTTAACTTCAGCAAGGGGAAACTATCAGGTAGTATAAAGGGTAATTTGAGTATTGCAGGAGTGACACGTGAGGTTACTTTTCCTTTTACGGGTTTCAGGACCGCAGACAACAGTGTGATTTCTGCCGAAGGAAGCATCAAATTAAAAATGACAGATTATGGGGTGGAACCTCCTGAAGCTTTGCTTGGCAAGGTTGAGACTGATGATCTGTTTGTATTGAATTATAAAGTAACACTAAAGAAAGAAAACTAAAAAATAAAATGTTATGAAAAAATTAGGTTTATTTATGCTTACAGTCCTTATTTCAGGAGCTGTTTTTAGTCAGGACTTTGAAGCCCCTCAAAAGGATGGAGAAGATTTTAACAAGGTTGACGTGCGTTTAGGTGCAGATTTTTCGTTGCAGTTTCAGGCATTGAATCATCATGCCGACAGCGCTTTAATACCTCTCGGTAATGGAATCAATCTACCGACAGCGAACCTCATTGTTGGAGCAGATTTAGCTCCAGGAATTGAAGTAAATCTGACAACGTATCTTTCGTCACGGCATCATGTAGAAGCATGGGTTAAGGGAGGTTATCTAATCATCGATGAGATGCAGTTTTTCAATTCGGAAATCGTAAACAAAGCGATGGATAAACTGACTTTTAAAGCCGGTGTCATGGAATTAGATTATGGCGATGCTCATTATCGTCGTTCTGACAATGGTAATGTTATTAACAATCCCTTTGTCGGAAACTACATCATGGATGCTTTTACTACAGCCCCGGCTTTTGAAGCAATGTTCAGGCATGAAGGCCTGCTGGTTATGGCGGGTGTAAATACAGGCTCTTTAAAGCCAGCACTAGTAGGTTACAGTGGTTATACCAACGACTACACGCCTTATAATATTGGTGACGAGCTAGCTTACCATTTTAAAGCAGGATACGATAAAGAACTTTTTACTGATTTCAGGTTAAGAGCTACTTTGTCTGCATTTTTGAGTAATAACCATCACTTTGGATCATTATATTACGGAGACCGTACGGGCTCCAGATATTACCTTATAATGAATAAACAAAACTTTTCTTCAGATGATGTGGATCCTTCTTCAGGACATATGTCTGGCAGATGGACCCCCGGTTTTACAGATAAGAACCATGCATACATGGCAAATCTTTTCACAAAGTACAAGGGAATAGAATTGTTTGCTACTTATGAAACAAGCTCAGGTACGTCTGCATTTGGTGGAAGTGAGTATCAATTCAATCAGATTGCAATAGAAGGGTTATATCGTTTCGGGAAAGATGAACAATTTTTTGCCGGAGGACGATACAACACAGTATCAAATTCTGATGATATGTCAGTTGACAGATATCAGGCAATTGCAGGGTGGTATATGACAAATAATGTCAAATTGAAACTTGAATACGTTCAGCAGACATACAACAATTTTTCTGAATATGGCAGTGATGCCGGTTTTGATGGTGTTATGTTTGAAGCTGCAATATCCTTTTAAACAAAATGTAATGAGAAGTACAGTACACAGGTTTGGGGTTTTCATTTGTTCGATGACAATCTGTACCTGTGTACTTGCTTTTATACCTGAGCCGGTAAGGCATGTTTCGCTTGACTACCTCCGGATTATAGGAAAAACGAATGTCAGCGATTTTCAATTATATTATACCCCTGAGCAAAAAGTCAGTGATGATCCTGAAAAATTGATTTTTCAGACCGGAGATCAGGAGGAAAGTATTGAGGTGCTAGTGCCTGTTACTTGTATTAAAGCAGATAACAGGGTGTTGGAAAAAGATTTTTATGAATTGCTCAAGCTGGATCAGTTTCCCTATGTCAGGCTTTCTTTGGATTCAGGCAAAATACTTAACGTTCTGGAAGGGAATGATTCATCAATTGAAATATTTGTCACCATTGTGGGTGTTACAAAACTTGTGGAATTTAAAGTACAGTGCTATGGTAATGAGCTCACCGGCTGGAATCTTGAAGGAATTGAAACAATCAACCTCGGGGCATTTGGATTGGAAGCTCCTGAAAAACTTGCAGGCCTAATCAAGGTAGATCCAAAAATAATTATTAATTTTGGAATGAATATTGATCAAGAAAATATAAGTTTAATAATAAAGTGAAATTTAGTACAAAAGTTAGATATGGAATCAGAGCAATGCTTGAAATTGCTTTAAACCAGTCCGAAGATATTGGTGTTTTTCAGAAGGATATTGCAATAAATCAGGATTTGTCTGTTAAATACCTAGATCATATAATTCACAGCTTAAAAGTGGCCAGACTCATTAGTAATACCAGTGGCAGAAAGAGCGGATATAAATTAACACGGGAACCTGAAAATATAAGTATCCTTGATATTCATAATGCCTTTGAACCTGGGATTTGTGTTATTGACTGTATGTCTGATGCAGTGAAATGCAGCAGGAGTCATCATTGTGCTGCAAAAGGTTTTTGGGGTGGTTTAAATAACCTTGTTATCAAATACTTCGCATCAAAAACACTCCAGGATTTGTTAGATGATCAGTCTCTTATTGATGATCAGGTAAATTAGAAGGTAATGTTTTCGTCTGGAGGTGTTTTTGCGCCCCGGCGGAAGCGAATCAGCTCGAGATGCTGTGACTTAGCACCCGGAGAAAGGATCATAGGCACAGCTGCAACTTTGCACACAATATCTCAAATTCAGCTACACCACAGGCAAGAGTTGTGTTATTTCCGTTTTACAACAAGTATTCTTGCTTCCAACTCACCCGTATTGTAAATACAATGCAGACTACCTGCAGGACAATGCACCAATGAACCGGCTTCAACCACTTGCCGCTCATCTAAAATTTCCACCTCCGGCTGTCCTTCAATGATGTAAAAAAAGGCTTCTGTCGGTGTGGTATGTGGTTTCAAATTCTGTCCGGGAGTCATGTGCAGGTGTAAGGCCTGAAACTCATCAGAATTTAATAATAATCGGACATCCGCTTTATGCGGATTCTCTTTAATTTCAGTGTTTTTTGGATGTGTAATTTTCATAATATTATGGTTTTAGGCCCCGATATGCATCGGGATTGCTTCGTGTTGCATTTTCCAGTTCGCTCACTCCTGAAAAATGACACTCAGGGAATTTGATCCGCCGGGGGGCGGACAAGGGTTGGAGGTTAGAAATTTGAGATTGAAACAACCTATTAACTTCCTAACCTCCTAACTCCTATAACTTAACTCTTGGCCCCTGTTACGCGTTCATAAACATTTCAATATCACTTTCAACTTCGCCAATTGGAGCAATTCCAAAATTCTCCACGAGAACATTTGCCACATTTGGTGACAAGAATGCAGGCAATGTCGGACCTAAATGAATATCTTTCACGCCGAGGGAAAGCAATGCAAGCAATACAATTACCGCTTTTTGCTCATACCATGCAATATTGTATGCAATCGGCAAGTCATTGATATCATTCAACTCAAATACTTCTTTCAATTTCAATGCAATCACAGCAAGTGAATAGGAATCGTTACACTGACCAGCATCCAAAACTCTTGGAATTCCGCCAATATCGCCCAATGGCAATTTATTATAACGATATTTTGCACATCCTGCGGTTAAAATAACCGTATCTTTTGGCAATTGGTCAGCAAAGTCTGTGTAGTAATCACGATCTTTCATTCGACCATCACAACCTGCCATTACAAAGAATTTTTTAATTGCTCCAGATTTCACAGCATCAACAACTTTGTCTGCAAGTGCAATCACCTGATTATGTGCAAAACCACCAACAATACTTCCGGTTTCAATTTCTACCGGTGGCTGACATTGTTTTGCATGCTCAATAATTTCAGAAAAATCTTTCGTTTTACCATCTTCACGAGCCGGTATATGTTTAGCTCCTGTCAAACCCGATGAGCCGGTAGTATAGATTTTATCTTTGTATGCCGCGTTTTTCATTGGAGGCACAATACAGTTTGTTGTGAAAAGAATCGGACCATTGAAACTCTCAAATTCCTCTTTTTGTTTCCACCATGCATTTCCGTAATTACCCACAAAGTGCTCATACTTTTTAAATGCTGGATAATAATGTCCAGGAAGCATTTCACTGTGAGTGTAAACATCCACACCAGTTCCATCAGTTTGAATTAAAAGCTCTTCTAAATCTTTCAAATCATGACCTGAAATTAAAATTGCCGGATTGTTTCTCACACCAATATTTACTTCCGTGATTTCGGGATTGCCATAAGCTTCTGTATTCGCTTTGTCGAGTAAGGCCATAACATCCACGCCGAATTTTCCGCATTCCAATACCATGGCAACTAATTCATCCACACTATGCTCCTCTGTTGTCGCACGTAATGCTTTGTGAATAAATGCAAAAATATCATCATTGGTTTGTCCCAAATTGTAAGCGTGCTCAGCATAAGCAGCCATTCCTTTAACACCATAAGTTAACAACTCACGCAATGAACGCACATCTTCATTTCCGGTTTCCAAAACACCAACTAAATTCGATTTACGCTCCATTTCTGCTTCATCAGTGCTATCCCAGCTTGTCGATGAATGCAAACCATTGAGTTCTACACCGGCTTTTTCCAATTGCAATTTCAATGCCTCACGCACTTCAAAGCCTTCCTTAATTTTTGCAATAATTGCATCTTTATCAAAATTGGCATTTGTGATTGTGGTAAACAGTGCTTCAAATACAAATTTATCTGCAGCCTCGGTTTTCATCCCATTTTCACGGGCTTTTGATGCTAAAATTGACACCCCTTTAGAGACAAAAATCAATAAATCCTGCATATTGGCAAGATCGTCTTTTTTTCCGCAGACACCTGCGATCGTACAACCTGTTCCCTTGGCTGTTTCTTGACATTGATAACAAAACATGCTCATAATTATTCGGTTTTAAATGTTAATACTCCTTCTAATTTCTACTGCAATATTAAAGCATTTAAATACCGAATTGTGTTACATAGGTAACATTTGGGTGAATTTGATGGATTTTATCAAAATCAATAAATCAATATCAGTTAAAATGAAAAATTATAACTAACAGATGGAATGAATGGAAACAAACTTTTTTGTTCAATTTTCATTTTATTTGTTCCCTCAATTTCTCTTCCATAAATATCAAGTTCAGGTTCGGAAATGATATTATAATAATATGGATTTTTTCGATTGTAAAAATTATAAATCCCGACTGTCCATGTACGCACACCCCATTTTTTTTCTTTCCTAAACTGTGCCGAAACATCCAATCTATGATAATCTCTCATTCGACTTGAATTTCTATCTGCATATATATATGCTTGAGCGTTGTAGAATGGTTCTTCACCTGCAATAGAGCTTTCCGATAAGAAATTAGCATCTAAAGGAGTATAATACATCCCAGATGGAGGTGTAAAGGCATTTCCTGTACCATAAACCCAATTGGCAGAAAGGGTGATTTCTTCATTAATTTGGTAATTTAGCACCAAACTAAAATCATGCCTTCTGTCATATTTATAAGGATATTGTTTTCCAAAATTAATAGTCTCAAATTGTCGCATGTTTTTAGACCAAGTATAGGCAAGCCACCCGTTTAATCTGCCATGTTTTTTATGTATAAGAAATTCAACACCATAAGCAGTTCCTTCCCCATTCGATTCTATATTTTGCTCCCAATTTTGCATGTTAGACAAATGACTATACCCTTCTTTATATTCAATCAAATGATTCATTTCACGATAAAAGGCTTCAGCAGTTATTTCAATTTTATCCTTTTGCAAACTACGAACAAAAGCAGCAGATACTTGACCAGAAGTTTCGGGAACCAATTTAGAAGTAGCAGGAAACCAAATATCAACAGGAATCCCAACACCATTTGAAGATAACAAATGTACATTCTGATGCATTTTATCATATGCCAATCTAAGTGCAGAATTTTCCCAGGCATTAATTGAAAACAACAAACGAGGTTCAATATAATGATAACTATTTTCTTGCACAAAATAATTTGAATACCTCAATCCAATATTTCCCGTTAAAAAATCAAAAAGCCGAATCTGGTTTTCGACATAAAATGCATTATCCCAAGCAACAATTTTGTCACCATCCAACGAAATGAAATTTCCTTGAATGGACTGACTCACAACACTTGGCGTCAACAAATGCCTTATAGAAAAAACTCCATATTTCAAACTATACTTTTGGGAAAGTTTATAACTGAAATTTGCACTTAATGATAAATCTTCAATTCCTGAATTATAGTTATAATAAAAACCATCAGTATTATCATTCGCTATATTACGTCCAATTCCAACATTATAATTATATCGAGTGTATGCAAATTGGAAATTTGAAAAAAGCTTTGGTGTGAAAACATGATTCCATCTCAAAGCAGCAAGATTATTTCCCCAACTATTCGTATAATCAACTTCCTGTTCTGTGTCTGGATATTGAGTTATTGCAATTTTATCTCTACCAGCATAAAGACTTAAATACAACTGATCTTTTTCTGAAAATTGATAATTTATTTTTGTGTTAAAATCGTAAAAGTGATAGCCAAGTTGTTGATTATCCATCACTTTTTTAGTTAAAGGCTTTAAAAATAAATCATACAAAAACCTACGATAAGAAACGAGATATGATGATTTTCCTTTTTTTATTGGACCTTCCAAAGCAAGCTTAGATGTAACCATACCCAACATTCCATTGCCATGAAATTCATTCAGATTTCCATCTTTCATTCGAACATCCAAAACGGATGAAAGTCGCCCACCAAATGAAGCAGGAAATCCTCCTTTAGTCATCTTTGCCTGATTAATAGCGTCAGAATTGAAGGCAGAAACAAACCCACCAAGATGATTGACATAATACAATGGTGTCCCATCAAGTAATATTAAGTTTTGATCTGGAGTTCCTCCCCTCACATACATTCCAGACTTTCCTTCACTACCAGACTGTACACCAGGCATTAACTGAATAACCTTTAACAAATCGGATTCACCTCCGAGCGCTGGCAATTTTCGTATCTGAGCTGTTGGGATGTGTACAATCCCTGTTTCTATTCGTTTGTTAATTGGCATTTCACTATTCGCTGTCACAAGGACTTCTTCCAACATAGTACCTGAAACAAGCTGAACATCAAGCACAAGATTCTCAATTGCAATGAGCCTAATCGTATCAGATTGATAACCTATGTGAGAAAACACAATATTTAAACTATCTTTTTCGCTTAATATTAAATTGAAATATCCATATTCGTTGGTAGAAGTACCCATGTTCTCCCCTACAACAAATACATTTGAATAAATGAGTTTTTCTCCTGTAGTCTTATCGCTAACATATCCACTAATTATGTTCTTCTGTCCAACTCCTAAAAAAGGAATAAGAAGCATAATAAAGCACATAATGTGTTTTAGTTTATCCATTCTACTTCTCCCAGTATAATGAGGAATCCATAATTTGTGAAAACCCTGCAAAAATGCCTAATCCATCCTCAACATTAGAATACATTTGCACGGCTTGTCCCATACCATCAATTATATCGCTATTCTGATTTGCAAAGTGCTTAATTGCCTGCTTTTTATACATGTAATAATCGTATGAAACATGCCTAAAAACAATAAATAACTGAAAATCTAATATTTGATTAATTACAGGTGGGGCGAAATTCACGTTTAACAATGCGTTATTGTCTCTTGTCAAAAGTTCATCACTAAAAGGAATAACATGAGTTTCAAATTCTAAAAGATTTTCATTTAATAATACGGGATCATTTTCTTCACAAAGCGTAGCTGTCCAAATGTTCTCATCAATCATTCCATTGTTATCTGAATAAGACTTTGTGAAAAGCATCAACTCGTAATAATCATCAGTCAATGGATTGTCTTCAAATTCAAGCACTAATTGAAATATCACACTCCCATCAAGCTCTATAAAAACAGAATCTATAATTTCAGCAGAAAGAATGATAGATTTCTCTGGAATGGAATTGTCAACCCTTATTTCACCAAAGTCATCACAATCAGCAATTATTGAATAATCATTTCCTGCCAATAGTGTATGATTAGACATGTAATAGCTTGTATCTTTTACCAAAGTATCAACAAAAACATCATTTTCCAAAAGGACAACATGCGCATCCAATAATTTATAATCGATATGCAAATTATTCATTCCATATGACTGTGTCAAACTCAACTTCATGCCATCGACATCAGAAAACAATGCATTCACAACAGGAACCGATTCCGATTCCGGAAAATCAAATTCCAAGGTTTTCTCACAAGAAAACAATAAAATGACCATGAAGAAAAAAATAATTTTACGGTGTCGCATAACTAAAAATGAAATTTTAATCGATATGTCATGACATGATTTCTCGCATTGACGAATTGCTTATTGGATAGTTTATACATAACATCTAAACTGAGCCGATCTGTAAATAATCGCCAACTTCCCCCAATGGCAACATAACCGCTTACACTATTTTGATTATCAAAAGTTTTTTCATTCTGATGTACCAATTGCCACCATACATCTTGATCTCTATAATACAAACTCAATTCAGCAAATGGATCGAAATTTTTAAAATCAGCAATCACATACCTAGCGAAAACACCTCCTTGTAAAGTTGTATTAGCAGAATAAACATATTTATATTGCCAAAACGTTTGTTTAAACCCTGAAAACTCAAAACCTATCGTCAGTTTATTATTTATTGAGTATCCATACCGTATAGCATATGCATATGCATGAAGTTCATCCCAATCAAAGCCTTTTCCAATTAACACATATGGGTTTGCTTGTACACCTATGTATTGTTTATTTTCAACACGTAAACTATCACTAACTTGGGCACTGGCTGCCGTAACAAATAAAATAAACATTAGCAAAAATAATAGCTCTCGTCCCATAAATTCACAATTTAATTTAGTGGTTACTTGGTATTCCAAGTAACCACTAAATATTTATACTAATAATTTAAAAAACCATTTGGAAAATCATTATATTTATATGACCCCTCCTCAACCCAAAAATACACATGGCAAGCACTATAGCTGGCTATTACAGGAGAAAAAGATATACAATATGCATATTCTATATTTTGCTTACTTTCATATCCTGAATCCCAAGCACTTATTGAAATGTTACTATTTGGAGTAGAACTCCCCGGATCTCTATAATATCCAGCATCCCAACGGACTCTCAATCGCATGAATTTATTTCCAACCCAGACTCCGAGTATCTTTTTTTGTGAACTGTTCGTAATAAAATACCATGTACTACCACCGATATCATTAACTCTTAATCTACCCACCATTCGTTTATTACTAGCAAAATATACAGTTCTATATCCATGATAATAATCGCGTGTTTCTACATGCGTCATGTTTGATTTAACCTCCCTGTCATTTATTAATTGGGATGCATTAGTAATCTCACTGATGCGTGCTTCATTTCCATTTTCTATTTCAAAATAATAGTCGTATGATACTCTACAAATTTTATCACCAATCTGATATACACCTCCTTTCAACATTTCCAACTTCAAAACCAATCTTTCAATTAACATTTTTTACTACAAATATAATTTCTTTCTTTAATTATATAAATTTTTCACATGTTTTTTTTTAAAACATATTTAACACAACAATTTTCTTAGTTATTTTACGTCTTTTAACCTTCCTATACAATCACAAATTACAAACATTACACAATTCCCATACATAACACCAATAAATTAAATAATTTTTGGATTTACAATAATATCTTCCATCTTCAACCAGTTGGTTAAACCTATTAACTTTATGATTAAAATAAACAAACAGAAAATCCAGAGGCAGCAATACTAAAAGCAGTATCAGAAATTTCTATTGAAATGGGATTTTGCAGGGTCTATATAAGCTTGATTTGCTAACTTTAAAAGAATAAAATATCCTGAAATCCATACCAATTACAGCCATAAAAAAAGCAGGAACTTTCATTCCTGCTTTTCAATATTTTGACGATTGAGTTAGTCAATCATAATTCTGCGAGTAGCAGTTTCACCTTTCACAGTTTCAATGCGAAGAATGTAAACGCCATCGTTAAGCATATTAAGATTCATAGAAACTTGAGTAGAATTCAATTCTGCCTCAGAATAAACTGCTTGTCCAATCACGTTGAATACAGTCACTGATTCCAAACGACTGTCAGCATTCAAATACACATTTCCGTTGCTTACTGGGTTAGGATATACTTCCAAACCTGAGATATTATTATTTGCAATACTTGCAAGACCTTTTACAAAATCACCAGCATCACGAGGGAGAATTTTGTATGTATCGTAAGAATAATCAACAATACCGTTCAATTGATAGGTTGAATCAGGATAAGGAGTCATATCATTCCAGTAGCTGTACAATTTATCATCAACACGGCAAGCACCTGAGCCATCGTTAACGAGAATCTCACCATAACCTAAAGTAGTATCAGTCACAACAGCATTTGAAACGCTTACTAAAACACCTTCATATTGTTCTTCCGGAACGTTAACTGTTGATAAACTAATTGGAGTAGGCACAGCATTACCTGTAGAAATAACTTCTGCTAAAACAAGCTCTGTAATTTCGGTTTTCTCGAAATACTCATTAACTTTACCTGTGATTTGAACTTCATCACCAAGATTTAGACCTGCATTAAAGTCAGCATCATCATAAAAAACATAAACACCACTCCATGGTCCATCACCATCTTGGAGGAAGAAACCGTAGTCTCTAATTAATGATGTAACCAGTCCAGATGTAATTACAATCTGATTTTCATATGGAGAAGCATCAGCTTGTCCTTGAATTTCGTAAATAGTTGCAGGAGTCTGCGCGCTCAGGCTAAGAGCAAATAACATAGCCAAACTAAGTAAAATTGTTTTCATTTTCATTATATTTAGTTATTAAAAAGTTACTTTCAAAGATGCATTATAACGTCGTCCCATACCAAAAAAGACAGATGCTGATTTAGCATCAAAATCGTCATAATAATATTCGTTATATGAGTCATTATTTGTCGCATCAGAAATATACATTCCATTCAATGCATTAAGGACTCCAAGACTAAATTTCACATACACTTTTCCAACTTTACGTCCGTAACCCGCATGAAGGTCAAGCAGTCCATAATCAGGCAATTCCCATGATTGTCTTGGCATACCATTCTCGTCAAAGTTTTCAGGTTTCTTTATCGGGTCGAGATCAAGCGGATTAAAATCAGCGAAATTTCTCATAAAATAGCGGTATGTCGCTTTGACATAAAGATTTTTTGAGGTCATCATTTAATTTCATATCTTTGAGGCATTGTAAATAAAAGAAAATATGGAAATATTCAAAGGTCAAAACCTTATAGAGTTTGCTGAACACTTCAAAACGGATGAAGAT
>JAQIBY010000053.1 GCA_027858835.1 Bacteroidales bacterium | reverse complement strand
AATATACTATCATTCTATAAAATTTCCTAGCAATAAAATAAAAACTATAATATGAAAATTAAGAGAATAACCCTATTTGTTTGTTTTTGCCTCATTAATCAAATCTCTTCTTATTTGCTTCCTTTCTCTTATTTTAACTTTCACATCTTGTGTTTTGTTTTCTTTTAATTCGTTACCAATCTCTTTCCCACTTTCAACTTTTAACTGATTTTAGCCGTTTTAAAGCCATAAAAATAGTAAAGATGTGCAAATGGGCACCCAAACTTTGATCGTTTTATTTTTTGCGATTATTGATTTTCAATAATTTAAATATTGAATTTTACTCCACCAAATTTTTTGAAGCATTACCACCATCAAGCAAAGGCTTATACCAGCTTCGCAGCCTAAGCAGGTATTTTGTTCCTGCCCTTGCTTTGCCGGCTAAAACAATGCCAAATTAAACAAAAAAAAACGCTAAAAATCACATTTTAAAAAGGATAAAAACATAGAACCCCAATACCGACAAATTAAGGCAAAAATGAAATAATAAAACGCTAAAAATCCCCCCCAAAAACGTAAAAACTAAACTCAAAAAACAAGCTAAAAAACCACCGACAAAAACCCCCTAAAAACTCCCTTCCCAATCCCTTGAATATGGCTGGTGGGTGGGTGTTGAAAACTATTTCCAATGATAGCACAAGGCTGGCAATCTCATTTCTCACTCTCAAACTCAAACTGTCTTTCCTGTATGCACAAAACTGACATTCTGCAAACTTTCTTCTTGATAAGTTTTTGAAGTGGTGCAAAAAGTAAGGCGTGCGAAGCCGCCCAATATTTTAACTTTCTACTTTTTAACTGTGTTTTACTCCACCAACTTTTTTGAAGCATTACCGCATTACCCCTAACAAGCTAAAATTTTTGATGTCCCTCTGGAGGAAGCTTCCCAATATTTTCTCCTTTCAAAAACAAATATCTCACAAATTTAACATCAGTTTTTACTTTATTTCTAAAAGGGAAAACCGATCTCTTGTCATAAAAGATAAATACTCCATCTTTTTTACCATCATTGTACAGTCCAACACTTTTTAAATCGCCGTTTCTATAGAAAGTAATTGATTTTCCATTTTTTTTACCATTATCATAAAAGGCAACCTCTTTTACACCGCCAAAAAAGTAGTTGAATTTCCACCACCCGTCTTTGCTCCCGTTTCTCTTTTTGTTGAAATTAACCGTACTATCACTTAGATAATACTCACCATTTTTCCCTTCATTAATTATAGTTTGAGAGTTCGCAATATTAACAAATACAAAAAAACTATAAATAAGGATACTAATCTTTTTCAATCTTCCCATCTGGCGTACCTCCTGATGTTGTTACTTTAATATCTTTTGGATCTTTATTTGTATCTTCGAATGGAACTCCAGAAACAGTTTCGCCATATGGAGCCATATCTGCTTCTGTATCGACAGCATAACTACCTTTAGGTAATGCTTTAGTTTGTCCATTTTCAAGATTTCCTACTTGGTTCATAACATCACTACCAATAAGTTGAATTTCATATCCACTTAATTGCTCATGACCTCCCATTAATGCATTAATAAAATTAAGCATGATATAAGTACCATCATTTGTATTAATGTACTTGTCGGCAAACCCCATATCATGCCCCCCTTCATGAGCTAATACTCTTTCTAAGTCCTTGTAATCCTCCATATGTATTCTATCAAATCGCCCTTGAGTATGATATGAATTGTTGCCAATGTCATCATTCTTTCGGGCAGCTCCTAAGTCAACGATAACACCAACCATATTATCAGACTTTATTGCTTTTCTTGCACCTGACTTCTTGTCTTTATATATAACTTCATTAGTTATATTTACATTGTAAGTGACACCATCTACTTCATAACTCCCCCCTGTGAGGTATTTATTTAAAGCTGTTTCATCAACATTGGATATATCTTGACTTTTCTTAATAATATAAAACTTATTTGTGATATTTATATCAATTGTTTTACCATCTTCTGATTTATTAACTGTCACTTGTGGCTTTTCCCCATCAGGATCAACAAACAATATAGGATTGTTGAAACTATAACAGTATGGAGAAGAATAAGGCATTTCTATCATTTTTGGGTCTAATGCAGTCCAACGACCAATCCTGCTATCATAAATCCTTGCACCAAAGTCTAAATGGCTTCCCTGTTGTCCAGTCCATTCCGTATCCTTCTCTTTTCCGTTGAAGCCGAAACGGTACTCCTGCCGAAAAACTCCTTGTATGACTAACTCAATCAATAAACGCGGATTTTTGTGATTTTGGCAGATTCATCCATGTGCTGAGGTTCAACTTCAACTAAATCTGATTCCATTAACCAGTCAGATTCGCCTTTATAAGCAGAATTTTCTATCGCAAACTCAACGCCTTCAAGGCTTTCTGATGCCATCCAAAATATGCCGCTTACATAAGAGTAAAAAAGCTTTGCATCTGCATATAGCCCATAAAAATCAGCCATGCTTTTATTGACATGCAAGCCACTTTCTGTATGATATTTCGGTGAGAAAATCCAATACCCATAATTGTCAATTGTGATTAATGTATCATTATCTTGGTTTAAAATGTGATCAAACTCTGCTTCGAAATCCATGCCTTCCTCAGACATCATTCGGGTTTCATGAATCAGTTTTTCACCGGGGTTCAAACGAATTTCATCCGTCTCAATATTTAGGTGTCCGACTTTCCCTTCAGCAATGATATAATTACTGTTTTTTTCCGTTTTAGCGACCTGTTTATCGGATTGCTTCGACTTTTCGCTAACTTCTGATGTGCTTTCTGCTTCATCATTAACGTTTGTTTGATTAGTTTCCTGATTTTGACAGGAGAAAAGGCTGAAAATAACAGCTGCTAAGATTAAAATTTGTGTTTTCATATGTTTTTTCTCAAAGATAAAAAAATCTGTAAAAAAACATGTCACTTTCTAAAGCAAATTAATTTTCTTGACATTTTTAAATTTAGCATTGAGTTTCTGCTGCTATTTGTTTTCATTGTCAAATTTATCCAAGGCTTGTTGATATTTACCCCATGCTTCCATCGCTTTATTCAGCTTGTGGCTTAAGTTATGGTATTTATCAAAATGTTCCTGATTTGCATTTTCGGGCTTCGCCATAAGCGTTTCTAATTCGGCAATTGCCTGCTCAAGTGTTTCAATTTCTTGTTCTGCATTGTCAACACGGCGTTGCAGTTTACGGCCTTGCTTTTCTTTGGCTTTTCGTGCTTGGTAATCCTGTTTTCCGCTGCCGGATGAAGCAGATTTCTGTGCCTGTTTGACTTGTTTTGCCGCATTCAGGCTTTGGAGGTTTTCAATGCGTCGTCTCTTAATAAATGCGCTGATCCCACCGAGATGCTGCGTGATATTTTTCTGCTTAAATTCATAAACAATATCTGCCAGGCCGTCGAGAAAATACCTGTCGTGCGAAACAATGATTAAACTGCCGTCATATTCCAGGAGTGCTTGTTTAAGCACGTCTTTTGAGCGAATATCAAGATGATTTGTCGGTTCATCAAGCACTAGTAGATTATGTGGTTTTAATAATAATTTCGCTAATGCCAGACGGCTGCGTTCGCCTCCCGATAAAATAGAAACTTTCTTGTCAATATCATCACCGGAAAACATGAAGGCTCCGAGAATTCCGCGTAAGTTTTTACGTACATCGCCGACGGCTTCATCATCCAGCGTTTGAAACACGGTTTTATTGTTGTCCAGCATTTCGTCCTGATTTTGCGCATAATATCCGATGCTGAGATTATGCCCTTGAATCAGTTCTCCGCTTTCAAATGCCAATTGTTTCATGATAATTCGCGACAAGGTAGTTTTCCCTTCGCCGTTTCGTCCCACAAAAGCAACTTTATCGCCGCGCTCCAAAATAAAATTCACATTTTTTAATACTTGCAACTCGCCGTAGGATTTTGACAAATGCTTGGTTTCTATCACAATACTTCCTGAGCGTGGAGCAGGAGGGAAGCGAAAGTGTATTTTGGAACTATCGGTAACTTCAATTTCAATTTTTTCTGTTCGCTCCAATTGTTTTACCCGCGATTGCACTTGCTTTGCTTTGGTTGCTTTGTATCTGAATTTTTCAACAAAGCGTTCTGTGTCGGCAATTTTCTTTTGCTGATTATCAAGTGCTGCTTTTTGCATGGCGAGTCTTTCCTCGCGCATTGTTTCGTATTTTGTATAACTTGCAGGATAATCATATAAATTTCCCAATTCAAGTTCAACCGTACGTTTTGTCACGTGGTCCAAAAATAGTCTGTCATGCGAAATTAAAATAATTGCACCCTGATAATTAATCAAAAAATCCTCAAGCCATTGAATGGATTCAATATCCAAGTGGTTCGTTGGTTCATCAAGCATTAACACATTGGGTTGGCTAAGCAGTAGTTTTGCCAACTCTATGCGCATTCTCCATCCGCCACTGAATTCAGCCGTATTTCGCTGCATGTCGTCGGTACGAAAACCCAGTCCGCGCATGGTTTTTTCAATTTGGCCCTCAAGACTGTCTGCATTTAAAAGTGCACGGCGTTCTGATAATTCAGACACCGATTGGATGATTTTTTGATAAGCTTCTGATTCGTAATCTTCCCGTGAATTCAGCGACTCTGTGAGTTTTTCAATGGAAGCGTCGATTGCCACTATTTCAGGAAAAGCAGAGCGTGCCTCTTCAAGTACAGAATGTCCGGTATCTTCAAAAAGAATATGCTGCGGCAGATAAGCAATGCTGCAATCACCGGGTTTTGAAACTTCGCCTTCAGATGCTTCAAGCTCTCCGTTAAGAATTTTTAGTAGGCTGGTTTTACCCGCCCCGTTTTTTCCGGTTAAGCCGATACGATCTTTGGGTTTAATCATAAATGAAATGCCGGAAAAAATCGCTTCTCCGGCAAATCGTATTGTCAAATTGTTGACTGCAAGCATATGCAGAATTATTTTTTTTGTTTTGGGTTATATCCACGATGTTTTGCTGACTCTTCAAGGCGTTTTTGCCATTTGGATTTTGGCTTCGCCGGCTTTTTCTTATTCGCTTCGAGTTTCGCAAGTACTTTTTCTTCGCTGACAATGTATTTTCGGATAATAAATGTTTGTGCGATGGTAATTAAGTTGGCGAGGAAATAGTAATAACTTAATCCGGATGCATATCCATTAAAGATAACCAGCAGCATAACCGGCATAAACCACATCATCATTTTCATGGTCGCCTGATTTGGCCCGGATGCCTGATTTGCGTTACTGAGTTTTGTTGAGATAATCATGGAAACCGCCATCAGTAAAGTAAATAAACTCACATGGTCACCGTACATCGGGATTTCGAAAGGTAAATCTAAAATGGAGTCATAACTTGATAAATCATTTGCCCAAAGGAATGATTGCTGTCTCAACTCAATGGATGCAGGGAAAAAGCGGAATAATGCAATCAAGACTGGCATTTGGAGTAACATCGGCAGACATCCTCCCATCGGGCTTGCTCCTGCTTTTTTGTACAAGGCCATGGTTGCCTTTTGTTTCTCAGCTTCTTTTCCTTTCGGATATTTTTTAGATAGTTCCTCTATCTGTGGCTTTAACACACGCATTTTTGCGGTGGACAGGTAGGACTTATATGTTAAGGGGAAAAGTACAAGTTTAATTAGAATTGTCATAATCAAAATGATAATTCCGTAATTGTTAATCCAGTTACCTAACCAGTTAAACAAAGGTATTACAACGAAACGATTCACCCAACCGAAAACCGATTTGCCGAGCGGAATCACTTCTTCCATGTCTCGGTCATACGATTTCAGTGTGGAATATTTATTCGGACCGAAATAGAACTGCATGTCGTAAGTTTTTTGCGCTTCATGCATGTATGGCAGTGTCAGTTCTGCATGTAATTCTTGAATGTAAGGACCGGTTTCCATGGTTTTAGCACTGAAAACAGGTTCTTCAAAATTGCTATCGTTTATTAAAAAGCTTGAAAAGAATTGCTGTTTAAATGCAACCCAATTGACATTTCCTGCCGAGCTGGCTTCGTCTTCATCTTTTCGTTCGCTGAGTTTTTCAATGTCTCCGTTATCAAAACGGTATTGAACGGTGGTGTTTTGAGTTTCCCACTTTCTGCCTTTTTCAAGCTGCGGAAGTCTGGCCGACCAATTTAAGCGAATGAAATTGACATTTTGTGCCAATATATCATTCATGTTCACAAGGTTGACATCATAATCCAACATCCAATCGTTATCCGAAAGTTGATAAACATATTCGATATAGCTGTATTCTCCTGCATATAAGCGGAATGCGACACTGGCGGAATCATTTTCATTGACAGTGATTTGTTCTCTGTCTCCCATGTACTTGAAATACATGTCGTTGGTGTTCACTGCACGATTGTCCAAGAGCATTTCATATCCAAAATTAATGGCAGAATCTCCTTGAAATAAGTAAAGCGGTTCACCATCATGTGTTTTGTAGTTTTTCAGCTCAACGGCATACACTTTTCCGCCTTTAGAACTGAAACTGACAACCATTTTGTCATTTTCTAAGCGGATAATGCGATTATCACCGGTAGCAGCATCTGCAAGCACGCCATACTTTTGCTTTTGCTCAATTGCTTGTATCGAATCCTGTAAGCGTTTTAAAGTTTCTGCATCTTGATAGTCTGCATTTTGATTGTTTGTCAGACTGTCAGACATTTGTTCGTCTTGCTGCGCTTTGCGGGCATTTTCAAGTTCTATGCTTGCAAGCGAATCTTTTACGAGTTCAGCCTGAATGATGGAGTCCCGTTTTCGTTCTAACTCTGCACGTTCTTCTGCATTTGGCGTTGAAAAGATGGTGTATCCAACTAAAATTGCACCAATAAGAAGTAAACCGATTATACTATTTCTATCCATAACAAAAATTCAAATTATGAGAGTGTTGCTTTAACAAATTCAGTAAATATGGGGTGTGGATTAATGACTGTACTTTGATATTCCGGATGAAATTGTACGCCGATAAACCATTTATGGTTCGGAATTTCAATAATTTCAACAAGTTCCGTGTCCGGATTTGTTCCCGTTGGTATCATTCCGTGGTTAACAAAATCATCGAGATACATGCTGTTAAATTCATAACGATGTCTGTGTCTTTCAGAGATATTAATCCGTTGATAGGCTTTGTATGCCAAACTGTCTTTTTTAATGACGCATGGATATGCTCCCAAACGCATGGTACCGCCCATGTCGGTCACTTGTTTCTGTGATTCCATTAAATCAATCACCGGATAGGGAGTACTATGATCCATTTCTGCGGAATTGGCTTTTTCCATACCGATGACATTGCGTGCAAATTCAATCACTGCACATTGCATTCCCAAACAAATGCCGAGAAACGGAATGTTGTTTTCACGTGCAAAGCGAGCGGCTTCAATTTTACCTTCAATGCCGCGGCTTCCAAATCCTGGGGCGATCAAAATTCCTTTATAATCTTTTAATAAATCTGCTGCTGTTTCTGCATTGATTGTTTCAGAATTTACCATATGAACATTCACTTTAACTTCATTTACCACTCCGGCATGAATAAATGACTCGTGAATGGATTTATATGCATCCGGAAGTTCAATGTATTTCCCAACAAGTGCGATGTCAACGGTTCCTTTTGGATTTTTTAAGCGTTTTAGAAAATTATTCCAGGTTTTTAGTTCCGGGGTTTTTTTAACTTCAAGTCCGAGCTTTTCCAAAACAATGACATCTAGCTTTTCTTTTTGCATCATCAGCGGAACTTCATAAATGCTGGGGACATCGCGGGATTCGATGACTCCGTTTGCCTGCACGTTACAAAATTGCGCAACTTTTGCTTTAATGCCTTCGTTTACCGGTGTTTCGGTACGAATGACAATGATGTCAGGTTGTACACCTTCTTCCAGTAATTTTTTTACTGAATGTTGTGTAGGTTTTGTCTTATGTTCTCCTGATGCTTTGAGAAAAGGAACCAGTGTGAGGTGAATATTTACAGAATGATTTCCCATTTCCCAGCGTAATTGTCTTACCGCTTCAATATAGGGTAGTGATTCAATGTCGCCAACGGTTCCCCCTATTTCGGTAATTACAAAATCGTAATTATGTTTTGTCCCAAGTATTTTAATACGTCGTTTGATTTCATCAGTAATGTGGGGGATAATTTGAACCGTTTTTCCGAGATAATCGCCGCGCCGTTCTTTGTCAATAACCGTTTGATAAACTCTTCCGGTTGTTACATTGTTATTTTGGCTAGTGTGTTGATTAAGAAAGCGCTCGTAATGTCCCAAATCAAGATCAGTTTCTGCTCCGTCTTCGGTTACATAACATTCCCCGTGTTCGTAGGGGTTCAATGTACCTGGGTCGATGTTGATATAGGGGTCTAATTTCTGTATTGTTACTGAGTATCCTCTGGCTTGCAGCAACCTTGCAAGTGAGGCTGAAATAATCCCTTTTCCAAGAGATGAAGCAACTCCTCCGGTAACAAAAATGTAATTTGTATTACTCACAACTACTAAATTTTTAAAATGTTAAATTGATTCCTAAACTTGGCATAATCGGTAACTGATTGACACGTGAGAAATTCACACGGTCAAAATAAAATATATTTTCTCTGTTATAAACATTGGTTACACTTGCGCTGATTTCAAGTCTGGAATGCTCGCTTAAATCAAAATGTTTTTTGACATTGATATCAAAGCGATGATACATTGGCAATCTGCCCTCATTGATTTCTCCGTAGATAATTCCAAGGTCTCCGTTAAGTTGCCAGTAATCGGTGTTGATGTTTCCGTAAAGCGGAAGTTGTTCGTAAAATCCTTGGGTTTGTGTGAATGGAAATCCGCTACCGAGATTCCAACGGGCACTGATTTCCCACGAGCGGTCTTCACCGAGCTGATAGGTCCCGACAAAGTTTACATTGTGACGACGGTCAAAATGTGGAGAATAGGTTTCTATGCCATCAAAGCGATTGACCCAACCCAGTCCGTAAACTATCCAAAGATATAAGCGATTGTGTTCGTATTTTAGTAAAATGTCCATTCCGTAGGCGGCTCCTTTTTCAACAATAAAATCTTTTTTCTGATAATCCGGTATTGCATAATTTTCCGGGGTATCATCATAAAGTTTATTTCGATTGATATTTGTGAGTTGCGAGAAATTCTTGTAATAGCCTTCAACATTGAGCTCCCAGTAATTTGTGATGTCATATTCGAAACCTGCAATGGCATGTTGAGATTTTTGCAATCTGTGAGTAATTGGCTCACCGTCAAATTCATCCGGTATGGCTTCTGATCCTGATAAGAAACCGTAAAAGAGATTCACAACATCTCTGTCGGAGTTTGCAGCAATCAGGTTTTGAGAGTAAAATCCGCCTGCAAATTTCACACGAAAGACCTCGGTTAAGTTGTATTTAGCACCAAGTCTGGGTTCAAGTGATACATCTGAAAGCGAAGCGTAATAATGAATTCTGAATGAAGGCTCCAGAATTAAAGCTCCGCGATTTATTTTGTATTTTGTGTAAGCTGCTAATTCGGTCGTGTTTTCACGTTGGTTCAGTGTGCGTCCAATACTGTTTTGATAGACATAATCGGTTTTAAAACCAAGGGTTTCAATACCCCAAACGAATTCATTTTTTCCGAGGAAATAAATAAAGTCAAGTCCGCCGTTATAACCCGATATTTCACTGCTGCGAGGAACATTATTGGCATCCGACAAAGAAATTAAATAATTTGAGTAGGATAAATTTGCACGTATCATCACACTTGATCCGTCGGGGACAATGATAAAATTACTTCCTAATCCGCTACTGGTCCAATTCAAATCTGAAAGTGCTCCGTAGTTTACCTGATCACGAAAATTAAACCCAAAAAGATTGACTTTGCTTCCGTTGGCTGCATTAAATGATGTTTTTGCAAAAATATCAGTATAGTTAAAAGGTAAGCTGTCAGCAATATATCCGTACAGATATTTCGATGTTTGTTCTAAGTAAGATGTTTTTGCAGATACGAGATATGAAGCACTTCCTTTTCCCGGTTCAAATTTCTTAAATGGGCCTTCGAGTAAAAGTTTTGATCCAAACGGACTGGCTGAAATTTTTCCCGCAAAGCGATTTTTATTTCCGTCCCTTATGGTGAAATCCATGACAGAGGAAATTCGACCGCCGTATTCAGCAGAAAACCCGCCAGTATAAACGTCGGTATTCTGAATGATGTCAGAATCGAAGACTGAAAATAAACCAATGGAGTGGAACGGATTGTAAACTACCATTCCATCAAGCAGTACCAAATTTTGTATCGGTGATCCGCCACGAATGTACAATTGGCCTCCTTGATCACCGGTAAAAACCACCCCCGGTACAATTTGCAGGTATTGTGCAATGTCAGGCTCGGCACCAATACTAGGCAGGCGTTTAATTTGTGCCGGTTGTACTTTGGTTACAGATGTCCTTACTTGAGTCGTTTTCTCCCTTCGGTCCGCTGAAACTAGTGCTTCCTCAAGAATAACAGAGCTTGGTTCCAGATAAAAATTTTGCGAGAATAATTGCCCTTGTTTAATCACCGCCTTTTGCACCAGCGTATCGTAGCCAACATAGGAGATAATGATTTTTTGCTCTCCGGCGGGTACTTTATTTATATTGAAATACCCGTTCATGTCGGTGGCTGCACCAAGGTTTGTGTTTTCAAGATATACATTGGCAAAAACACAAGCTTCTCCGGTATTTTTGTCGTAAACAAATCCTTTGATATTCGCAGATTGAGCAAAAATCAATAGTGGTGAGATTGCAATTAATAGGCTTAAAACAAGTTTCGACTTTAATGTATTCATTATTCGTTTTTTAGATTTCGTAATGCGAGATCGAGAATTTTCCGTTTTTCCATCAGCCGGGATTTCTCTTGTTTCGCTTTTTCTATCTTCTTCTTGACGTTATCCAATAGTGATCCGCTGCTGCTGCCTGTGAAAAAACTCATGTTATTTTCTTGCAAAACGATATCTTCTTTGATTTTTTTGATTTTCTGGTTAAGTCGTTGTCTTTCTCCTTCGATTTTTTTATTGTCATCCGCTTTTATCCATTCATCCACTTGTTTTTGGTACTGAATGTCGCTTAAGCCGGATAAGGTAACGTCAATTCCCTGAAATGCTGTTTTAATTGCATCCTTGTATTCATCTTGGAGCTTGTCTTTTTCTCGTTTGGGGACAAAACCGGTTTGTGTCCATGAGGTTTGGAAATCTTGTAAGGCGTTGAGGTTTTTTGCTTTATCATCAGATGCCTTAAACGCTTTTATGGCTTCAATTAAATCTTGTTTTTTCTTCAGATTTTCTTTTTCCTCATTTTTCCGTGTTTTGAAATAGTTGTCACGAGCTGTGAAAAATGTGTTGCAAGCTGCTCTGAAGCGTTTCCAAACTTCATCAGATTGTCTTTTCGGAACCGGACCGACGGTTTTCCATTCTTCTTGCATTTTTAAAATTTGATCGCGGGTGTCATTCCAGTTTGTATTGTTTTGCAATGCTTCTGCACGAACACAAATGTCTGTTTTTTTCTGTAGATTTTCGTCAAACTCCGATTTCCGTTGTTTGAAAAATTCTTGCTTTTTGTCAAAAAATAGATTGCAGGCAGAACGGAAACGATCGTAAATTGCCGCATTGTGTTTCTGAGGAACCATACCGACGGTTTTCCAAACTTTTTGCAACTCCATAACCTCATTGGTGCGCTCATTCCATTCTTTTATATCCTCAATGTTTTGATTCGCTATGATTTCTGCTTTTTCGCATAGTGCATTTTTAGCATTGAGATTATGTTCACGCTCTTCTTTTTTCTTTAGGAAATAATCTTGATGTTTTTTGTTAATTTCCTGTGATGTCATGCTGAAACGTTCCCATAGTTCTTCACGTTTTTCTTTTGGGACAGGACCAATTTCACGCCACAAATCATGAAAATCCTGAAGTTTTCTGTATGCATCAATAATTTTTGGTTCAAGAATGAGTTTTTCCGCTTTTTCACATAGCTCGATTTTTAATTCCAAATTCTTTTTGAAATCCATGTCGCGGAGCTCATTATTGATTTTGATGAAATCATAAAAACGCTCTACCTGAAGATTGTAGTTATTCCACAATTCACTTGCTTTTTCTTTCGGAACAGTGCCAATTTTTTTCCACAGATTCTGTAAATCCCGAAATTCCTCGAAAGTCTTGCGTAAAGACTCCTCTCCGTTGGCAAGCACTTTGATTTTTTCAATGATGGCCTCTTTCTTTTTCAGATTTTCAAGTTTAATCGCTTCTTGCTCAGCATTAAACTTGGCTTTTTTAGCTTTGAAATCTTCCAGCAATTCCTTTAAGTAGGTTTCATCTTTATCTTTTGGCGGGTCAAAATCCATCGGATCTTTTCCGCTTTCAACGAACAATTTCTTTAATTCTGCCAGTCTCTCATGCTGCAATTTGTAAAAACTCGCTTTAATCGCATCAACATGCGAACGTGCTTTTTGCACATCATCTTCCTGAACAGCCGTTTTTAATGCTTCAAGCAGTGCTTGCTTTGTAAAGCTATTATAATCCGGTATTTTATCTGAATCCTCCGCTTTTTTCTCAATCTTTTCATCATCACGAACCGGTGTGTCAGCCTGACCTTCAGGGACATCTGATTTAGGGTCGGCGGTTTTGGCAGTTTCGGCTTCCGGTGCATTTTTTGCTTCAGCGGAAGGCGCTTCTTTTTCAGAGTTTTCGGAGGTCGCTTCTGTATTATCCTGAGCACTTGTTTCAGAATCCGACGTACTATCAGATGCCTGTGAGCTTTCCTGTGCTGCAGGTTGCGGAGTTTCCTGATTTGAATCTGATACAGTTTTAGATGCACTTTTTGCTTGTGCATCTTCCATTGGATTGTTGTTCAAATCTTCGTTTTCCAAGTTGATGTTCTGTTTTTCTTCGTTCATTACTGATTATTTTACTTCAGATTTATTTGCAAATATCTTTAGATTTTTCAAAAAGATTGCAATTTTAGTAAAAATGTTTGAAATTAAGACTTAAAGCTCAAATTTTCAAAGCTTTTCTAATCAAATCGGTTTAATATTAACAATTTAGACTGAATCTGACTTTGTCTCAAAGCTTTTCATTAATTTTGCACAAATTTAACAATATGCGCATTGATATTATCACAGTTTTGCCTGAATTATTAACAAGTCCTGTGAGTCATTCTATTTTAAAACGTGCTCAGCAACAAAATCTTGTTGAAATTCACCTCCACGATTTAAGAGAATACGGTCTCGGAAAGCACAGACAGGTTGATGATTACGCCTATGGAAATGATGCCGGAATGGTGTTGATGCTGGAGCCGGTAGATCGTTGTATTTCTGATTTGAAGAAGGAAAGAAATTACGATGAAATTATTTATACCTCCCCCGATGGAGAGCAATTTGATCAGCCAATGGCAAATGCAATGTCAATGTTGGAAAATATTATCATTTTATGTGGGCATTATAAGGGCATCGATCATCGAATTAGAGAGCATCTTATCACAAAAGAAATCAGTATCGGAGATTTTGTGATGACAGGCGGTGAGTTGGCAGCTGCTGTTATGGCAGACAGCATTGTGCGTTTAATTCCCGGTGTATTGTCTGATGAAACCTCAGCATTGAGCGATTCGTTTCAAGATGGATTGCTTTCCCCGCCGGTTTACACCCGACCTGCTGATTATAAAGGCTGGGAAGTGCCGGAGGTTTTGCGGAGCGGAAATTTTAGAAAAATTGACGAATGGAAAGCCAATCAGGCGTATGAGCGAACAAAAAAACTAAGACCCGGACTGTTGGATGAAATGGAGGATAAAGCATGAGAAGCTTATTACAGGCGGAAAATATTTCAAAACGTTTCGGGGTTAATCTGCTCTTTGATGATATATCAATCAGCATTTCCGAAGGACAGAAAATTGCCTTAATTGCAAAAAATGGAACCGGAAAATCCACTTTGTTGAAAATTCTTGCCGGCATGGAAACTCCTGATGATGGAAAATTGTCTTCCGTTCAGAATTTGAGAATCGGATTTTTGCCTCAGGATATTATGTTGGATGAATCTAAAACGGTAATTGATGCAATTTTTCATCTCGATTCCCCTTTGATGAATGCCGTAAGGGAGTACAGCCGAGCATTGACCTCCGATAATGCGGACAAATTGCAACATAGCATTGATGAAATGGATCGCTTAGATGCCTGGGATTTGGAGCTGAAAATGAAACAAATTCTCACGGTTTTGAGAATTGATGAAATCGACATGAAAATTGGGCAATTAAGCGGTGGACAACGAAAGCGCGTTGCTTTGTCTGCAATTTTGCTTGGAGAACCCGATTTGCTGATTCTCGATGAACCGACGAACCATTTGGATTTGAATATGATTGAGTGGTTAGAGGAATTTTTGATTCAGTCCGGGAAAACCCTTTTAATGGTGACGCATGATCGGTACTTTTTAGATCGCGTATGCAATGTTATTACGGAAATTGATGATAATCAGCTATACACCTATAAGGGAAATTATTCGTATTATATCGAAAAACGACAGGAGCGAAAAGAAAACCAAGTGGTTGTTGCAGAAAAGGCTGAAAACCTGTTGCGAAGTGAATCGGAATGGATGCGCCGTATGCCGAAAGCCCGGGGAACAAAAGCAAAATTTCGGGTTGAAAATTATTTCGAGCTTAAACAAAAAGCGGAGCAAAAACGTGAGCAGGCGATGAATATTGCCATCCCTTCTACACGTTTGGGGAGTAAGATTTTTGATATTTTTCATCTGACAAAGGGATTTGATGAAAATCTTTTAATCAAAGATTTTAATTACAAATTTGCGCCTTTTGAGAAAATCGGTATTGTCGGGGCGAATGGAACCGGCAAAACAACTTTCCTTGAGTTGCTGGTTGGGCGTTTGAAACCTGATTCGGGACGAATTGAAGTCGGTCAAACTGTTAATTTGGCGTATTATCGACAGGACGGAATGGATTTTAATGAGGAAGACCGAGTGATTGATGCCGTGACAAAAATTGCAGAAAATGTTCAATTAGATAAAGATAAGAATTTTTCGGCTCAGCAATTTCTGCTCTATTTTATGTTTCCCGTTCCTAAACAACAGCAACAAATTAAAACATTAAGCGGAGGAGAAAAACGGCGGCTGTATTTATGTACCGTCTTAATGAAGCGACCCAATTTTCTCATCCTTGATGAGCCGACCAATGATTTGGATATCATTACATTGCAAGTTCTGGAAGATTATCTTCTCCAGTTTAACGGGTCAATGCTGATTGTTTCTCACGACCGGTATTTTATGGATAAAATCGTCGATCATATGTTTGTGTTTGATGGTAACGGAAATGTCAAAGATTTTCCCGGAAATTATTCGGTTTACCGATCGAAAAAAGATTTTGAGGAGCGGGTTGATAAATTGAACGCCTCAAAGAAAAAGGAAATGACAAAGAAGGCTGTGACTCAACCTGCTAACAACTACTCCAATAGATTATCGTACAAGGAAAAAGTGGAGTTCGAAAAACTTGACAATGAAATTGCAATCTTAAGCAACGAAAAACAAGTTTTAGAATCCGATTTAGCTTCAGGGGATTTATCTGTAGAGGCATTGCAAGAAAAATCCAAACGTTTTTCCGAGTTGAGCGAGTTGTTGGATGAAAAAGAAATGCGTTGGTTAGAGCTGAGTGAAAAGCAGGGGTGATTTTTGAGAATAAAAGACACTTAGTACAAATCTTAATTCATGTGCAACACACAAAACAATAAGTCATTCATCACAACGTTAATTTATCGAATTGAAATTACAGGCATTGAAAATCTTATCTTATATTTGTCCCATGCGAATGTTTGTCGTCATATCGTTTTTTGTTAGCATGCTTGTTATCATCACATCATGTGAGAGAAATCCCTATACAACGAGTCCTTCTGACAAACTTACTTTTTCGACAGATACTGTTCAGTTTGACACAATTTTCACTAGCATTGGTTCAACCACACAATATTTGACGGTTATTAATCCGCACAATAAGGCCATAAAAATTGATGAAATCGTATTAGCAAAAGGAGATGCTTCGGTATTTCGGCTTAATATTGACGGACGCCCGGGAAATCAGGTTTCTGATGTCGAAATTGCTGCTGAAGATTCGCTTTTTATTTTTGTTGAGCTTACGATTAATCCTTCAGAAAATGATATGGTAGAGCAGGATTCCATCGTATTTGTGTCAAACGGAAATGCTCAGGATGTGGATTTAGTGGCATTCGGACAAAATGTCTTTCTGGTAAATGGAGCCTATGTTTCCAATGATACGACTTGGACTCCCGAGCGACCGATTTTAATTTATAATTCTGTATTGGTTGAGGACGATGTCACATTGCAAATTGAGGCCGGTACCCAATTGCATTTTCATTACGGATCAAGTATGCTTGTGAACGGAACACTAAAAGTTCATGGAGAAAAAGATAATATGGTGGTTTTTCAGGGCGATCGGCTTGAAAGTGCCTACGATGACATTCCGGGACAATGGGGCGCATGGATTACCCTTGAAGGCGGCGGAATTTATCTGCTCGGCGGCCTTCATTTTCTGCCTGGAAGCAAGTACAATGAGATGCGTTATGCCGAGGTGAAAAATTCCATCATTGGCATTCGTGCCGACACGGTGGTTACGCCCGGGATTCCTACCCTTACCTTAGACAACTGTATTGTGCAGCATATGAATGTAGCAGGTTTATACGGTGCCGGAGCACATATTACCGCAGAAAATTCCGTGTTTTCAGATTGCGGTCAATATACGGCTGCACTGCTTTATGGCGGATTGTATGATTTCAGACATTGCACTTTTGCCAATTACTATTCGGGTAGCAGGCAAAGCAGTTCGCTTGCTTTAAATAATTACCTTGCGTATGATGAGGAAGGTAATACCGTACTTGATATTCGTCCTATTGATGCCTATTTTGGGAATTGCATCATTTATGGGAACTTGTCCGAGGAAATTATGTTGGATCTTGACACGGAATATGGCGCAGAATATTTGTTTGAAAACTCACTGATTAAAACCGGTGAAGACATTAATAATGATCACTTTGTGAATGTAATAAATAATCAGGCTCCTAAATTTATTGATCCGTATGAAACATACGATTTCCGACTGGATTCGTTGTCTCCTGCGATTGATGCCGGAAAAATTGAAATCGGACAACAAGTTCCGACCGATTTTGACGGAAATAGCCGTTTAACGGATGAAGGTCCGGATTTAGGCGCTTTTGAACGAATTGATTAAAGCCAATAAAATTATGATACGATACGCCATTTTTATTTTTTTGACACTGTTTGCATTTCAGCTTACTGCACAAACGGAAAATGAAAGTCCTGAACGCAGTTTTCGCTATATGTTTTATAATGTAGAAAACTTGTTTGATACAGAAGACGATCCGGAAAAAAATGACCAGGAGTTTCTCCCTAATGATGGTAAATTTTGGAATAAGTATCGCTATAGAGACAAACTCTTCAAAATTTATCAGGTTATTACTGCAGTCGGCAAATGGAAATCTCCTGAAATAATCGGTTTGTGTGAAATAGAAAATCGTAAAGTGCTTGAAGATTTAATTTCAAGAACTCCGCTGTACAATGCCGGTTATAAAATTATCCACTTTGAATCCCCCGACTCGCGCGGCATTGATGTGGGATTGCTTTATCGTGAAAATGCCTTTGAACCTTTGATTCAGGAGAAAATTCCCGTGCATTTTTCTGGAAATCGGCGCTCAACACGAGATATTTTATACGTGAAAGGCGTGGTTTATTCGGTTGATACAATTCATGTGTACGTAAATCACTGGCCTTCACGCTGGGGCGGACAATTGGAAACAGAACAGAAACGCATGCGTGCCGCTTCGGTATTGCGAAAACATGTGGATTCGGTTTTTCATGCCGATAAAAATCCTAATATTATTATTTCTGGAGACTTAAATGATTATCCAGACAATAAATCATTAACGGAAAATCTGCGCGCACATACTGAAAATTATGATAAAGCACGAGATGAGTTATTATACAATTTGTCTTATTATATGCAGTTTCATAAAAAACAGGGTTCTCACAAATATCACGGGGAATGGGGTGTGTTGGATCAGTTAATCGTTTCGGGAAATCTATTAAATCAATCCCAAACTTTACAGACATCTTTAAATCATGCAAACGTTTTTGCCGAAGATTTCTTGCTCGAAGATGATGAAAAATACACGGGAAAAATTCCGAATCGAACCTATATTGGGTATAAATATAATGGCGGCTTTTCTGATCACTTGCCCGTTTATATTGATTTTTTCTCAAATGAAAAACAAGCGGATTAAATAATGATTACCTTCTCCAAAGTTGAAAAACTTTGGAGAAGGTAATCCCGATTTTCGTTTCCATAACATTTTTAAGTCACATATATATTATGTAATTTTGAGAAAATCAAAATATCTAAAATTATGTGTGCAAAACTTTCAAATACAATTCAAGCCGGAGTGGTTACCGGTGGTGATGTTCAAAAAATCTTTAAGCATGCAAGAGAAAACCAGTATGCTATTCCCGCAGTAAATATTGTTGGAACAGATTCCGCAAATGCCGTGCTTGAAGCAGCGCGTGAGGTGAAATCTCCGGTGATTATTCAATTGTCTAACGGTGGAGCGCATTTTTTTGCAGGGAAAGGTTTGTCCAACGACAATCAAATGGCAGCAGTAGCTGGTGCAGTTTCTGCAGCACAACATATTCATCATATGGCTGAACTATATGAAGTGCCGGTAATTTTACATACCGATCATGCTGCAAAAAAATTATTGCCATGGATTGATGGCCTGCTTGATGCAGGTGAAGAGTTTTTCGAAGCCTACGGAAAACCATTGTTCTCATCTCACATGCTTGACCTTTCTGCAGAAACACTTGAGGAAAATGTGCAAACCTGCAAAAAATATCTTAACCGCATGGATAAAATCGGAATGACACTTGAAATTGAATTGGGTGTTACCGGCGGAGAAGAAGATGGCGTTGATAATACGGATATTGATAACTCCAAACTTTACACACAGCCTACAGATGTCGCTTATGCATACAATGAATTGCGTCAAATTAGCGATAAATTCACAATCGCAGCATCTTTTGGAAATGTACATGGTGTATATAAACCCGGAAATGTCCGCTTAGAGCCTGTTATTCTGAAAAACTCTCAGGAGCATATTCAGAAAGCATTTAACACCACTAAAAATCCGGTAAATTTTGTTTTCCACGGCGGATCCGGTTCGTCTCAGGAGCAAATCCGTGAAGCAATTACTTACGGGGTAATCAAAATGAATATTGATACTGATACCCAATGGGCTTTTTGGAATGGCGTTCGTGAGTATTATCTGCCAAACGAAGCTTATTTACAAGGACAAATCGGAAATCCCCACGGTGAAGATAATCCCAATAAAAAATATTATGACCCAAGAAAGTGGTTGAGAGCCGCTGAAGACTCAATGAAAGAACGAGTCAAATTGGCTTTTGATGATTTGAATTGCATTAATCAATATTAGCCTTAAAGGCTTAAAAGATAGAGAGTCAAAAAAAGGCTCTCTTTTTTGTATCAAATAATTAGTGCGACTATTAAAAAAGCTTGCTGTTTTAAGGTGATTTAAAGCTCTACTATTGACAGAATTTCACTTTGCTTTCCACTGCTGATATGAGCTCATAGTAGTTGGTTTGCTTTACATTGATAAATTATTAACTTTGTTTTTGAAACTAAACTAAACTATGACAGGTAATAATGTTGCAGCCCGTGATGGGTTTAGCTCAAAATTCGGTGTAGTCGCAGCAGCTGCAGGATCGGCAGTTGGTTTGGGTAATATTTGGAGATTTCCCTATGTGGCTGGTGAAAATGGCGGCGGTGCTTTTTTGTTAATTTATTTGGGATTTATTCTAACAATCGGAGTGTCCGTAATGCTCGCCGAATTTATTATCGGAAGGCGTTCTCAATCAAACGCACTCGGGGCATTTAAAAAATTGGCGCCTAGTTCATTGTGGTGGCTAGTCGGGGTTATGGGAATTATTGCTGCCTTTGTGATTTTGGCATTTTACACGACCATCGCCGGATGGACTTTAGAGTATTTGTTTCAGGCTATCGGAAATGGGTTTTCAGCGAAAAATGCCGCAGAAATCAGCGGAATGTTTGATTCTTTTCAGCACAGTACTGCCCGTCCACTTATTTGGCAACTGCTCTTTATGGGCTTAACTGCTGCAGTTATTCTTGGTGGTGTCCAAAAAGGAATTGAAAAATACACAAAACTGCTTATGCCCATGCTTGTTCTGCTAATTGTCATTATGTGCGTGAGATCAGTTACGTTGGATGGTGCAGGAGAGGGTCTGAAGTTTTTATTTAAACCCGATTTTTCTAAAATTACAGGTAATGTAGTGCTCGAAGCACTCGGGCAAGCGTTTTTTTCAATGAGTATCGGCATGGGAGCTTTAATCACTTATGGTTCGTATGTTCAAAAAGATAATCGCTTACCGAGTACAACTTTCCAGATTGCATTGGCAGATACCGGAATTGCAATCCTTGCTGGAGTGATGATTTTCCCTGCCGTATTTGCTTTTGGCGTACAGCCTGATGCCGGTACGGGCTTGGTTTTTCAGGTTCTGCCAATTATTTTTCAGCAAATGCCGGGGGGATATATTTTTGGAGTGTTTTTCTTTTTGTTGCTGACGGTTGCAGCGCTTACATCAACTATTTCACTGCTGGAAGTTGTCGTTGCATGGGCAATTGAAGAATTGAAAATGACACGTAGAAAAGCAACAATCTTATTTGCCGCTGCAATATCTGTACTCGGTGTTTTGGCAACCCTATCATTTTCTGAACTCAGTGAATTCAAACTTTTCGGAAAAACTATTTTTGATAATTTAGACTGGTTATCTGCAAACTTATTACTGCCTCTCGGTGGCGTTTTTATTGTGATTTTTCTGGGATGGATACTCGGTCCGAAAATTATTGCAGATGAGGTTACCAATCAGGGGACAATTAAAATGAAATTGTTGAAAATATTTATTTTTATTCTTCGATATCTTGCTCCAATTGCAATTTTGCTCGTATTTTTAAATGGGATTGGGGTGTTTGGCGGAAATTAAAACTTATTGTATGGACTTAAACTGGATGGATTCGTTTTTACAGGCATTGCAAAGTGGGATTGATTGGTATAATAGTTATATCGGTGGGGTGTTGATTATTGTACTTTTGATTCCTGTTGGAATATTTTTTACAATAAAACTCAAATTGCTGCAACTCACTAGGATTAGACATACCTTTAGAATCATTGCTGGAAAATATGATAATAAAAAAGATAAAGGTGATGTCAATCATTTTAAGGCGCTGACAACTGCCCTTTCTGCAACGGTTGGTACCGGAAACATTGTCGGTGTAAGCTTAGCCATATTGTATGGTGGCCCGGGCGCTATTTTCTGGATGTGGGTAACTGCCTTTTTCGGGATGATGCTGAAGCTTGTGGAAAATACATTGGCGGTAAAATACCGGGTTATAAATTCTGACGGAACCGTTTCTGGAGGACCAATGTATTATTTAAAAGCACTGAAACCAAAAATTGGAAAATCGGCAACTGTGCTTGCAACCGTTTTTGCAATTGCAGCAGTTTTATGTTCTCTCGGAACTGGAAATATGGCGCAGTCTAATTCCATGGCTGAAGCATTGCTGGATACATATCAAATCCCAAAACTTGTGTCAGCTTTAGTTATCACCGGATTTGTTTTGTTGATTGTCGTTGGTGGATTAAAACGCATCGCCAATGTAACTTCACGCCTGGTACCAATTATGGCTGTCTTTTATGTTTTGCTTTCTCTGTTGATTATCGGCATGAATTACGATCAGATACTACCGGCTTTTGGTTTGATATTTAGGGATGCTTTTACCGGAACGGCAGCAACCGGAGGTTTTATCGGTTCTGCTTTCATCATGACAATGCTAATGGGAGTGAGGCGTGGATTATTTTCCAATGAAGCAGGACAAGGTTCATCTGCAATGGCTCATGCTGCTGCAAAAACAGAATATCCCGTAAGGGAAGGACTTGTTGCATCCATTGAACCGCTTGTTGATACCATAATAATTTGTACAATGACCGCCCTCGTGATTATTACTACCGGAGCATGGAAGTCTGGTGAAGAAGGTGTTAGAATGACACTCCTCGGTTTTGAAACCGGACTGGCGAAAATCCAAATGGGCCAGATTGCAAAACATATTGTGACCCTAGGTTTAATGCTTTTTGCATTTTCGACAATCGTTAGCTGGTCTTATTACGGAACTCGTGCGGTGCAATATCTTATCGGCGAAAAAGCAATTAAACCCTATTATTATTTTTATAGCCTGTTTGTGCTCTTGGGTGCTGTCGGCGGACTTGATCTGGTCTGGAGCTTCGTAGATATGGTAATTACCTTCATGACAATACCGAATCTCATTGGCCTAATCTTGCTGGCTCCTGTTATGAAGCGGGAAGTTGATAAATATTTCACAGCTATGAAAGAAACTAAAACCTTGTATTAATGAAATCCCAACGATGGAAAGATATATTAGATTTTACGGCTCGCGAAAAACGCGGAGTGATTATCTTAATTGGGATATTATTAGTTGTAATCGGATTAAAAGTGTTGCAGCCCTGGGATCAAAATAAAGAAGCAATAGATTTTTCCGCATATGAAAGTGATATCGACAGATTTGAATCTGATTTAGCGGCCGAGCCAGAAGCGCAGTATCAAAACTATCCGCAACAAAAATCAGATAATGATAGATATGCATTTAATTTTCAGACAGAAAAATTCGATTTTAATCCGAATGAAGTCTCAAAAGATACAATGAAATCGCTTGGATTTAGTGATGCGCTAGTGGATAATATCCTAAATTACCGTAAAGCAGGTGGGATGTTTTTCCAAACCGACGATTTAGAAAAGCTTTATACAATGGATGAAGCCTTTTTTGAGACAATTGAACCATTTATTCGCTTTGATGATGATCAGTCTGAAAATCAACAGTTTGAACATTTTGCATTTAATCCAAATGTCATATCAAAAGATAGTCTAATTTTGCTGGGATTCCCTGAGTTCATTGCTGATCGATGGGTTAATTTCAGAAGTGCAGGTGCCGGATTTGCTACTGTTAACGACATCCGACAAATTTACGGAATAGATACTTTGCTGGTGAATGAACTCAGAGATTACATGATTTTCCCGAAAAATGAAACCGAAAATATTGAAAGCCATGAAATCCCTGAGTTAAACACTTGTGAATTTCGCGATTTGGTTCGCATTGACGGAATTAGTTCATCCACTGCATCCAAAGTATTGTCTTACCGAAAGCTGTTGGGAGGCTATGTCCAACACGAGCAATTACTTGAGGTTTACGATATGACAACTGAGAGTTATCAAATCTTAATAGACAAAACAATAATTGATCCCGCTGCGATTACTAAAATTCCCGTGAACCAGGCGGAGTTTTCTGATTTATTGCGGCATCCGTATCTTAACACAAAGGAAGTAAAGGCAATTATGAATTATCGGGACTTTAAAGGACGCATCACAGAACTCGAAGCGCTTATAAAAAACAAACTTATCTCAGACAGCACTTACAATAAAATTCATCAATATTTAAGTACAGAGTGAAAATATTTGATGTTTTGAAAATAATTGTTTAGTTTTGCGCTCCCAAAATGAATAATTTAAAAATTTAACAATATGATTATTGTACCTGTAAAAGAAGGCGAAAACATTGACAGAGCGTTGAAACGCTTCAAACGGAAATTTGAGAAAACCGGTGTTATCAAGGAATTGAGAAACCGTCAGGCGTTTACCAAACCTTCTATGGTTAAGCGTAAACAAATGATTCACGCAAAATATGTTCAGAAACTTCAGGAAATGAATAATTAATTTCGGTTCATGTGTAACCAAAAATCTGAACTTTACGTAAATGTTAAGTACAGGTTGTTGATGAAAAATTGCACATGGAGAAATTTATTCAATATCTGGAATTTGAAAAACGTTATTCCGGACTTACAGTAAAAGCATACAGAAAAGATTTACAAGCATTTTATAAATACTTTTCCATTGATAATGACCAGGCATTAGATGTCCTTGATGCAAAGGAAATCCGTGCCTGGATTATTTATTTAATGGAGAGTAACTCAGCAAAAACTGTCAATCGGAAACTGAGCACACTTCGCTCATTTTATCGTTATCTCCAAAAACAAGGCAGGGTAGCACACAATCCGACCTTAAAAGTACAAGCGCCGAAAATTAAAAAGAGTTTACCTGAGTTTGTTCCCGAGTCCCATATCAATAACATTCAAAATATACTTTCTGACAGCAGCGATGATTTTAGCGAGTTGCGGGATTTATTAATTCTTGAATTCATATATAATACTGGAGTTCGAATGTCAGAATTAATTCATTTGACACATGACCATATATATATGGAGGAGAATTTAGTTAAGGTGTTGGGAAAACGTAATAAAGAACGTTTGATTCCCATCAGCGATTTTTTGATGAAAATTATTGCCCGTTATGAAACTTTTAAGAAAGATATGGGTTTCTCATGTAATAAAGAGGATGTATTTTTTGTTACAAATAAAGGGACAAAATTATACCCTGCATTTTTATATCGAAAGGTGAATTTTTATTTAAGTAAAATAAGCAGTATTGAAAAGAAAAGCCCACATATATTACGGCATAGTTTTGCCACTCATATGTTGAATCACGGAGCAGATTTGAATGCAATAAAGGATTTGTTGGGGCATTCAAGCCTAGCAGCAACTCAAGTATATACGCATAATAGTTTTGAGAAATTAAAAAAAGTGTATCACCAGGCTCATCCATGGGCCGAAAAAAAGGAGGAAAGAATATGAATATTGCAGTACAGTCATTGCGTTTTGATGCAGACAAGAAATTAGTTGATTTTATTGAAAGTCGTATTGAGAAATTGTCACAAGTGGCTCCGGACATGTTAGGAGCTGATGTAACCCTTCGTTTAGAAAACGTAGATCATGATGAAAATAAGATCGCCGAAATAAAAATCGAAATCCCAGGAAATTCAGAAATCTTTGCCAAGAAGCAAGCCAAAAGCTTCGAAGAGGCTGTGGATCAGACATCTCAAGCACTGAGAAGACAGCTAAGAAAATACAAAGAGAAACAAAGGCAAAAATAATTTTAAAATATTTTTGGTAGTAAAATAAAACTGACTATATTTGCACTCCAATTTAGAAAACAGGTTACCTGTAAGGTTCTTTAGGAGACAAATGCCGATGTAGCTCAGCTGGTCAGAGCAGCTGATTTGTAATCAGCAGGTCGGGGGTTCGAATCCGTCCATCGGCTCTTTGTTTTACATGTTATTTAATGTTGGGGAGATACCAAAGTGGCCAACTGGGGCAGACTGTAACTCTGCTGTCTTATGACTTCGGAGGTTCGAATCCTCCTCTCCCCACATTTTCTAAGTTTTAGGACGCGGGAATAGCTCAGTTGGTAGAGCACAACCCTTCCAAGGTTGGGGTCGCGAGTTCGAGTCTCGTTTCCCGCTCGAGTGCCGATGTAGCTCAGGGGTAGAGCGTTTCCTTGGTAAGGAAGAGGTCATGGGTTCAATTCCCATCATTGGCTCAAATTTTTATTTTTTTTAAGCATATACGTAATTAATAAGTAAAACCATGGCAAAAGAAAAATTTCAAAGAACGAAACCGCACGTCAATATCGGAACCATTGGTCACGTTGACCATGGTAAAACCACGTTGACCTCAGCAATTACTGAAGTACTTGCAAAAAAAGGATTGGCAACTTCTGCTAGTTTTGATTCTATTGACAACGCTCCCGAAGAAAAAGAAAGAGGGATCACGATTAACTCAGCTCACGTTGAGTATGAAACTGAAGCACGTCACTACGCACACGTTGACTGTCCTGGTCACGCCGACTATGTGAAAAACATGGTTACAGGTGCTGCCCAAATGGACGGAGCTATACTCGTTGTAGCTGCAACTGATGGTCCTATGCCTCAGACTCGTGAGCATATCTTGCTTGCTCGTCAGGTAAACGTACCTAAATTGGTTGTTTTCTTGAATAAATGTGACCTCGTTGATGACGAAGAGTTGCTCGAACTCGTTGATATGGAAGTTCGTGACTTGTTGTCATTTTACGAATTCGATGGTGATGAAACTCCTGTTATCCGAGGTTCTGCACTTGCAGCACTTAACGGTGACGCTGATGGCGAAGCTCAGGTTACTGAGTTGATGGCTGCTGTTGATGAATGGATTCCAGTTCCTCCACGTGAAAACGAAAAACCATTCCTGATGCCGGTAGAAGATGTATTCTCTATCACAGGTCGTGGTACTGTTGCAACTGGTCGTATCGAAACTGGTACAGTAAACACTGGTGAAGAAGTTCACCTCATTGGTCTTGGTGCTGACGCTAAAAAGACTGTTGTTACTGGTGTTGAAATGTTCCGTAAGATTCTCGATACCGGAGAAGCAGGTGACAATGTTGGTCTCCTCCTCCGTGGTGTTGACAAAAAAGAAATCAAACGTGGTATGGTAATCGCTCATCCGGGATCCATTAAACCACATACAAATTTCAAAGCAGAGGTTTACGTACTGAAAAAAGACGAAGGTGGACGTCACACTCCATTCCATAACAACTATCGTCCTCAGTTTTACCTACGTACACTTGACGTAACTGGAGAAATTAAACTTCCTGAAGGAGTTGAAATGGTTATGCCTGGTGATAACGTAACAATTGACGTGGAATTGATTTACCCCGTTGCTTGTAATGTTGGTCTTCGTTTCGCTATCCGCGAAGGTGGGCGCACAGTAGGTGCTGGTCAGATTATTTCTGTTGAGGAGTAAACAAAACGTTATTAGATAGAAAATTAGTCTGGCTAATACCATGCGGTTTTTAGCCGACTAATTTTTATCATTTTACGGGTGTAGCTCAATTGGCAGAGCGACGGTCTCCAAAACCGTAGGCTGGGAGTTCGATTCTCTCCACCCGTGCTAAGTGTTTGAAAGATGGCAAATATTAAATCATATTTAAGAGGAACTTACGAAGAGTTAGTTCACAAAGTGTCATGGCCTACGTGGTCTGACCTACAAAGTAGCGCAATAGTAGTAATGGTTGCTTCCGTAATAATAGCACTTATTGTTTATTTGATGGATGTTTCATTCAGAAACCTGCTTGAACTCATCTATAGTATTTTTTAATCATTGATTCGAGTATTAGCATGGCTGATGTTGAAAAAAAATGGTACGTAATCAGAGCAATTAGTGGCAAAGAAAACAAGGTGAAAGAATACCTTGAACTTGAAGTCGCTCGCCTGGGTATCGAAGATCTAATTTCTAATGTACTTATCCCGATGGAAAAGTTCTATCAGGTGCGCAATGGAAAAAAAGTGTCCAAGGAAAGAAATTTCTTTCCAGGATACATTTTGATTGAAGCGGTACTACATGGTGAAGCAATTCACGTAATTAAAAGTATTCCTAACGTGATTGGGTTTTTAGGTTCTAAAGATAATGAACCCATACCCTTGAGGGAAAGCGAAGTGAATCGAATTCTCGGAAAAGTGGATGAACTATCTGAGAAAGAAGAGGAAATTAGTATCCCATTTTATGTTGGTGAATCTGTGAAAGTCACCGATGGACCATTCAACGGTTTTAGTGGAGCCATTGAGGAAGTTCTTGAGGACAAAAAGAAACTAAAAGTAATGGTGAAAATTTTCGGAAGAAAAACACCATTAGAATTGAGTTTTATGCAAGTAGAAAAAGAGTAAAATTATGGCTAAAAAAGTTGAGGTTCTCATCAAACTGCAAATTCGTGGTGGTGCTGCAAATCCTTCACCTCCGGTTGGCCCTGCATTGGGTGCAAAAGGAGTGAATATTATGGAGTTTTGCAAGCAGTTCAACGCGAGAACGCAGGAACAGCCGGGAAAAGTCTTACCCGTAATCATAACAGTTTACGGTGACAAATCTTTCGATTTTGTTATTAAGACTCCTCCCGCTGCAGTTCAAGTGCTTGAGGCCAGTAAACAAAAAAAGGGTTCTGCGGAACCCAACCGTGTTAAGGTAGGTTCTGTTACCTGGGATCAGGTAAAAGAAATTGCCGAAATTAAAATGCCGGATTTAAATTGCTTTACAATTGAATCTGCAATGAAGATGGTAGCTGGCACGGCTCGTAGTATGGGGATCAACGTAAAAGGTGATGCCCCCTTTGATAATTAATTAAGCGTGACTCGACATGGCGAAAAAGACAAAAAACAGAAAACAGGCTTTAGAAAAGATCGAACCGGCTAAACTGTATCCGATTCAAGAAGCTTCTCAAATTTTGAAAGAAATTACATACACAAAATTTGATGCGGCTGTTGATATGGATGTCAGGCTTGGGGTAGATCCCCGAAAAGCAAACCAAATGGTAAGAGGGGTAACCACCTTGCCACATGGTACCGGGAAAGAAGTCAAAGTGCTTGTGCTGTGTACACCTGATAAGGAAGAGGAAGCCAAAAATGCCGGAGCCGACTTAGTCGGTCTCGATGAATATGTCGAGAAAATCCAAAACGGATGGGTTGATTTTGATGTAATCATAACTATGCCATCTGCAATGGGGAAAGTCGGTAAACTTGGTAGAATTCTCGGTCCACGTGGTTTAATGCCAAACCCTAAAGCAGGGACTGTTACTATGGAAATCGGAAAAGCCGTTGAAGAAGTAAAAAAAGGTAAAATCGATTTTAAAGTTGACAAATTTGGAATTATCCACACTAGAGTTGGAAAAGTTTCTTTTACACCTGAGCAAATTGCTGACAATGTCAAAGAATTGGCTCAGACTATCGTGAAACTTAAACCCTCCTCCTCGAAAGGAACTTATATGTTAAGTGTACATATTTCCAGCACAATGAGTCCTGGAATTCGTATCGACCCAAAGTCGTTGGTGTAAATTTTAAATCAACCTAACATGAAAAGGGAAGACAAAAACATCCTGATCGAACAGATTACCGAAGAGATTAATAAGTATGATCATTTCTACTTGACTGAAATAGTAGGTTTAGATGCATCAGACTCTACTGAACTCCGAGGAAAATGTTACGAAAATGGAATTAAATTAATGGTAGTTAAAAACAATTTAATGAAACTTGCTTTGGATAAAGCAGAGGGTGATTTTGAAGAACTCTATCCAGTTCTGAAAAATAATACCGCTGTAATGTTTGCAGATATTGCAAATGCTCCGGGTAAAGTAATTAAAGATTTCTTGAATAAACACGAGAAACCAATACTGAAAGCTGCTTTTGCAGAAGACAGTATTTACATCGGTGAAGAAAACCTCGATATGCTCGCAGCTATGAAGTCTCATGATGAACTCATCGGAGATATCGTTGTTCTATTACAATCACCTATGAAAACCCTTATCTCTCAACTCCAAAGTGGAGGTCAAACAATTTCCGGTGTGTTGAAAGCACTAGAGGAAAAAGAGTAATTAACTTATTAGTAGAATATCATTTTAAATTATAGTATAATGGCAGATCTAAAAAAAATGGCAGAAGAGCTCGTAAACCTTACTGTTAAAGATGTCAACGAACTTGCAGAGATTCTTAAAGAAGAATACGGTATCGAAGCTGCAGCTGCAGCTGCTGTAGTTGCTGCACCAGGTGCAGGCGGTGAAGCTGTTGAAGCTGAACAAACTGAATTCGATGTCATGCTGAACTCAGCTGGGCAAGCAAAATTGAAAATTATCAAAGCAGTTAAAGAAATAACTGGTCTTGGTCTTAAAGAAGCTAAAGCTCTTGTAGATAGCGCTCCTACTGCAATCAAAGAAGGAATTCCGAAAGATGAAGCAGAAGCGTTGAAAGAGAAACTCGAAGAAGAAGGCGCTGAAGTTGAACTTAAATAAGTTTAGCTCCTTATAGCGAATTTAGGTTTAAAACCGGCATTCCCGGTTTTAAACCTTTCGTTGTTTATGTTTTTCTTTAACTAATTCATCGTCAATGTCAGTACAGAACCAACAGAGATATTCTTTCTCTACAACGAAAAATCAACTCGAATATCCGGATTTCCTCGAAATCCAGATGAAGTCGTTTAAGGATTTCCTACAATTGGAAACTACCCTTGAAAAACGAAAAAACGAGGGCTTGTATAAAGTGTTTAATGAGAATTTCCCTATCACCGATACGCGGAATAATTTCGTTCTTGAATTCCTTGATTACTCAATTGATATGCCTCGGTATTCAATTAAAGAGTGCCTGGAAAGAGGATTGACTTATAGCGTACCGCTAAAAGCGAAACTCAAACTCTATTGTACGGACCCCGAACATGAGGACTTTGAAACCACCGTCCAGGATGTTTGGTTGGGAACAATACCTTATATGACTCCTAAAGGATCCTTTGTGGTCAATGGAGCAGAGCGTATTGTCGTTTCCCAATTGCACAGATCTCCCGGTGTGTTCTTTGGTCAAAGCCTCCATGCAAATGGTACAAAACTCTATTCTGCAAGAATTATCCCCTTTAAGGGTAGCTGGATGGAATTTGCCACAGATATTAATTCTGTCATGTATGCGTACATTGACAGAAAGAAAAAATTGCCGGTAACAACCCTGCTCAGAGCGATTGGTTTCGAAAGTGATAAGGAGATCCTTGAAATTTTCGGCCTCGCAGATGAAATTAAAGTCAATAAAACCGCACTGAAAAAAGTTGTCGGTAGAAAATTGGCCGCTAGGGTGTTAAGGTCTTGGATTGAAGATTTCGTTGATGAAGATACCGGTGAGGTGGTATCCATTGAAAGAAATGAGGTTATTCTCGATAGAGAAACCGTAATTAATGCTGAGGACATCCCGACAATTGTCGAGTCCGGGGCTAAAACAATTCTTGTTCATAAAGAAACATCCAAAACTTCTGATTACGCAATCATTTATAATACATTACATAAAGATCCGTGTAACTCAGAAAAAGAAGCAGTGGTTTACATTTATAGACAGCTTAGAAGCTCTGAGCCGCCTGATGAAGCAACTGCCAGAGAAGTAATTGATAATCTTTTCTTCTCCCACAAACGATATGATTTGGGCGAAGTAGGACGTTTCAGAATCAACCGTAAACTTGGGCTTGATACTGATTCGGATACAAAAACCCTGACAAAAGAAGACATCATTGCTATTATCAAATATTTGATTGAGTTGATTAACTCAAAAGCTGATGTCGATGATATAGATCACCTTAGTAATCGTCGTATCCGTACAGTCGGTGAACAACTCGGAAATCAATTCGGTGTTGGTCTCGCTCGTATGGCCAGAACAATTCGCGAACGGATGAATGTGCGTGATAATGAGGTGTTCCATCCAATTGATTTGATTAATGCGAAAACGCTATCTTCTGTGATAAATTCATTCTTCGGAACGAACCAGTTGTCACAGTTTATGGATCAGACCAACCCGCTTGCTGAAATGACGCATAAACGTCGGCTTTCTGCACTCGGACCAGGTGGTTTGTCGCGTGAGCGTGCTGGTTTTGAAGTTCGTGATGTGCATTATACGCACTACGGACGACTTTGCCCGATTGAAACGCCTGAGGGACCAAATATCGGTTTGATTTCTTCATTATGTGTATATGCAAAAATCAATGAACTCGGATTCATTGAAACACCATACCGTAAAGTTGAAACCGGAAAAGTTGATCTTAAAGCCGATACAGTACAATATTTGAGCGCTGAAGAGGAAGAAACCCTTGTAATTGCTCAGGCAAATGCCCCGATTGATGATGCTGGAGTTTTCCAATCGGACAAAATTCGTGTGCGTCATGATGGTGAATATGCCGTTACTGATCCGTCTGAAATTCAGTTGATGGACGTTGCTCCAAACCAGATTGCATCAATTGCCGCATCATTAATTCCTTTCTTGGAGCATGATGATGCAAACCGTGCATTGATGGGATCAAACATGATGAGACAAGCCGTGCCATTATTGAATAACGATTCACCAATCGTCGGAACTGGTATTGAAGCGAATGTTGCACGGGATTCCAGAATCCTTGTTGTCGCTGAGGAGGATGGTCTTGTCGAGTATGTTGATGCTGTTGAAATCCGTATCCGTTATGATAGAACTGAGGAAGAGAGATTCCTTAGCTTCAGAGGGGATTCTGTGGTTTACCCATTGACAAAATTCTCGAAAACAAATCAAAACTCAATTGTTAATATCCGACCGATTGTTAAAAAAGGTGATAAAGTTAAAAAAGGTCAAATCCTTACTGAAGGTTATGCAACCGACAACGGAGAACTCGCTATCGGACGAAATCTGAAAGTGGCTTTTATGCCATGGAAAGGTTATAACTTTGAGGATGCAATTGTTATTTCTGATCGCCTTGTTCGTGAGGATATTTTCACTTCTGTGCATGTCATTGAATACCAACTTGATGTACGTGATACAAAACGCGGTCTTGAAGAGTTAACGGCTGATATTCCTAATGTAAGTGAAACTGCAACCAAGGATCTTGATGAGAATGGTATCATTCGTATCGGAGCAAAAGTGAAGCCCGGAGATATTATGATTGGGAAAATTACACCAAAAGGTGAAACCGATCCGTCCCCGGAAGAAAAACTGTTGCGTGCTATCTTTGGAGATAAAGCAGGAGACGTGAAAGATGCTTCTATGAAAGCCTCACCATCTACTCATGGAGTCGTTGTCAATAAAAAATTGTTTTCAAAAACGATTAAAGATAGAAAAACTCGTAATCAGGAAAAAGTGTTGATTGAAAACATTGAAAATGAATTCAGTCAGCTGGCAGAAGAACTCAAAGCAACCCTCGTTGATAAATTGTTTACCATCGTAAACGGTAAAACTTCTCAAGGTGTGTCTGACCATTATGGCGCAGAACTGATTCCGAAAGGAAAGAAATTCACTCAGAAACAGCTGCATGCCATTGACTTTTTGAATGTCAATCCATTAAAATGGTCAACAGACAAAAAGAAAAACGCACAAATTCAGAAAGTTTTACAAAACTATGTGGTAGAATATAAGGAACTCGAAGGAGAACACCGCCGTAGAAATCTGAACTTAACCATTGGTGATGAATTGCCAAATGGAATTATTCAGATGGCAAAAGTATATCTCGCCAAAAAACGTGTGGTTAAAGTCGGAGATAAACTCGCTGGACGTCACGGGAATAAAGGGATTCTTGCACGTATCGTACGTCAAGAAGACATGCCTTTCCTCGAAGACGGAACGCCGGTTGATATTGTACTTAACCCATTAGGTGTTCCTTCACGTATGAACTTGGGACAGATTTATGAAACCGTTCTCGGTTGGGCAGGCGAAAAACTCGGAATGAAGTTCGCTACCCCAATTTTTGATGGTGCTACCTTGGATCAAATTAATGAATACTCCGATAAAGCCGGAATACCAAGATATGGTAGAACTTTCCTGTATGACGGTGAAACCGGAGATCAATTTGACCAACCTGCAACAGTCGGGATCATTTATATGCTCAAATTGGGTCATATGGTAGATGATAAAATGCATGCACGTTCAATTGGACCATACTCACTCATTACGCAGCAACCACTCGGAGGTAAAGCTCAGTTTGGTGGACAGCGTTTTGGAGAAATGGAGGTGTGGGCACTTGAAGCATTCGGTGCAGCACACGTTCTTCGTGAAATTCTGACTGTTAAATCAGATGACGTGAAAGGACGTGCCAAAACATATGAATCCATCGTGAAAGGTACCAATATGCCAGAACAAGGCATACCGGAATCCCTCAACGTGTTGATCCATGAACTTCAGGGTTTGTGCCTGAATTTTGAACTAAAATAGTATTCAGATTCTAATTTTTTCGATATATGGCTTTCAGAAAAGATAAGAAAGTTACAAGTAACTTCAATAAAATCTCCATTAGCTTGGCGTCTCCGGAAGATATTTTGGATCGTTCCAGTGGGGAAGTTACAAAACCGGAAACCATTAATTACCGGACATACAAACCGGAACGTGATGGCTTGTTTTGCGAACGTATTTTCGGACCGGTAAAAGATTACGAGTGTCACTGCGGTAAGTACAAAGGAATCCGTTATAAAGGAATCGTTTGTGACCGTTGTGGTGTCGAAGTTACTGAAAAGAAAGTGCGCCGTGAACGCATGGGACACATTAAACTTGAAGTGCCCGTTGCGCATATCTGGTATTTCCGTTCATTGCCGAATAAAATCGGATACCTTCTTGGCTTACCGACCAAAAAACTTGATGCAATTATTTATTATGAAAAATACATTGTTATTCAGGCCGGTATTAAAGAAGCCGATGGGATTAATGAAATGGACTTCCTGAGTGAAGAAGAATATCTTGATATTATTGACGCACTTCCGGCAGGAAATCAAACACTTGAAGATGAGGATCCGAATAAGTTTATTGCAAAAATGGGTGCGGACGCTGTCCACGATATCCTGGCAAGACTTAAGTTGGATGAATTGTCTTTCGATTTGCGTGATAAAGCAAACAAAGAAACATCTCAGCAACGTAAAAATGAAGCGCTGAAACGCTTAAGTGTTGTTGAAGCATTCAGAGCATCGAAAGATAAAAATAACCCAGAGTGGATGATTGTCAAAGTAATTCCTGTGATTCCACCGGAACTGAGACCACTTGTCCCACTTGATGGCGGAAGATTCGCAACATCTGACCTGAATGATTTGTATCGTCGGGTAATTATCAGAAATAACCGTCTCAAACGCCTTATGGAGATTAGAGCCCCTGAGGTTATTCTTCGTAATGAAAAACGAATGTTGCAAGAGTCTGTTGATTCATTATTCGATAACTCTAGAAAATCCAACGCAGTAAAAACGGATGCAAATCGTCCGTTAAAATCCTTGTCAGACAGTTTGAAAGGAAAGCAAGGTCGTTTCCGTCAGAATCTGCTCGGTAAACGTGTTGATTATTCTGCACGTTCGGTAATCGTTGTCGGTCCTGAATTGAAATTGCATGAATGTGGTTTGCCGAAAGATATGGCAGCCGAACTTTATAAACCCTTTGTAATCAGAAAACTGATTGAAAGAGGAATTGTGAAAACCGTGAAATCCGCTAAGAAAATTGTGGATCGTCGTGACCCGGTAATCTGGGATATTCTGGAAAATGTATTGAAAGGACATCCGGTTATGCTTAACCGTGCTCCGACACTTCACAGACTCGGTATTCAGGCTTTCCAACCTAAATTGATTGAAGGAAAAGCAATTCAGTTGCATCCACTTGCATGTACTGCATTTAATGCGGATTTCGATGGTGATCAGATGGCTGTTCACTTGCCACTCGGAAATGCTGCTATTCTTGAAGCACAAGTGCTCATGCTAGCTTCACATAATATTCTTAATCCCGCTAACGGTGCACCGATTACTGTTCCTTCACAGGATATGGTACTTGGATTGTATTACATGACTAAAGGTCGCAAGGGCTTAAAAGGTGAAGGCTTAACTTTTTATTCTCCAGAGGAGGTGAAAATTGCCTACAACGAAAAGAAAATATCCTTGAACACCAACATTAAGGTGCGTGTTGATGATTTGGACGAAAACGGAAATCCGATAAATCATATTCTTGAAACAACAACCGGGCGTGTTCTCATTAACGAGGTCGTCCCGAAAGAATATGGATTCTTGAATGAAGTATTGACTAAAAAATCAGTGCGTGGAATTATTTCCGAAATCCTGAATAGAACCAATACGGCTGTTACAGCAAAGTTCCTTGACGATATCAAACACATGGGTTTCACCATGGCGTATCGCGGTGGATTGTCATTTAACTTAAATGATGTCATTGTCCCCGTAGAGAAAGATGAAATGATTGAAGAGGGATACCAACAGGTGGATGAAGTAATGAATAACTATAACATGGGTTTCATTACGAATAATGAAAGATACAATCAAATTATTGATATCTGGACACACACCAATGCTAAGCTTACACAGTTGGTAATGAATAATCTGACAAAAGATAATGACGGATTTAATCCGGTTTATATGATGTTGGATTCAGGAGCTCGTGGTTCCAAAGAACAGATTCGTCAGTTGTGCGGAATGAGGGGATTGATGGCGAAACCGCAGAAATCTGCAGGGAGTGGTCAGCAAATTATTGAAAACCCGATTCTTGCAAACTTTAAAGAAGGCCTTTCCGTACTTGAGTACTTTATTTCTACTCATGGTGCACGTAAAGGTCTTGCCGATACAGCACTGAAAACAGCAGATGCCGGTTATCTTACAAGACGGCTTGTAGATGTTTGTCAGGATGTTGTGATTTCAGAACCCGATTGCGGAACACTTCGCGGAATTGTTGCAACAACAATTAAGAAAAATGAAGAAGTTGTTGAAACTCTTTACGAACGTATCCTTGGTCGTACGACTGTGCACGATGTTTATCACCCGCAAAGTGGCGAATTGATTATTGGCACCGGTGAAGAAATTACTGAAGCAATCGCTAAGAAAATTGAAGAATCTCCAATTGAAGAAGTTGAAATCCGTTCAGTATTGACTTGCGAATCCAAGCGCGGTGTTTGTGCAAAATGTTACGGACGAAGCCTCTCTAACCTGAAAATGGTGCAAAAAGGAGAAGCTGTCGGTGTAATTGCTGCACAATCCATTGGTGAACCTGGTACACAGTTGACACTCCGTACATTCCACGTTGGTGGTGTTGCGGGTAACATTGCTGCTGAATCATCTATTACTGCAAAGTATAACGGATTACTTGAAATTGATGAGTTACGTACTGTAACCCTCAAAGAAGATAAAGGAACCGTTGAAATCGTTGTGGGTCGTATGGCCGAAATGAAAGTAATTGATGAGAATACAGGTATCACATTGATGACCAACAATATCCCTTACGGATCTAGACTCTACAAAGAGAATAATTCAAATATTAATAAAGGAGATAAGATTTGCGAATGGGATCCATTTAATGCCATTATTGTTGCGGAAATGGATGGGGTTGCACAATTTGAAAATGTGATTGAGGGCGTTACTTTTACCGAAGAATCCGATGAGCAAACTGGTTTCCGCGAAAAAGTAATTACTGAAACGAAGGATAAAAAGAAAAATCCTGAACTTGCAATTCTTGATGGTAAGAAAAATGTTCTTAAAAATTACAACTTGCCGGTAGGTGCCCATATCTCTGTTGAGGATGGAACAAAACTACATTCAGGACAAATTATCGCTAAAATTCCACGAAATGTGAGTAAAGGTGGTGATATTACTGGAGGTTTGCCGCGTGTTACTGAGCTCTTTGAGGCACGTAACCCATCGAATCCAGCAGTAGTTTCTGAAATTAACGGACAGGTTGAGTTTGGTAAAATCAAACGTGGTAATCGCGAAATTATCGTAAAATCACGTGATGGAGAGATTAAAAAATACCTCGTGTCATTGACAAAACAAATTCTTGTTCAGGAAGGAGATTATATCCGTGCGGGAACTCAGCTTTCCGATGGAGCAATTACTCCTGCTGATATTTTGAATATTAAAGGACCAACCAAAGTTCAGGAATATATTGTGAATGAGGTTCAGGAAGTTTATCGTCTGCAGGGTGTAAAGATTAATGATAAACACTTTGAAGTAATTGTTCGTCAGATGATGCGTAAAGTGATCATTGAAGATCCGGGTGATACCATGTTCCTCGAAAAACAAATTGTTGATAAATGGAAATTCCGTGAAGTCAATGATGATATATATGGAATGGAAGTCGTTGTTGATCCGGGAGATTCAGAAACACTGAAAGCTGGACAAATAATTACTGCAAGACGTTTGCGTGATGAAAACTCATCATTGAGACGTCGCGACATGGGCTTGGCTGATGCCAGACCTGCCGTTCCTGCAACATCATCTCAGGCATTGCAAGGAATTACCAGAGCTGCATTGCAGACCCAAAGCTTTATGTCGGCTGCATCATTCCAGGAAACAAATAAAGTCTTGAATGAAGCTGCTATCTTTGGTAAAGAAGACCACTTGCTCGGACTGAAAGAAAATGTGATTGTCGGTCACTTAATTCCTGCCGGTACCGGTTTACGGGAGTATGATAAAATTCTTGTTGGGAATAAGTCTGAAATGGATAAAATTACTGACACAACAACTGAAGAAACAGATAATTAATTGATATTATGGAAGATAATAAGCCAAAAGGAAATCAAATCAATATTGAATTGAAAGAAGATGTTGCTCAGGGAACATATGCAAACCTAGCTGTCATCTCACATTCGAGTTCTGAATTTATCGTGGACTTTGTTCGCATTGTGCCCGGCGTGCCTAAAGCACCGGTGAAATCTAGAATTATTCTGACACCGGAACATGCAAAACGCCTAATGATGGCGCTTCAGGAAAATATTGAGAAGTATGAATCCTTACATGGCCCTATTACTGTGAAAGGTGGAAATAAACCGCCTAAAATGCCAATGAATTTTGGTGGCCCCACTGCACAGGCATAATATTTATGGAAAATAAAAAATCAGGCTATCGATTCATTCGATAGCCTGATTTTTTTTGACTGAATATTTATGAGTTTGGGGCTTATGTTCTGCTATCACCCCTTATTTTTTTCTAAAAACTGATGCAACACAATTAACACCCAAATGCGATTATAAAGATAATCTGTTCCCTGTAAAAATTTGTTTTTCAAGGATTCAACGGCCTCATAATGAACAACCCCGTGTTTTTCTATCATCGCTTTTGAAAGATAGGTGTCAATCAGGTATTTTAAATCAGTGCTTAACCATTCCCGCAATGGGATGGAAAATCCCCATTTGGGTCTGTCAAAATACGATGCAGGAACGTAATCGTAAAGGACTTCTTTCAAAAGATATTTTTTAACTTTTTGATTTACTTTAAGCTTTGGAGATAAGTTCAAGGCGAATTCCACTATTCTGTGGTCGAGCAATGGAACACGAGCTTCGAGACCATATCGCATGCTGGCTCTGTCAAGTTTTGTTAAAAGGTCATCTTTCAAATAATAACGCAAATCAAAAATTGCCTGATCTTCACGAGCTGTCAAATCACGGACAAAGAAACTGTAATCTTCAAGCATATTAATTTCATCACTGGCTTTTCCTGTAATCAAATTTTCAATTTCAGGAATTGAAAAGAAGAATTGTTCCTGTGAAAATATGTGGGATTTCAGTTGATCTTTATTTTCGTAATTGAAAATTTCAGCGCGATGCTGATATCTTTCTGTTTTTGAAAGCCCTTGTCCTATGGTTTTTCGAAAACCCCGAATTAGCGGATTTGAAAGCCTTTGAGCCCACACATAGGAACCATATCCGTGAAATAACTCATCACCACCGTCTCCGGATAGTGCCATTGTGACTTTTTCGCGAGCAAAACGTGATAAAATCATAGTTGGGATTGCGGAAGAATCAGCAAAAGGTTCATCGTAATAATTTAGTAATTCAGGAATCATTTCTTTTGCATCATCCTGTGAGACGATTAATTCATGATGGTTTGTTCCAAGGTAATTTGCCACCTTTTTTGCGAAACCGGCTTCATTATATTTGGACTCTTTAAAGCCAATTGAAAATGTGTTGAGGTTTTCCTTTGTATGCTTTTGTGCGACTGCAGTCACAAGACTTGAATCAATTCCTCCACTTAAAAAACTGCCGAAAGGGACATCACTCATAAGTCTTGAACTAACGGATGATTCAACCAATTCATTGAGTCGATTTTTTGCGTCAGTATAGTTTGAAATCAAATTTCTGCGAATAGCACCCTCAATCATCCAGTATGCTTCAATTCGAAGTCCCTCTTCATCAGCAATTCCAAAATGTCCGGCAGGAAACTTCTTTATTTTCCGGTAAATTGTATTAGGTTCGGGAATATAACCCACATGTAGAAATTCGTTGATTGCACTGCGGCTAATTTCAAGATTATCTTTGATATAATTGACTTGCAATAGAGCTTTTAGTTCAGATGCAAATGCAAAGTGATCTCCATCCCAATAATAAAATAGCGGTTTAATTCCAATGCGGTCACGAAATAAATACAATTGTTTTTCGTGCTTGTCATAAATGGCAATGCTAAACATGCCATTCAGCTTATTAACAAATGTTACACCCCATTCTTCAAAAGCTTCAAGCAAAACTTCGGTATCACTGGTTGTTCTGAAATCAAGATTTAATTCTTCAGCAATTTCTTTATAATTGTAAATTTCTCCGTTAAAAACCAGGATATAACGCCGGGAGTGTGACTCCATCGGCTGATTTGCATTTTCAGATAAATCAAGAATGCTTAATCGCTTGTGCGCTAAACCTGCAACATGGTTACAATATGCTCCTTCTGCATCAGGGCCTCTGTGGTTGAGGCTGTCTGCCATCCGGTTTAACTCCGATTGGGTAACAAATTCTTTTTGGCTGTAAAAGCCGCATATTCCACACATAATCGTTTGTTTCAGTCCATAACAAAAGTAATAATCTATTGTTTATAATAGAAATCTTTGAATTCTATTATAAACAAAATATACAAGCGCTATAAATGATGCATGTAGTCAGTGAATTCTTATATGTTTGCAAGTTGTTTTCTTACTAATTGAAACGTTTTTATCAGACCATTTTGTTCACATCAACAATACGGTCGAAATCCAAGGGGTCAATTTTCCCATATTGAATAGCGGCTTCTCTTAAACTGAGTTCGTTTTCATGCGCATGTTGAGCGATTTTAGCCGCTTTTTCATAGCCAATTGTCTTTGCAAGTGCAGTAATCAGCATGAGCGATTTGTTTAAATGCATCTCAATTTTATGCTTGTTGGGCTTTATTTCCTTTAAATTATGTTCTGTAAATGAACGGCTGATATCGCCAAGCAGTTGACCTGATTCAAGCGTGTTGGCTGCCAGCAAGGGCATAAATGTGTTGAGCTGAAAATGTCCGTTCATATTGGCAATGCTATTTCCTGTGTTATGACTGATAATGCGTGTACATGCCATTTGAACCGCCTCAATTTGGGTCGGATTTATTTTTCCGGGCATGATACTGGATCCCGGTTCCTTAGATGGAAGAATTAACTCACCAAGTCCGGTTCTGGGGCCAGATGCCATCATACGGATGTCGTTGGTGATTTTAAATAAATCCGTTGCAACTTGTGCAAATGCTTGCTGTACACTTAAGACGGCGGTTTTTGCCGACATGCTTTCAAAACGATTTTCTGCGGGTTGAAAAGGAATGCCCGTTGCATTGGAGATTTGTTCGATGGCTTTTGCACCAAAATCTTTACTTGCATTTAGTCCGGTGCCTACAGCTGTTCCACCCAAAGGGATTTCCATTAAATGAATCAAACTTTGCTCTATCGATTTAATTCCCCAGTCAATTTGTTTTGCATACGCAGAAAATTCATCGCCAAGCCTTAGTGGAACAGCATCCATCATATGTGTACGTCCGGTTTTAATGATGTTATGATATAATTTAGATTTTTCACTCAACATGTCGCGTAATCCAACTAAAGCCGGAAGCACCTTTTGCTTTATTTGTTGTGCCAGCGCAATGTGAATGGCTGATGGAAACACATCATTGGAAGATTGTGATTTGTTTACATGATCATTCGGATGCAAAATAAGTTGCTTGCTTAAAATTGATTTTTTTGAAAGGACTTGTCCACGGTTGGAAATTACTTCATTAATATTCATATTGGTATGTGTGCCGGAACCGGTTTGCCAAACTGAAAGCGGGAAATGTGCATCCAATGCCCCGGAAATAATTTCATCGCAAACTATTTGAATCAGCTGACTTTGCTGCTCCGTAAGTTTATTCTCTTCAAGATTGACTTGTGCTGCTGCTTTTTTTATCAAAGCCAATGCCTTGATTATTGATTTTGGCATGGGATGATTCCCAATTTTAAAATGTTCTAAAGATCGCTGGGTAACAGCTCCCCAATATTTATCTGCCGGAATTTCAATTGTTCCTAGGCTATCATGTGCGGTTCGTGTTTTCATAATTAATCTGTTGTTAAAAAGTATTCTACATTACGAAATACAAAGTCGGGTTGTTCGGCGTGTAACCAATGCCCGGCATTCGGAACAGTTAGTATGCGCGAGTTCGGGAAAATATGTTGTATTAAGTTGAAATCACTTAACGGGATATAGTCTGATTGCTCTCCCCGAAGAAATAAACTTGGGGTTTTAATTTTCATGCTGTTAAAATCTTCCGGATAGAGTCCTTCCATTATCGCCGAAAGTTGGTTTTTCAGTACCGGCAAATTAATTTGCCATTCCATGCCTTTATCCGTTTTACGGAGATTTTTCATCATGAATTGTCGCAAACGTTTGTCACTGATTGCTTCTGATAATGCCTCTTCCGCAGCAGCATAGTCATCAAATTTAGAAATGTCAACGCTTAATAAATTTTCCATAAGTGCTTTGTGGAAATGTGCATTCGGCGCATCTTTTTCGTCGCTGTATGCACGTGGCGAAATATCTGCAACAATCAGCCGCTCAACAAAGTCAGGATACTCACTGGTGAAAAACATGGCGAGTTTTCCTCCCATGGAATGTCCCAACAAATTCGCTTTTTCAATCTTTAAGGATGTGAACAATTCATGTATGTCCTCCGTCATTGCGGGGAAACTATGCGTGTCATTATGGGGAGACTGTCCGTGGTTTCTCAAATCGGGAATAATTACCCGATAGTTTTCTGAAAATTGTTTTCCCAAACTCAACCAATTATCCGAACTGCCATATAATCCATGCAGGATAATCAGTATTTCAGTATTCGTTTTTCCAAATTCCCGATAAAATAGTTTCATGCTTAATCTTTTATTTTAACATGAAACTAACAATTAAGTATAGTGCTTGTTTATTACGTTTTTTGATTTAATTGTCGCAGGTACATTTGAATGGTGTTCTCAAGTCCATAATAAAGTGCGTCAGATATTAGTGCATGTCCGATGGAAACTTCATCGAGAAAGGGAATGTTATCGCAGAACCACGCCAGATTTTCTAAGCTTAAATCATGGCCTGCATTAATACCCAGCCCGAGCGATTGTGCAAGTTTTGCTGTTTCTAAAAAGGGTTTTACTGCGAGTTTTTTGTCTTTTACAAAATTTTCTGCGTAAGGTTCGGTGTACATTTCAATGCGATCAGCACCGCACTGAATAGCGTATTCTGTGTTTATTAAATTGGTATCTACAAAAATTGAACATCTGCATCCGGCTTCATGAATGCGTGCAATCACTGTGTTTAAGAAAGATTGATTGGCTTTTGTATCCCATCCGGCATTTGATGTCAGTACATCCGGAGGATCTGGAACCAAAGTGACTTGATGAGGTTTTATTGTTTCAATTAATTGCAAAAACGATTCGTTCGGATAGCCTTCAATATTAAATTCCGTGGTAATCAATGGCTTAATTTCATGGACATCGCTGTAACGGATATGTCGCTCATCCGGTCTGGGGTGAACCGTAATACCCTGAGCGCCAAAACGCTCACAGTTTTTTGCTGCTTCTGCTACATCCGGATATTTCCCGCCGCGTGCATTGCGAATTGTAGCAATTTTATTGATGTTTACGCTTAATTGTGTCATTTTAATTTATCGATTTCTTTGCTTAATTTGGGACAAAGATACAGAATGCTGATGAAATAATCGATGCGAAAAATTTGCTTTTTTCTTGCAGAGACTAATTAAATAGTTTTATATTTACAAGTAAATCAACAACACTTAAAAGAAGATACTTGATTTTGAACGATAATTAGAGAAACAATGAATAATATGCTTGCAAAAAATCTGATATCAACAGTTGTTCCTTCAATAAAAACTTCTGATTCGGGAAATCAAGCCTTACAATGGATGGAGTTTTTTAAGGTTTCTCATTTGCCGATTGTAAATAATCAGGACTTTCTGGGACTCATATCCGAATCTGATATTTATGATTTGGATTGCGGAGACGAGCCCATCGGAAATCATAAATTAGGTTTGATTCGACCCTATGTTTATGAATCACAACATATTTGGGAGCTAGTTGATATTGTTTCCAAAATGAAATTGACTGTGATTCCTGTTTTAAAAACGGATAAAACATATCTCGGTGTAATTACTTTGCAGGATTTGGCGCAGAATTACGCGAAAATTACGGCTGCCGATCAGCCCGGTGGAATTATTGTGTTGGAAGTTGGGATTCACGATTACTCACTTTCTGAAATCAGTCGGATTATTGAGGAAAATAATGCAAAAGTCTTGAGCCTTTTTGTGAGTGGAAATGAGCATACAACCTTATTAAATGTAACGCTGAAACTGAATGTGAATGATTTGGCAGCAATTATTCAAAGTTTTGTGCGATTTGATTACACGATTAAGGAATCCTATTTGAGTGATGATGCTGAAAATCGCTTATTCCGTGAAAGATACGAGTCCTTCTTGAGTTATCTGAATGTTTAAATGCAAAAAACAATAATTTATATAATTGCTTTAAGCGGATTGATATTTACAAACGCCGTCCAATCACAAACGGTTGAGCATATTATTATTCATGGTAACAAACAAACGCAGGAACAGGTAATTCTTAATGAACTTGGAATTTCCGAAGGTGATAACTTACCTGACGGAGGGTTTTCGAAATGGGCTGAAGGGGCTCGTCAGCGGTTACAAAACACTTCCCTTTTTGTTTCGGTTAATCTCGGATATGAAATTGCCGGTGATAAAATTGTAATTGTCATTGATGTTCAGGAGCGCTGGTATTACTGGGTTTATCCAATTCTTGAACATGCTGATAGAAATTTTGCTTCATTTTTAAATGCAAGAGATTGGCAGCGTGTGAATTACGGCTTGAGTTTTGAAAAGCATAATTTCCGCGGTAAAAATGAATTTTTAAAATTGAAAATGAGATTTGGATACCGTTCGCAATTGGGATTCATGTACGATAATCCTGCAATTGACAAGGACAGAAAGCAAGGATTTCAAATTTCTGCCGACCGATTTCAGCAATCGAAAGTTTTATATACAATTGAAGATAATTATCCCGTGTATCTTTTTTCCGACAAGGAAAATCTCTTGTCGGAAAATCGATTTCGCATGACTTATCATTACAGACCCGATTTATTTAGGCGGATCAAATTTATGGCAGAATACCGTAATTTTCAAATCGGAGACGGATTGGATACTGTCGCTCCTAATTATCTGTTTCAACAAGAAAATCAAAGCAATTTTTTGTCATTTTATTTAAAATACGAAACCGATTTCCGAAACATCAAATACTATCCGACCGATGGGTATTATTTTTCGGCAAGTGTTGAAAAACATGGGATTGGCGCAATGCGCTCTGAAGTGAATTTGCTCATTGCCAACCTGAATTTTGATTATTATCAGCCGATAACTCAAAGCATGAGTTTGGTTTCTGAAGCGTATGTTTCTGCCCATTTAATGAATGAAAATCATATCCCTTTTCTTTTTGCAGGCATGATTGGTAATGATTATTATCCGCGAGGATATGAATATCGTATGATTTTGGGAAATGCAGTTTATGGACTGAATGAAAGTTTGAGCTTGAAAATATTCCAATCAAATTATATGTTTGAAGAAATTATCCCTATTCAGCAGTTCAAACCCTTTGCTTTTTCAATCTATTGTTACGGCTTTTTTGACTTGGCTTATGTTGATAAGCAACATGAATTTCAGGGAAATCAAACCATTGGAAATCAACTGCTTTACAGTGGTGGATTGGGAGCTGATTTTGTTACCTATTATGACAGAAGCATTGGGTTTCATTTTGCTGTGACTAATCAAAAAGCTTTTGGTATATTTGTCACATTAAGATCACCAATTTATAAAACTTTTTAGCATGAAGGTTGCAATTTACGGAAGACGATTTAGTAAATCATTCAATGGCAGTATAATTCAGATTTTTGAAGAGCTGAAAAGGCATAAGGTTTCTTATATCGTTTATGAGCAATTTGCAGAGTTTATACGAGAAAAAGCCCATTATAATCCCGATTGTGTTGGGACATTTCATGGAGAAGCAGATCTTAAAAATATTGATTTGATGATTTCAATTGGCGGCGACGGTACACTTTTAGAAACTGTAACTTTTGTGAAGGATAAGGAAATTCCGATTTTGGGAATCAACAGTGGGCGGCTCGGGTTCTTATCAAATGTCTCTAAGGAAATGATTCCACAAGCATTGGAGCAGGTGATGAATAAAGAATATAGCCTCGAAAAACGATCATTATTAGAAGTTGAGACAGGACAAGATGATTTTAAAGGTATTAATTTTGCGTTAAATGAGCTAGCTTTATTAAAACATGATAGCCCATCAATGATAAAAATCCACGCATGGTATAATGACGAGTTTATTAATACGTATTGGTCTGATGGTTTGATTGTTAGTACACCCACAGGATCCTCGGCATATTCACTCTCTTGTGGAGGCCCAATTGTTCACCCGGAAAGCGAAAGTTTTATTATTACTCCGGTTGCACCACATAATCTTACTGTCCGACCTTTGGTCGTGTCAGATAAGGGAAGCATACGATTGAAATTAGAGGGGAAAAGGGAATCGGCAAAGTTATCCCTAGATTATCGCTCTGTTCATCGGGTGTTCAGCGAGGAAATTTTAATAAAAAAAGCAAAATTTCAAATTAATCTTGTAAAGTTATTTAATATTAACTATTTTAGCACATTGCAGAAAAAATTAATGTGGGGTGTGGATATTAGAAATTAATTTTAATTTAATATCGAACATCTCATAATGTTATATGTTTGTAAATTAAATGAATAAGATATGAAACGGCTTTTTATTGCATTAATAATTTTAGGACTTGCGGTCTCTACAGTGCAAGCACAATTTGGGTCACAATGGCGCCAATTACGCCAAGAAGTGATTTTTGGAGTAGGGGGAACCAGCTTTCTTGGTGAACTTGGTGGTGCCGATCAAGTTGGAACTCACTTTGCACGTGATTTCGAAATTGTATATACTCGCCCCGCTTTTACCGCAGGATATCGCTATAAATTAAATGAGTCTTTTTCCGTAAAAGGTGTTGTATCTTATGGATGGTTGTATGGTGATGATGCAACAACTGCAGATCCACACCGAATGTCCAGAAATCTGTCTTTCCGCTCTCCGATTATTGAGGCTGGTGGACATATTGAATATAACATCATTAAAGAAAAATTCGGACATCGCTACGATTTGAGACGTATTCGTGGAAAAGGCAATACGCCTAGCTTATACGTGTTCACCGGAATTAATGGTTTCTGGTTTAATCCAAAGGCTCAGTATAATGGTGAATGGGTAGCACTCCAGCCACTTGGTACTGAAGGTCAGGGCTTAGTTTCAACTCGCGATAAATATTCCAGAATTTCATGGTCAGTTCCAATCGGGTTTGGAATGAATTTCCTGATTGACCGTAACTGGGGAGTAGGCTTTGAATATGGCGCACGATATGCAATGACAGATTATATTGACGATGTAAGCACAACTTATGTTGATCCCAATTTGTTTGACGACCCGGTTGCGCAAGCTTTGGCTGATCGTTCTGATGATTGGGTTGGCGCAGCTCCATATAACCAACGCGGAGATTCACGCTTCAACGATGCGTACATGTTTATGACAATCAATGTGACATACAAATTGCGCCCAAGAGGTCGTGGTATGCCTAAATTCTAAAAAAAATCACAGTCGAAATACTATTTCGTTTTCTGTTTCGTTTTTAGTGCGACATTCGTACACTTGAGCTGTGAAAAAGATGATTGAGACAATACTTAAAAGCAAAATCATAAAACAAATGTCCCGAAGTATTTCGGGGCTATTTGTTTTTTTATGCTTAGCATTTCCTGCATCATCACAGCAATACGGCGAAATCGGAGTGCATTTTGGCGGAACCTATTATCTCGGTGATTTGAACTGGGCGCAACATTTTTATGCTCCTAGATTAAATTACGGCGCATTTTATAAACAGCACTTTAATTCACGAGTTGCGCTGAAATTTGGCGCATTTTATTCCCACATTCAAGGCGATGACGCAAATTCAAGATGGCAATATCAAAACCTTAGGGATTTTTCGTTTGAAACACAACTAACCGAGGGAGCAGTTCAAGTTGAGTTTAATTTTCTTGTTTATGAAATTGGGGAGGTGAAAAAGAAATTTTTCACGCCGTATATTGATTTAGGAATTGGTGCTTGCTATACCGCTGATGCTCAAAATAAATTCGCGCTTGTAATACCTGGAGCCGTTGGAATTAAAATAAATTTAACAGAACGCATTGTTTTTGGCGCTGAGTGGGCTTTTAGAAAAACAACTACGGATATGCTGGATGATGTCACTGGAGAAGACTATGATATTTACGAAGAAGCCAGAGTTCCTGTAACTGCATCAAACCAATATAAACAATTAGGGTTTATGACAAACGATGACTGGTATTCATATGCCGGAATCACATTGTCATATGCTTTTAGAATAAGTGGCTCTGTTTGTCATGCATATGATTAATTTTGCAAGAATTTATGTCAGATTTAAGAAAAAATATTGATACCGACCGATTACCCAAGCACATTGCTGTCATAATGGATGGAAATGGGCGCTGGGCAAAGAAAAGAGGAGGCATTCGCCTACTCGGTCATCGTAGTGGAGCTAAGGCTGTACGTGAGGTGACGGAGGCTTGTGCTGAACTAGGAGTAAATTATTTGACCGTTTTTGCATTTTCATCTGAAAATTGGAAAAGACCTAGCAAAGAAGTGAGTGGATTGATGAATCTTTTGGCAGATAGTTTGCAAGAGGAATTTTCAACATTGAAAGACAATGGAATTCGATTAAATGCCATTGGGGAATTAGATCGTTTGCCGGAAAAAGTTAGTACCAAACTACAAAATACAATACAAAATACGAGCGACGGAAAAAGAATGTGCCTAACTCTAGCCTTGTCATATTCAGGACAATGGGATATCATACAGGCAGCTAAAGCATTTGCAAACGACGTCAAGCAAAATAATAAAGCAATTGAGGATTTGGATATTGATATGTTTAAATCTTACTTGTCAACAAAACATATGCCCGACCCTGAATTAATTATTCGAACTAGTGGTGAGCTTAGATTAAGTAATTATCTGCTTTTCCAAATGGCATATGCCGAATTATATTTTACGGAGACACTTTGGCCGGATTTCAAAAAGAAGGAATTGTATAAAGCCATTTTAGATTATCAATCACGTGAGAGAAGGTTTGGAAAAACCAGTGAACAATTATAGCAAGCGCGGAAGGAATGAAGAAACTCTTAATTAACATCGTAATTTTACTGGGATTGAGCTTAGGCTCCTTCGCCCAGATTTCTATTCAGAACGAACTGTCAAAAGTTGATTATTCAAATCCTAAAGAATATGAAATTGGTGGAATCCAAGTCTTGGGAGTTAAATATCTTGATCCGGTTGTTTTAATCCATTTAACCGGACTTCAAGTTGGCGATACCATTATGGTTCCTGGTGAAGAAATTACTCAGGCAATTGAGAAACTTTGGGAACAAGGCTTGTTTTCTGATATTAAAATTGTCGCTGATCGTTTTATTAACAACCGGGTATTCCTTAATATTAAACTTGAAGAACGACCCAGGCTTTCTAAATTTTCCTTCAAAGGTGTAAAAAAAGGTGAAGCTGATGATTTGCGCGAAAATTTAAAACTTGTACAAGGATTGCAGGTCACAGAAAACGTTATGATGAAAATTGATAAAGGCGTTAAAGATTATTTCGTTGATAAAGGATTTCTAAATGTCACTGTTAACGTGCAGCAGGAGCAGGATACAAGCTTGCCGAATTCTGTCATACTTTATATCAATATTGAAAAGAATGAAAAAATAAAAATTGAGACACTTAATATTGTTGGGAATGAAAAATTAGAAGATGGTAAAATCCGCAGAGCCATGAAAAACACAAAAGAAAAGGCATGGTGGAGGTTTTATAAAGCATCTAAATTTATTGCTTCAGATTTTGAAGATGATAAGCAAAATATTATTCGAAAATATAATGAGGAAGGATTTCGTGATGCAAAAATTGTGAAAGATTCAATTTATGATATTGATGATAAAACAATTGGTGTAAAACTGGTTGTTGATGAAGGGAAACAATATTTTTTCCGTAAAATAGATTGGGTTGGAAACACAAAATATACTGATAAACAACTTACTAGAGCACTTGGAATTCAAGCCGGAGATATTTACAATCAAACTTTCCTCGAAGAACGATTGCTCGGTGAGGCAGGTGTTTTCACACTTTATCAGGATAATGGATATTTATTTTCAAACATTACACCGGTTGAGGTAAATGTTGAAGGCGATTCCATTGATCTCGAAATGCAAGTTTACGAAGGAAAACAAGCGAGAATTAATCGGGTGTCTATAAATGGAAACACACGAACAAATGACCATGTAATTATGCGTGAAATCCGTTCCAGACCAGGATCACTTTATAAACGTTCTGAAATTCAACGTACAATCCGTGAATTGGCTCAGCTGGGATATTTCGATCCTGAGAAACTCAATGTGAATTTTGAACCTGATCAGGAACGAGGTGTGGTTGATTTAGAATACATTGTAGAGGAAAAACCCTCTGACCAAATTGAATTGAGCGGGGGATATGGTGCCGGAATGATTGTCGGAACTTTAGGTTTGACATTCAATAACTTTGCGCTTAAAAAACTTTTCGATCCCAAAGCATACAGACCACTTCCTGCAGGCGATGGACAGCGGTTGAGTCTTAGGGCCCAAGCAAGCGGACCTTTTTACCAATCGTATTCATTGAGCTTTGTAGAACCTTGGCTCGGTGGGAAAAAACCAAATTCGTTATCGGTTTCTGTTTATAATTCCCGCCAAACTTATGGCTCGGATAGTACCGAACAGCACTTTTATGTAACCGGTGCGGCAGCAGGTTTAGGTCAGCGTTTAAAATGGCCGGATGATTACTTTACGCTATATACCGAATTAGGATATAAAAATTATAATATTTATCAGTGGTCAGGTTTTATTTATTCAGATGGAAGCTCAAATAATGTTAATTTAAAAGCAGTTCTGGGTAGAAAAAGCAGCGGTCCAAATCCTATCTTTCCAACCAGGGGTAGCGATTTAAGCATGAGTTTAGAGCTGACTCCTCCATTCTCATTGATGAGCTCAGCGGATTATACGACCATGGATCCTACCGAAAAATATAAGTGGATAGAATATCACAAATGGAAATTTACCGGTTCTTGGTTTACCACCTTGTTTGGTTCAAAAGACGGTGGGAGCAGGGCGCTTGTTTTGAATTCAAAATTTGAATTCGGATTCCTTGCACATTATAATAACGACGTTGGACCAAGTCCGTTTGAAGGATTTCAGGTTGGTGGCGATGGACTTTATGGATATAATCTTTACGGACGCGAAACCATTGGTTTGAGAGGATATACAAATAATTCACTCACACCCGAGTCCGGTGGAAATATTTATAATAAATTTAGCCTAGAATTAAGATATCCATTATCATTAAATCCGACCGCAACTTTCTATGGAATTGCTTTCCTTGAAGCTGGGAATGCTTGGTATGGGTTTCAGGAATATGATCCGTTTGATTTGAAACGTTCTGCCGGATTTGGTATTCGCGTTTACATGCCTATGATTGGGATGCTTGGTGTCGATTGGGGATATGGATTTGATGAAATTGAAGGTAAAACCGGTGTGAATGGTCCTCAATTCCATTTTGTTATCGGGCAACAATTTTAATAATGAAAATTTTGGTCTGTTATTTGCATAGAAATCTCTGAAAACATAAAAAAATATTAAACTATGAAAAAAATATTTGTAACAATTATCGCTGTCGTATTAAGCGTCTTTGCTGTAAACGCCCAAAAATATGCCTATGTTGATACAGAGTATATTATGAACAATATTCCGCTGTACGAAACTGCAAAACAACAGCTTGACGAATTGTCCGAACAATGGCAATCTGAAGTTGATGAAGCAAAAACTCAAGTTGAAAAATTATATAAAGATTTTCAGGCTGAGAAAGTGTTTCTTACCGAAGAGCAAAAAATTAAGCGCGAAGATGAAATTGTTCAAAAAGAAAAAGATTTACGTAGTCTGCAACAAAAGTACTTCGGTCGCGAAGGCATGTTGTTTTCTAAACGTAAAGAACTATTGAAACCGATTCAGGATGACATTTTTAACGCAGTGAAGGAAATTGCACAGGAAGGAAACTATGCCGTAATTTTTGATACTGCTAATAGTTTAAATATGCTGTACACTGACCCAAAACACGATAAAAGTGATGATGTGTTAAGAAAGTTGGGTTACAAAAATTAATCATTATATTTGTCAAAATTTAAATTAAATCATATGAAACGTATTGGATTATTAGTAAGCATGATACTGCTTTTTGTGGGTGTTGGAATGAATAACTCTTATGCACAAAAATTGAAACTGGGACACGTACAAGTCGATTCGATTTTCCAGATTATGCCGGAAAGAACGCAAGCTGAGCAAGAACTACAGCAGTATTCAAAACAATTGGAAAATCAGTTGATGACCATGAATGCTGAATTGGAGTCAAAGTATAATGAGTATTTGGAGAGTTCCGAAACTTGGCCTGCTACGCTCAAGCAAGATAAAGAAGAAGAGTTGAATGGTTTGCAACAACGCATTGAAAATTACCAAATGCGTGCTCAACAAGATTTGCAAACTAAAGAAGCTGAATTGCTACAACCGATTTATAAAAAAATCCGTACAGCAATTAAAGATGTTGCAAGTGAAGAAGGATTTACCTATATTTATGATGCCTCAATGTTATTGTACAAGTCCGATGACAGTTTAAATGTCACGAAAAAAGTAAAAGCAAAACTGAGTTTATAAGTTCATTAATAAATACTTTTGAAAAGGCCATTTTTTAATGGTCTTTTTTTTATTTTTGAGTATGAGTTATTGCAAAGCAAAAATTGGTGTCTTTGATTCCGGTGTCGGTGGATTAACCGTTTTAAAACAACTGGTTGAATTAATGCCGCATGAAAGCTTTCTTTATTTTGCTGACTCTGCCCATGCTCCTTATGGTAATTTGTCTGAAAATGAAATTGTTCAACGCGCTGAAAAAATAACTACTTTTTTTCTCGAAAAAGGAGTGAAAGCAATTGTTGTTGCATGTAATACTGCCACCGCAGCTGCGATAGATTATCTGAGACAAAATTTCGATATGCCTTTTATCGGTATGGAGCCGGCGGTTAAGCCTGCTAGTTTGCTATCAAAAACCGGGAATATTGGCGTATTGGCAACCAAAGGAACATTTGGCGGGAAATTGTTTAAAGAAAAACATGAACTCTACGGACAATACATCAATATCCATTATGCAGAAGGGAAAGGCTTAGTTGAACTCGCAGAAGCCAATCAAATTGACAGTGTTGAAACAGAAAAACTGCTCAAAAAACTCATTCAGCCAATGCTGGAAATAAATGTAGATCAAATTGTCTTGGGCTGTACTCATTATCCACTTTTTTCCGAGGAAATTCGAAAAATTGCTGGCGTCAATGTTAATTTGATTGATCCGGCAGAAGCAATTGCGCGAAGAACCAAAGACATCTTAATTCAAAATCGCTTGTATTGTACAAAATCCTCTCGCTATTCCTTAGAATGCTATAGCACTGGCAGGCTTGATATCTTGCATCAAATGTTGAATTTTTGTAATCTCTCATCTCAACATGCTGAAACCTATCAAATCCGATGGTAGGTAAAGAAAAAAATATTAACTTTGATTGTTAATAATAGGAGGGCTATGTTAAACTGTATTATCATTGATGATGATTTAATTATCCGAAAATTAGTTGAGGAATTTGTTCGGAAAACAAAACGATTAAATTTATTGGGTTCTTTTGAAAACCCTGTGATTGCATTATCAGAACTTGCTGAAAATGAAAAGGTAGATGTTGTTTTTCTTGATGTGGAAATGCCAGAAATGACCGGTTTGGAATTGCTTGACAATATGCGAACAAATCCAAAAGTGATTATTATTTCAGGAAAAGAAAAATACGCCATTAATGCATTTGAGTATGATGTGACGGATTATTTGTTGAAGCCAATTACTTATGCCAGATTCTATAAAGCTGTCATGCGGGCAATTGAGGACGTTCAGGATGGAGATAAAAATCCAAAACAAAACTCGAATGTCCCGGATCAGGATCTCCCAAAACAAAAAGATGAAATTTTTATTCGTGAAAATTCTAATCTTGTCCGGATAAAATTTTCTGAAATTCTTTTTGTTGAAGCTCAGGAAAATTATGTGTCCTTGCAATCGTCAGAGAAACGGTTTTTAATTCATTTTACAATGAAAGCAATTGAAAATGAGTTGCCTATAGAAAGTTTTATTCGAGTACATCGTTCTTATTTTGTGAACCTTAATCATATACAACAGATTTCTGGAAATCGTATAAGCATGAAGGTGAACAAGGAAATGGTACACATCCCAATCGGGAAATCTTACAAAGACGAATTGTTTAATCGCTTAAATTTGATGAACTAATATGCAAAATCCAAGTATGCGCAACCTGTTTATGCAATATCTTGGTTTGCCTTCTGAAGCGCCTATGGGTTTTGAGGCTAGTCGGGCTGATGGCGTTTTTATTTACAATAAGGACGGGGAAAAGTTTTATGATTTAGTTTCCGGCGTTTCTGTCAGTAATTTGGGACATCAACATCCTGAGATTGTGCAGGCCGTAAAAGATCAGATCGACAAGCACATGCATCTCATGGTTTACGGGGAGTTTGTTCAGCCTGTGCAGGTAGAACTCGCCGAGTTATTAATAGAAAACCTTGCCGGGAATCTGAATTCAGTATATTTTGTTAACAGTGGTTCTGAGGCAATTGAAGGAGCCATGAAACTCGCAAAGCGATACACAGGACGCTCTGAAATTATTGCGTTTAAAAATGCATATCACGGAAGTACGCATGGTGCCCTGAGTTTGCTCGGCGATGAAACATTTAAACGCAATTATCGACCTTTACTTCCCGATATCAGGCAATTAAGATTTAATGTTAAAGAGGATTTGCAGCAAATTACCGGGAAAACTGCGGCAGTTGTGCTTGAACCCATTCAATCCGAAGCGGGGATTTGTATCCCAGATGACGATTATCTGAGAAATTTGCGTCAACGATGCGACGAAACCGGAACCTTACTGGTTTTTGACGAAATTCAAACCGGGTTTGGGCGTACCGGGAAATTATTTGCCCATGAACATTGGAATGTGATTCCAGATATACTTTGCATTGCTAAAGCATTTGGCGGAGGCATGCCCTTGGGAGCATTTGTTGCAAACAAGCAGGTAATGGACAGTTTTAAAACCAATCCTATGCTTGGTCATATTACGACTTTTGGTGGACATCCGGTTTCCTGTGCGGCGGCACTGGCAAATTTGAAGATTTTATTGCGGGATGATTTAATTTCGCAAGTTGAGGCAAAAGCAGCGCTATATTTTTCTCATCTGAAACATCCGAAAATTAAAAAAGTTTGGGGAAAAGGACTGTTTATTGGCATTGAACTTGAAACGCCAGAAGAAGCGGCAAAAGTGATGGCGATTGGAGTACGAATTGGTTTTATTACCGATTTATTTCTGTTTAAACCCAATGCATTTCGGATTGGGGCACCTTTAATTATCACAGAAAATCAAATTATGGAAACAATTAAACTCATTCATCAGGCTTTAGATGAGCTTTAATGAAATATAGCACGAACTTTGTACGTTTGCTTACTAATGAATAAAAAAATTTATATAATCATTTTTCTTTTTTCGTTGTCCGGCATTTTATCGGCTCAACAGAATGATAATTTTTTGGATGATTTTCAGGAAATTGATGCATTACTTACAAATGCAGCGAGCTATTATAAAGATGAGGATAAACTTGAGGTAAACCAAGAGGTGAAAACACTTTTGAAATCGGTATTAGAAAGCCCGAATAGCTTTGATGCTCCTGTCGATTCTCTAAAACGGATTTCTGTTTTAAAATCTCCGGATGGAAACTTGCGTCTCTTTACATGGAATCTTCTTTTTGATGATTTGACACACACATGCTATGGATTTATTCAGTATCAAGCGGAAAAGGACAAGTTGCTGCTCTATGAATTAAAGGACTTTTACATTTTACGTGATTCCATGGAACGAAAATATAGCAGTCATGCTGAATGGTATGGTGCAATTTATTATGATATTATTCAAAAAACAGATAATAAATCAACAGTCTATACATTACTCGGATGGCGTGGACGAAATGCATTGACTCAACAAAAAATTGTCGAAACCCTTGAATTTGACCGGCATAATTTGCCAAATTTCGGAAAAAAGCGCATGCGAATCGGCAGATCGCGTAAATTGAGGGCTGTTTATACTTATTCCATTAAAACACAAATGATTTTACGCTTTAATGAAAAGCAGGATATCATTGTTTTAGATCATTTGTCACCGTCTGATCCTAAGTTAGAAGGTTATTTTGAATATTACGGTCCGGATTATTCTTACGATGCATTTGAATTTGATAAAGGATTTTGGTATTTTGTGTCAGATATAGATCCCGAAAGGGCAATAAATTTTGAGCGCGATAAAGAGAAAGAGACGCTCAGAGATCGTAAACCAAGTACAGAATTTTAGTATGAGTAAAGATTATGTAATAGATGTGTATTTTGTGGATGATGATGATATTTATTTGAATTATTTCAGAAAACGTTTTCAATTGGATTTGCCGCATAATCTGCATACTTACAACTCCGGGAAAAAGTTTCTGAGACATTTTATTCATGACAATAAATTTCGTCGAAATCAAAAAATTGTGATTTTGGATTATTTGCTGAAAAGTGGTGATGAGCCGGACGCAAAATCCGGAATGGAATTGTTGCCAATCATTAAACACCATAATCCGGATGCTGATGTGTTAATGCTCTCAGGAAAAGTTAATGTGAATATTAAACCTACAGCTGGAAATTACACGCCTGCCTTATTTATCCGTAAAGATGATAATGCTTTTGAGCATATTGCATCGACCATTAAAAAGTTGGCGGCAAAATATGAGCTTGATAAAAAAGGACGACAAGCCAGATTCGCCAGAAATTTGTTTGTGGGAGTACTTGCTGCAGGAGTCTTTGCGTTAATTCTCTTCTTTCTGTTCAGATAAAATTGAGTATGCTTTTACGTCGGAAAACATTTTTGCTTTTTGCATGTATATTTCTATGCATTATTTCTTGTAAGCCGAAGCAATATGAGCCACTTCCCGGTGATTTACTGTTTCAGATAAATGCGGACAGTGATTTTTCTGAAGCGATTATCCGGTCAACTGAAAATGCTCAAAACTACAATTTTTCACATGTTGGGATTGTCGAAACAGATGGTGATGCTGTGTTTGTGATTGAAGCCGTCCCAGAATATGGCGTTCGCAAAGTGACATTGTCGCAATTTTTGAATGCTTCGGCAAAATCCCCGAAAGGAAAGCCTTTGGTTGTCGCCTGTCGCTTAAAACAGGATGTAGAAATACAAAATCCTGTAAAAAATGCGCATTTGCGCTTAGGCATGCCATACGATTCGATTTTTTCGCATGACAATCAAGCTTATTATTGCAGCGAGTTGGTTTATAAAACTTTTCTTGATATGTCAGGGGATTATGTGTTTAAGCAGATCCCAATGTCTTTTTCCGATACTTCGGGAAATGCTTTGCCTTATTGGGAGAACTATTTCGCTGCTATGAATTTATCCATCCCCGAAGGAGAACCTGGAACCAACCCGACACAGATTTTTCAGTCGGAGGATTTGGAAGTTTTACATCGGTATTGGTGATTTATACCTCTATGATGAAAATTTGTTAAATAGCATAAACTAATCATGACGCAAGAAGCAATAATTAAGAGCCTTGAGCAATTTGCAGTGCAGAGAAATCTCCCTTTTTTTTCTAGCTCAGAAAAACAATATAATATACCCAATCGGCCAATTCGGTATGTTGCATCCAGATATGTGATTTATGATTTAAGCAAGGTGCATCAAGGACTTTATTTTATTTTCCATGATCCATCAACGGGAGGGACTTACGCCAATAGCGGCTGGGGGAGTGCTTATTGTGGAATATATAAAACAATCGATGATTTTTCATTTGATAGTTTTACTATTAGAGCTCGAGAACGAATGGATAAATTCAGTTTTAAAAGGCGATACCAAACGGGAGATCCTTATCTGGATAAAAAGCTAAGCATTTATACAAAAGCAAGAAGGATAGATCTTACTTTTCATAGTGAAAAAAAAATGTACCAGCTTCTTCAGATAATGCAAACGCTGCCGACTCTCCAAGTGAAAACTGAAGTTGATGCGTGGAATATCGTACCGGCACTTGACCATCAGAATTTAATTTCGTTGAAAGTGAATAATTGGTTAGTGGATTACGCTGTAATTGAGAAATTTATTTTAAATGCGTGCGAATATCTTTTAAAACCTTAAAACAAATATTTTATTTATTCTGTCGCTTAAGTGTGTATTTCTTCGCGTGAATCTAGCGTTTTTCACTACGGATCTTGTTTTTTCTTTCAAAAACAGGTATCAAGCCAAAAATCTGGGGGAGAAAGTTTTTTTGTGAGTTAGGATTTCGTTTAATTATTAGTTTATGACCACGCAGTGGTCAAACATGAATAACCCTGGGTGCAACCCGGGCTTAGCAAAATTTGATACGCAGTTTTTGGCATAGCTTTTTGCAATCCCGAGCCCGAAAGCGTTCGGGCTTTCGGGAGCAAAAACGTATGCCAAAAACACTCCGATATGATTTAATTAACCACGGGTTACGGAAAAATCCTCACCCGTGGTTATTCATGTTTGAGCCCTTCAGGCTCATCA
>JAQIBY010000050.1 GCA_027858835.1 Bacteroidales bacterium | reverse complement strand
TACCAATATCAGAGCTTGCTAAACAAACGATAATTGATGTATCGGCTTATTCCAGATACCGGCAGATAGATGAAAAATACAAAACGATACTTTCAACGCAATAATAAACTACAGCCATTGTTTGTTGAGATTTGTGATTTCCCCGAAACCCCTTATCTTTATCAGTCAAAATCTTTCATCATGAATGACATTCAAAAACGCATCGAAACATTGAGAGCCGAACTTCGGGCGCATAACTATAAATACTATGTTTTAGCTCAACCTGAGATTACGGATTTCGAATATGATATGTTGATGAAGTCCTTGCAGGAGCTGGAAGAAAACTATCCACAATATGATGATCCCAATTCACCGACAAAGCGAGTCGGAAGCGATTTAAGCCTTGAATTTAAGCAGGTAAAACATCGCTTTCCCATGCTTTCGCTTGCAAATACATATTCGCGGGAAGAGCTTGAAGCCTTTGCTGCACGGGTGAAAAAAGGACTCGGGGTTCAGCCTGAATATGTCGTGGAATTAAAATATGACGGGGCATCCATAAGTTTAACCTATGAAAACGGGCAGCTTTTACGGGCGGTAACTCGTGGTGACGGAACGCAAGGCGACGATGTGACTAATAATATCCGTACAATTCGCAGCATTCCTTTACAACTTTCCGGAAATTCATATCCTGATTTTTTTGAAATTCGTGGTGAGGTTTTTATGCCGCATGCTGTTTTTGAGCGATTGAATAAAACCCGCACAGAAAAAAATGAACAGCCATTCGCAAATCCTCGAAATGCCGCTGCAGGAACGCTGAAAATGCAAAAATCAAGTGAGGTTGCTAAGCGTGGATTGGATTGCTTTTTGTATTTTGTAGTGGCCGATGATGCACCTGCCGATACGCATTATGAAACTCTGCTTCAAGCAAGAAAATGGGGGTTTAAAGTGCCTGAATACATGATAAAAACGGACAAACTGGATGATATCCACCGATTTATTTCCGATTGGGATTTAAAACGAAAATATTTGCCTTTTGATATTGACGGAATTGTTGTGAAAGTAAATTCCTATGATAATCAGGAGGCTTTGGGAATGACTGCAAAATCGCCGCGCTGGGCAATATCCTATAAGTTTAAAGCCGAGCAAATGCAAACCTATCTGAATTCTGTTGAATACCAGGTTGGCAGAACGGGAGCAATCACTCCGGTCGCTAATTTAGAACCGGTTTTCCTTGCCGGGACAACAGTTAAACGTGCATCTTTACATAACGAGGATCAGATAAAACTTCTAGATTTGCGCATAGGTGATTTGGTGTTTGTTGAAAAAGGGGGAGAAATTATTCCGAAAATCGTTGGCGTTGCTGAACATACTGAAAACTCACAGCCGATTCAATTTATTACTCATTGCCCTGAGTGTGGAACGGAATTGGTTAGAAAAGCAGGCGAAGCCAAACATTTTTGTCCGAATGAAAATGCTTGTCCTCCTCAAATCCGAGGTAAAATAAAGCATTTTATAAGTCGGAAAGCCATGAATATTGACAGCATTGGCGAGGAAACCGTGGATTTGTTTTTACGTGAAGGATTAATCAAAAACATGGCGGATTTATATGATTTAAAAGCTGAACAAATCATTGCTTTGGATCGGTTCAGACAAAAATCAGCAGAAAATATTATTATAGGGGTAGAAGCATCAAAATCAGTTCCTTATCCGCGGGTCATCTATGCGCTTGGAATCCGCTATGTTGGTGAAACCAATGCCAAAACACTGGCTTCTGCTTTTAATGATGTCTATAAACTTGCAGCTGCAAAATATGACGAGCTAATTGCAGTGGATGAAATTGGTGAAACCATTGCTAATTCAGTAATTGACTATTTTAATTTGCCCTCAAATCAGGAAATTGTGGAGCGATTAATGCAATATGGTCTGCAACTGAAAAAATCTGCCGATGAAATGCCTAAATCCAATAAGCTAGAGGGTAAAAAGCTGGTAATCTCCGGAACGTTTGAAAAACATAGCCGCGATGAATACAAAAAAATGATTGAGCAACATGGCGGTAAAAATGTTTCTTCAGTGTCTGCTAAAACGGATTATTTGCTGGCAGGTGACAATATGGGTCCCAGTAAGCTGGAAAAAGCAGAATCATTAAATGTGAAAATCATTAGCGAATCTGAGTTCCTTGATATGTTGGAATAATTATTTTCCCGCATTTGGGGCACGATCCGTCTTCATTTATGTATGGATAGGTTTTTTCCTGCGTTCGTGAAATCAGTAATTCTCCACATTTGTAACAATTAAGATTTCGCATTTCATTTGCGACAACATTTCCTGGATACACAAAAAACATTCGCTCGCGCGCTATATCAATGAGTTCATAGAGTTTTGATTCAGGACAGGGAGGAATGTGATTTAGCTTATAACTCGGAAAAAACCGACTCATATGCAGCGGCACATTGAGCATGTTGTGAGTTTCCATCCATTTCACAAATTCCATAAGTAAATTTTCATCATCTGTCATGCCTGGGATGCACAACATAGTGATTTCCAAATGAATGTTTGCTTTTTTGATTTCCAAAATACTTGATAATACCGGCTTTAAACTACCACCTGTCAGTTCCTTATAAATGCTGTCCGAAAAAACTTTCATGTCAATATTTACTGCATCAAGATAGGGAAGGAGCTTTTGGAGCGCATCTTTGCATATATAGCCGTTGCTTACCATGATATTTTTAATGCCCTCCTTATGCGCCAATTGCGCAGTTTCCAACATGTACTCATAAAAAATTGTCGGTTCGGAATAGGTGTATGAAATGGAGCTGCAATGATTGGTTTTTGCTTGTCGGACAATTTGTTCAGGACTTATGATTTCATTTCGCATTTCAAGATTATCGCTTTGCGAAAGATTGCTGTTTTGACAATTTCTGCAATGTAAATTACAACCCGGCGTACCAATGGAATAGGTCGATTCGCCCGGCAAAAAATGATAAAGCGGTTTCTTTTCAATGGGGTCTATCGCTTGTGCAATTGCCTGACCGTAAGATAAGGCATACAACTTGCCGTCAATTTGCATCCTGCTTCCGCAAGGACTCATTTGCTTTTCTTTCAGCACACAATGGTGCGGGCATAAATCGCAAATTATCTTAGCATCTGATGATTTGTGATAAAATTCGGCTTCTTTTGTTTTCATAAAATCTCCTTTTCGCTAAAAATCAAGGCGTTGTAACGATATAATTCTGCATCTTTCCATCCGTCCCAACCGATTCCGGCCTTGTCGCGAGCGCAAAATCCTAAAAACTCAGCTTTTGTCCAATTTTGAGATTGCGCAACCTGAGGTAAAAATGTGCCGCTGTTCGTGATGTTGCCATTTTCATCCCGTTTTATAATGTATATACCGTGTTTCCCTAAGACAAAATCGTTCGGTCCTTCAATGCGTTGCAATGGCGTTAATACAGAAATTTCAATGCTAATTTCATCCAATTCCGATTTTTGAAGCGGTTCAAATCTCGGGTCTTGAAAAGCCGCTGAAATTGCCATTTTATGCACATTTTCTATTAGCGGATTCTCATCCGAAAACCTTCCGATGCATCCTCTGAGTTTTTCCCCTTTGTGCAGTGTGACAAATGCGCCACCTGCTTCAAACAATGCATTGGGCAAATGTTCACGTGTGGGTAAATCGTGCTTCTCGGGTGCTAGTTTATGACGAATCACTGCTCGGGCATAATTGAGCAATTTTTGTTTTTCATTTTTTGATAATTGAAATTCGTTATTAATTGTTTTTCCTGCCCGAATCGCATAATATCCGACCACGGATTTTGAGTTTCCCTGAAAACTGTCTCCGGAATTGGCATATGAAATAATTTCCCAATTCAAATTTGCTTGTTTTGCAATTTTCATGGCACAGAGTACGGCTTTTTCACCGCATAATGCTGTGTGTAACTCATTGATATTTCGTTGATCATGATCCCACAGGCATTGTTTTAATTGTTCCGAGTCACCGCTTACTATTGCATCAGCAGTAAGTTTGTCTATCTTGGATGCATCTTCATTATTGGGGTAATGAGAAAAGTCCGTGGAAACAATAAATGCATTTTCCGGATTTTCGGCATATTTTTCTAATCGTTTAGCAAGTAAATCAATGTCATTCTCTGAACAGGCTCCGAATAAAATCGGAATCAAGGTGAAATTCTGTAAATGCACTTGCAAAATTGGCAGCTCAACCTCAATGCAATGTTCGTGTGTATGCGCCTCTGGATAATAATCTATGAATTTCTCGCCTAACAGTGCTTCACTTATTTCTGTATCGTTTTTTACGAGCCCCAGCGGAGTTTCGTATGATTGCTGATTTACAGAAATTCCACGAAATCCGAAGTGATGTGCAGCTGCAAGAATAAAAATCCGTTTTGTCTTATTTTTGCTCAAATGAGAAATGGCATCTGCGGCAATTTGTCCGGAAAAGATGTATCCGGCATGTGGACAAATCAGCATGCGAGTATCTAAATTTCCGTTTTCAGCCCGGCTGTTTTTTAAATAGCCGGAAATTTCCTGAAATAATTCATTTTTATCATCAGCGTAAAAACTACCGGCAACTGCGGATTCCCTAATTTTCATCATAATTATATGTTTTTATAATGATACGGACATATATCCCTTTTGGGTTACGTAAAATCGTTTTGATAACTATTTTTTGTATAATCCGCTGCGACGACAAAGCCAAACGCTAAAATGAATTGACAAATACATCTCAAATAAATTTGTCATGAAATATTTTATGGAATAATCAACAACGGTGAACTGTGCCGTAATCAGATTAATCATCCCAAAAACAAAAATAGCCAAAAGTACACGCAACATACGCTGAAAAGTTGTTCCGTCATTTTTTGGCCAACGTTTGATGCCAATAAGGTAATATGCCAGATTTAAACCAATGAATTTGGCAATAATGTTTAGTTCAATTTGCGGAATTAAGAGCAATAATGAGGGTATGACAAAAAAGTATATTATTCGTCCGAATGCTTTCCATGGATGGATAAAGCCATGCATAGGTTTTTGAGAAAACTCGCTTAGTCTTGGCGCTTTATACAGAAATTGGAAAACAAAAAGATAAATCAAAATCCCCAGAACTACTCCGGCAATGATATCAATTCCGAAATTCTCTCCAAAATACAATGCTGTAATCGCAGAAAATACTAATATGACTGCTGCAGATAGTAATAACCAATTTTGTTTGTAAAAATGCCAAATGCTAAGCCAGAAAATGCTTGCTTTTGCCATGATTGCAGACGGAAAACCACCGGAAATTAGATAATTATTTCTGGCGTATTCAATGCTTTCTGCATTGAGATTAACGGGTGTGTTGCTTGGCTTTGAAGGAGCTTTTATTTGGTTGATGTTTTCCCCTAAAATCCGCAAATTTGCATCAATGTCAACCGGTCGCGGTAGATTAATCCATGATTTCAGGAGTTGGTTAATAACTATTGTCCAGAAGAATGCATGTATCATTAAAAAACCACGTTTAAAATCAATCCCAAAAATAAATGCAAAGAAAATCACGAAAAAGAATAAATCCTGATTGAGAATTTTCATCAACTCACTTATCGTGTGAAGCACCTCATTATTAATGCTTTGTAAAAAATGATTTAATGCGGTTGAAAACATGTCCGGATGATTTTCTGAAAGATACGAAAATGGTTTTTAATTTGCAAACTGATCTTAAAAACATGCGATGAAATAAAGTGTAATCTCACAATTATGTTAAAATCCCTTTAATTTTAATGAGTTTAGCACAGCTTTTGATATCTTTACGGGAAATTCTTAAATTATGAAACAAATTAAGTATTTAGTCATTCCATTTATTGGTGTTTTGTTGAGTTTGCAGGTATTCGCTCAAAGTTATTCCGAGCAATTGCATAAATTCGGTCGGGTTTTAACGCTTGTAAATTCATTATATGTTGATACGGTTAATCAAGAAAGTCTTGTTGAAGAGGCGATTGTGGCAATGTTACAAGAGCTTGATCCACACTCAATTTACATTAGCAAAGATGAAGTAAAACGGATGAATGAACCGCTCGATGGAGCATTTGAAGGCATAGGAATTCAGTTTAATATTCTTGAAGATACTTTAATGGTGGTTGCAACCATCCCAACCGGTCCATCGGAAAAGCTTGGAATAATGGCAGGCGATCGGATTATAACTGTTGACGGTGAAAATGTTGCCGGTGTTGGTTTGGAAAATTCTGATGTGTTGAAATTACTCCGCGGAGAAAAAGGCAGCATTGTTGAAGTTGAAATCGTGCGAAGGGGAGAAGATGAATTACTTGATTTCAGTATCGAGCGTGATAAAATTCCGATTTTTTCAGTAAACGCAGGTTATATTATTGATGATGAAATCGGATATGTAAAGCTGAATCGCTTTGCGAAAACTACAGACGAAGAACTGGATGAGGTTTTTGAAGAATTTGAATCTAAAAATATTTCGAAAATCATTTTGGATTTAAGTAGCAACGGTGGCGGATATATGGATAAAGCCATATGGTTGGCTGATCAGTTTCTCGCTGAAAATGAGATGGTTGTTTATACTGAAGGTGTAAATAATCCCAAACGAGAATATCGTGCAAGCAGTAATGGACATTTTGAGGATGCGAAAGTGGTTGTTTTGGTTGATGAAGGTTCTGCTTCAGCTAGTGAAATTGTTTCAGGTGCGATTCAAGATTGGGACAGAGGAGTTATTGTCGGACGGCGTACTTTTGGAAAAGGATTGGTACAGCGACCTTTCCCGCTTCCTGATGAAAGCATGATTCGTTTAACTGTTGCCCGCTATTATACGCCTGCCGGACGCTGTATTCAAAAATCATATGAAGATGGAGTGGAGGATTATGCAACTGATTTATTGACTCGTTATGAACATGGTGAGTTTACGAATCGTGATAGCATACAATTTGCTGATTCATTAATGCACACTACGCTTAGAAACAAGCGTAAAGTGTTTGGCGGCGGAGGAATTATGCCGGATGTATTTATCCCGCTTGACACGCTTGCCGTCTCTGATTATCACAGTAAATTGATGCGTAAACGCTTGATTTTTAATTTCGCAATTAAATATATTGATGAAAATCGCGATGAATTCGCTGAAAAATATCCGGATTTTGACCGTTTCAATACCCAGTTTGAAGTCACCGACGATTTGCTCGATGCTTTGGAACAAAGTGCAATTGAAGAAGGAATTGAAATTCCGGAGGAAGCTCCGACCGATTATCAGGTAAGGCGTTTAAAAACCCATTTAAAATCCTTGATTGCCTCAGATCTCTGGGAAACAAATGAATTTTATCAGGTGAATAATGCCATGAATGAAAGCGTGCAAAAAGCAATTGAGATTTTAAAAGACGATGCAGAATATCAGCGCTTGCTGAAAAAAATAGAGTAAATTCATGTGGGATTGGATTGTGCAGAACTGGTTTGAGCTGACGGCTGCTTTGCTCGGAGTGATTGGTATATTTTTACAAATTCATCAAAAACCTTTGTATTGGCTAGTAAGCTTGGTGATGGTAAGCATGTATATCTGGGTGTATTTTGATTCCGGATTTTATGCAGATATGTCTTTGCAAGTGTATTACTTCGTTATCAGTATTTATGGCTGGCTTTTTTGGATGTTCGGGAAAAAGAAACAAGCTGAAAGCACCTCAAAAAAAGATATTCCGGTAACAAGACTGAAGAAAAAACCTTTGCTTTTGAGTATGCTTATTAGTCTGATATTGTTTGTTGTCATCTATTTGATTTTGAAACACCTGACAGATAGCACCGTACCGCTCGGAGATGCATTTACAACGGCATTAAGTTTTGTTGCAACATGGATGCTTGCCCGGAAAATCCTTGAAAATTGGTTGTTTTGGATTGTGGTGGATCTCGTTTCTGTCGGTTTATATATTTACAAAGGATTGTATCCGACTGCTGCACTCTTTGCCTTTTTGACAATTATGGCTGTTTTCGGATTTTTTGCCTGGAAAAAAGACATGCAAAGGGTATGAAACGAATTGTTTTAACAGGACCGGAATCGACAGGAAAATCTTGGCTTGCAGGACGTTTGGCAAGACATTATAACGGATTGTGGGTGCCTGAGTTTGCGAGGTTTTATGTGGCAAATTTGCAAAGAAATTACGCAAAAGAGGATGTGATTTACATTGCCCGAAAACAAGTGGAGTTGGAGCAGGAGCTTGTAAAATGTAAGCCGGAATATTTGTTTTTGGATACCGATTTAATCATTACAAAGGTATGGCTCAAACATGTATATAATGAGGTGCCGCAATTTGTTGATGATGCAATCAGAAACCTACCGCGAGATTTGCACTTATTATGCAATTATGATTTGCAATGGGAGTATGATCCAACCCGTGAAAATCCGGATAAACGGGAATTCTTTTTTGAATGGTATAGAAAGGAGCTGGAATATTACGGCTTGGATTACCGTATTGTCAGTGGAGTAAATTCAGATCGACTGAATTGTGCAGTTAACTGTTTGAAAAGATAACGCTCAAAATATAAATTTGCATATTCCATGTGTTGCTGAAACCCTGTGATAATGGGGTAAAAGCGGTTATTAACCGTTGCTGCCTTGCTATCAGCTATATGTAGCGATTTTTGGATCAAGCAAAAAAGTTGGGGGGTAGCACAAAATCAAGCATAAATTTTAGATAATCTATAAAGGAAAAATGGGATCAAGCAAAAAACCTGAGGGGAATTCTAATATTTTATTTTAAAACTGATTATTAAAAGCATTTAAAAGATTAATCAAAGGTTCGTCTAATGAACATATTGATACTCACTAAAACCATTGGAAAGTTCTGACCCCGAAGCGGGTCAAACTATTAATAGCCATGGGTGAGTGAGCCATAGGCGAGTGTAACCCATGGTGATTAAAGTTTATAAAATACTGTTTTGGCGCATATCTTTGAGGCGAAGCAATCAAAGATTGTGACAAAACTTTTGACGGAACGTCCCCCCCCATTTTTTGCTTGATCCCGATTTTTATTCCTGTAACCCAGTAACAATAGGGGGAAAGCGGTTTTAGCAGTTTGACTCTCTCCATCTCAACCTACCGCAACTTCCCAACTCAACGCTTTATTTTACTTGTAATATTAATTGTGTTTCAGAATAATTAATAAGTTTTACTGCAAACTTTGTGGAATATGATGAAAATATGGTAAATATTTAGGTTTACAAAACACGGCTTCTTTGTTCCGAATTAACTTCTTGAGTTTATGCCGATATTACGAAAAGAGAAGCCTGTCTGCCTATTTACCAGCTGAGGATGGCAGGCAGGCATACAGAACGACTTGTGCTGATCCGTCAGCTTTCGGATTGATGTCTAATCGGTATAAAATGGAATTTAAAATATATTGAATTTTCCCGAATGAAAGTTTTAAGCCAAAAACATGTTTAATCTCAGGTTATTTTTCTAATTTTAAAGTCTAAATGAAAGCTTTTTATATTGCCATAATACTTTTGATTTTTCAGTTAGGTGCAATTGCCTCTGATGATTTTTCTGTGCAATCCGGTGTGCTTGATTTACGTGGGTGGGATTTTACAGAGGAACCCGTTGTTGCAGTTGATGGTGATTGGTTATTTTACTGGGGAGAGCACTTGCCGGTAGATTTTTATGCACAAGGGATTTCTGTAGATTTTATTGAAATGCAGGTTCCGGGTGTATGGAATAATGTAAATGCAGATACAAGTTTCCCGGCTCACGGTATAGCAACCTATTATTTGAAAATTATTTTAGATGCACCCAGAGAAAATTTTGTGCTAAATGTTAAGCCGGTGGCTACAAGCATGAGATTGTATGTTAATGGATTGTTGTGTGCAAAGCAGGGTAAGGCAGGTGAAACAGAGGAAACTACTAGGCCTACATTCTACCATCGCATGGCATTTCTTGATGAAGCAGATAGTGATAATGGAAACTATGTGTATCATGTTGTAGTGCATGTCTCAAATTTTCATCTTGATAATGGTGGAATAAGAGATTATGTGAAGTTTGGTAAGACCTCAGTGATTATACATCGGTATTTCAACGGCCTGTTCTGGAGTTTATTGATTTCCGGAATTCTAATTATGATTTTTTTGCATCATTTGCTAATAAGTTTATTTGCATGGAATCTTAAGCGATTTTTGTTTTCAATAATCGTTTTCTTTGTATTCTTGTTGTCCATAACTAATGAAGGACGCTTAATTTATTTTGCCATTCCGAATATAAGTTTTGCCACGTTTCTTAAATTAAGTTACATTGCTTCTTATTGCTTGCCGCTGGTTTTATTGTATTATTTGAGGGAACTCTATCCTCAGGAAAATAAAAAGATTGTTGTTCAGTTTTTTACATTTGCATATGCATTGGTTTTTACTTTTATCATTACATTTCCAACGGATTTAATTAGTAAATATAGCTTCGTTTACAGCTTTTTGCTAGGAATTACTGCTTTATACATCTTACTTCCTGTGGTTGGACTCGCTGTTATTCGAAATCGGAAGGGTAGTATTTATGTCCTTGTTCCATTGTCAATTGTTGTGGTGTCAGGGATTAATGATGTTTTTCTACACTTAAATATTATACAATCAATTTACATTTCGCATTTGGGCTTATTGATTTTTGTTTTCATTCAGGAGTTTTATCTTATGAGTGAATTTTTGATGGAGAGAAAACACAGCTTGCAATTTGCAAAGAAACTGAGAGCTTTAAACAAAAATTTGGAGGAAAAGGTCTCTGTGCGGACCAAAAAGCAGGAAAATCAAAATCAGGAATTAAAAAAACAAGCAGTTGAAATTCAGTCGAGGAATCGAGAATTGGAACAATTGCAAATATATCAGGAGAAATTAACACATATGTTAGTTCACGACTTGAAAGCACCAATTGGTACTATTTTACACCTGACTGAAGTCATTAAAACACCGGACAAAAACTTTGTTGATGTCGTGCGCGAATCCACCAACCGTATGCAGTTTTTAGTACATAATTTGCTGGATATCAGGAGGCTTGAGACCGCTGGCATGCCTGTTGATATTGAGGGTTTGCGTTTGGCTGATGTCTTGAATGAGAGTAAAAAACATATGTTGTATCAGGCAAAAGCAAAAAATGTCAATATTATAGTTGATGTCAAAGTCCATTTTGTGGTATATGCTGATAAAAACCTTCTTGTTCGGGTTGTAACTAATCTTTTGGATAATGCAATTAAGCATGTGGAGGAAAACGCAGAAATCCGTATATCCGTTGAAAATTCGATGTTAAAACTTGCTCCGTCATTACGTATTGTTATTTCTGATAATGGATCCGGTATCCCGGATGATATTCAAGCAACACTTTTTGATTCATATAAAAGTAAGGTGAAGCAAACTGAACATTTCAGATCACATGGTTTGGGGCTTGCATTTTGCAAAATGGCTATTGAGGCAATGCATGGTGAAATTTGCATTGAGTCAGACTTGGGTAAAGGGACTCAGGTTTTTATTGACTTGTCGCGTGTGAAACTACAGTAAAAAAAAAGCACCCGTAACGAGTGCTTTTTAATAATGTATGAAATCTTTTTATTATTTATCGTTCATCGTGATAAGAAATTCTTCATTACTTTTAGTTTGTGGAAGTCTATGACGCATAAATTCCATTGCTTCATTAGAATTCATATCCGATAAGAAGTTCCTTAGAACCCAAATTCGGGTAAGCATTTCTTTGTTGAGCAAGAGGTCTTCACGACGGGTGCTTGATGCTGTAATATCGATTGAAGGATAAATTCGACGGTTTGAAAGCTTACGGTCAAGCTGCAGTTCCATATTACCTGTTCCTTTAAATTCTTCAAAAATAACATCATCCATTTTGGAGCCGGTTTCTGTCAGCGCAGTGGCAAGAATGGTTAGTGAACCGCCTTTTTCAATGTTACGTGCAGCACCGAAGAAGCGTTTTGGTTTATGTAAGGCATTTGCATCAACACCACCGGATAAAACTCGTCCGGATGCAGGAGCAACAGTATTATAAGCACGAGCCAGACGTGTGATTGAATCAAGTAAAATTACAACATCATGACCACATTCAACCATTCGTTTTGCTTTCTCAAGTACAATGCTTGAAACTTTCACGTGCCGTTCTGCAGGTTCGTCAAAAGTTGATGAAACAACTTCTGCATCTACATTACGAGCCATGTCAGTTACCTCTTCTGGGCGTTCATCAATCAATAAAATCATAAGATAAACTTCCGGATGATTTGCTGCAATTGCATTTGCAACCTGTTGTAGCAATACGGTTTTACCTGTTTTTGGTTGTGCAACAATAAGTCCGCGTTGTCCTTTCCCTATCGGGGAAAATAAATCGATTAAACGAGTACTTAAGTTGGATTGATTGTTTCCCAAAATATTAAATTTCTCATCCGGGAAAATAGGAGTTAAATGCTCAAATGGAATCCGGTCACGGACAAATTCCGGTGTTCTTCCATTAATACTTTTGATTTTAATCAATGGAAAATATTTTTCACCTTCCTTTGGCGGACGAATAGAACCTTCAACAGTATCACCGGTTTTAAGTCCAAATAATTTAATTTGTGACTGTGAAACATAAATGTCATCAGGGCTACTGAGGTAATTGAAATCCGAAGAACGTAAAAACCCATAACCATCCGGCATGATTTCTAATACTCCATTGCTGGTAATCAGCCCATTAAAGTCAAATGGGGTGTTTTCTTTACGTTTGTCCTTTGGGTTGACACTTGTGTTTCCGTTTTTACTCTTATCTTTATTATCGCTCTGATTATTAGGAATAATTTTTTTATTCTGCTCCTGATTTTCTCTGTTTTTTTTCAGATAATAATCTTTTTTTGCTTCCCGGTCAAGTGTCGCTTTTTTGTTGTCCTGAGGGGGCTTGGGAGTTTTTATGTCAGGCTTTGTATCTTCTTTAGGAGATTTTTCAACCTTGGCTGCTTGCTTAGAGGTCGGTTTATTCTCCTTTGGAACCTCAATGTGCCGTCTCCGTTTTCGATGGGCACTCTCTTTTTCCTGAGTTTGCTCGATTTTTTGTTCGGGCTTTTGCTCCTTTTTGGTATCCTCAGTTTTCTCAGCGTTTCCGGCTTGATTTTTCGAGGCGCTGAATTTTATTTTATTTTGATCAGGATCAGCTGATGCAATCTTTTCAACACGGCGTCTCGGACGAGTTTTTCGTTCTCCTTCGTTAATATTTGTGGAATTGGACTGTTTTTGATTAGACTCCTTCTCCACTTTCTTTTTCCCTGTGTTCTGTGATTCCTGAATGGCTTGCGCATCTAAAATGGCATAAACCAATTCTTTTTTTCGGTAAGAATTGTATTTTTTAATGTTCAATTCTTTTCCGATTAAACGTAATTCAGGAAGTTTTTTCTGATTTAATTCAAGAATGTCGTACATGAATATGACAAAATTTGGTAAGACAAATAAAATTTGGATTTAAATAATAAAATATGTTTGAGATATACTCAATCGTTTTTGTAATTCGAAGCAAAGGTACGTTTATTTTTTAATAAACCAAATTTTCTTCAACAATAATTTATTTGAATTGTTATAGATTGTAGTTCAGTGATATTGAATGACTCTTGAGCTTATTTAAATACTTGGGCAACCAAATGAATTGAGATTGCGTCTAAACAAAGAGAAGTAAATGGAAAAATGAGACAACTAAAAATAACAAGACAAATTACGAATCGTGATACTCCCGCATTTGAACGATATTTGCAGGAGATCGGCAAACTTGATATGATTTCTGCGGAAGAGGAAATTGAAATGGCTCGTCGTATAAAAGATGGAGATAAGGCTGCGCTTGATAAATTGGTTAAGGCAAATCTCCGTTTTGTTGTTTCAGTTGCCAAACAATATCAAAACCAAGGGCTTAGTTTGCAGGATTTAGTAAATGAAGGAAATTTAGGTTTAATTAAAGCCGCTTATCGGTTTGATGAAACCCGTGGATTTAAATTTATTTCTTATGCGGTATGGTGGGTACGTCAGTCTGTTTTGCATGCATTGGCAGTACAAGGCAGAATGATTCGCTTGCCTTTGAATAAAATTGGTAATCTTCAAAAAATTAATTCAGCAAAAATCAATCTAGAGCAAGTATTTCAACGTGAGCCTACCGATGAGGAGATTTCTGCAATTATTGAAATGTCTCCGGATGAAATTAAAAATGTTTTGGAAAGTTCTCAACGGAAATTGTCACTTGATAAACCCATCGGGAAAGATGCCGATGATGGAACGGTTGAAGATTTATTGAAATCAGAAGAGTCTGTTCCACCGGATGATGCCCTGATGAAAGAAAGCTTGACACAGGAAATTAATCGGACACTACGGGTTCTAAATAAGCGCGAAGCTGAAATTATTAAAATGTATTACGGATTAAACGGCTATTATGCACACAGCCTTGAGGAAATTGGAGAAATCTACGGATTGACCCGTGAACGGGTTAGACAAGTTAAGGAATCCTGTATTCGACGCCTGAAACAAAGCACTCGACATAAAAAATTAAGAAGCTATCTGACATAAAATCCCGATCTTTCGGGATTTTTTTTATTTCTTTGTAAAAATTATTGACTCATGATTGTTGCTCCTTCTTTATTGTCCGCAGATTTTATGAACCTTGAATCTGAAATAAAAATGCTGAACGAATCGGATGCTGATTGGTTGCATCTCGATATTATGGATGGCGTTTTTGTTCCGAATATTACCTTTGGAATGCCTGTTATTTCTCAAATTCGTAAATTAACAAGGAAAGTGTTGGATGTTCATTTAATGATTGTTCAACCTGAGCGATATGTGGATGAATTTAAGGCTGCCGGAGCTGATATTCTTACGGTGCATTATGAGGCAGTTACTCATTTACATCGTTGTATTCAGCAAATAAAAGCCGCTGGAATGAAAGCAGGAGTTTCATTAAATCCACATACCCCTGTTGCAAATCTTAGTCATATTTTGGCTGATTTGGATTTGGTGCTGATAATGTCTGTGAATCCGGGTTTTGGCGGACAAAGCTTTATTCCGGAAAGCATCAATAAAATTAAAACCTTAAAACAAATGGCGGCCGAGAAAAACCCAGATTTGATTATTCAGGTTGATGGTGGTGTGAGTCCGGACAATGTCAACGAATTGGCTGATGCTGGAGTTTCCTCAGTGGTTGCAGGAAGTGCAGTGTTTAAAGCAGATAATCCATCTGAAGTGATTTCAAAATTAAAAAGCATGGACGCAGGCATATAGCTATTTTAAATATGGGTTAATTTTCATCGCTCATGCACTTTTATACAATATTGAGCCTAATATTCAAATAATTACAAAAATCTTGTCACGTACTTAGAATTATTTCATTACGACAATCTATTGGTTGTTTGTTAATTCGTTGATTAATAGGGTGTTTAGCGTGAGAAGAAGGACTTTCAGAAAAAATGAAACAAATACTTAAAAATTGTTATTTTTGATTAACGATTTAATTTACCTGCTTAAAGAATATAAAAATGAGTAAAAAACAGCTTTTTAATTTATTATCCATCCTAATATTGGTAATTTTAGCTGTTATATATTGGTATTTGTTCGATTTTTTAAGATGGGATATGTTTGATTCTCCGAGTTTTACCGGAGCAGCACGAGAGTTGTTTGGACTCGAAGGTGGATATAATTTTCAATCACGATTATCAAAACCACTTGTCTTAATCTTTCCCGGAGCATTGGAGGCATTAACTTCGTTAGATGCACATTGGGGTTTTATTATTCAAAATATTGCAGCATATTTTGGCTGTGCATTGTTGATTAAACGTATTGTTTATAAGCTGACGAAACGATATGATTTGGCATTTTATGCGATGCTGATTTATGTATTTTCACAAGTTTTTGCTGTTTTTTCATTGATGGTTTTAGTCGATGCAGCAGGTTGGTTTTTTAGTTTGCTGATTATTGACATTGCAATTACAAAAGTACATCAGGAAAAAATATCGATTTGGTGGTGGGTATTTTTGTCTGCAATGTCCGCAATGGGTTTGTTAATAAAAGAAAGTGTGATTTTTAGTTTTATTTTTGTGCTTTTTTATCAATTATTTTACAATAAAACAATTAAGGATAAAGTGTTAGGGATAGTTGTGTCTTCTAGTGTTTTCTTTAGCATTTTTGCTTTGACACAAATTGTCACACAGGCATTTTTTGGTGACTCAATTATAATGAGATTATTCGTGCAGCAGGAGCAGATAGGGTTTGCTTATTATAGTATGGATAATGTAATGCAATTATTTCGTGTGTTTGATTTTTATTGGTTGTTAGTTATTCTTGGTGCGTTTGCCTTGCGCAAATCTAAGATCCTACAATCTGAAAAACATGAAATCTATGCCTTATTATGGGCTTTCATTCTAAGTTTATTATTTATGCCAATTTGGCCATATATTGTCGATCGTATTTTATTTATGGTTGCTCCAACTTTAGTCGTTTTTGCCGTTCTAAGTGAGTATTATTTAAAAAAACTATTGTTGCCTGTAATTGTGATTGGGGGGAGCTTAAATATTAGTGTTGCCTGGCTAATATATAAATATAATATCTCAGGAATATTACTTTGGGGATTAATGGTTTATGCATTGGTTTTAATCCTTGCTTTTCTTTATGCTCGAAAATTCAGATCGAAAATTTTTGTAGGAAAATGACAAATATTGTCTCAAATCAAGTAGGGGAGAGTCTAAGTTTATTTTGCCTCTGCGCCTTGATTTAAGTTGTAGTAGAAAGGAAATTACTCTTCTCTAAAACTTAATTTTACTCTTTCCCTTCCAAAAAGTCCTGAAGATAAGTATAATCTTTAGTTAACTTCCCGTCTTTTGTAATGCTTGCGCGCATTACAACCTCGTTATCCGGATTGTCTGTGTCAAACAAATAGGGGAAAACCACCTCAATTAATCGCTCTCCAAATGCTTCGGATGCATCTCGCGGTAATTCTCCCGGAAGATTGTCAACTGCCATTACGGTGACATTATTTTTGTCCCATGGGGCAGCTTCTTTTTCATTGATGGGGTCGTATCCGTAAAACGGGTCAGCAATCGTAGATGCTCTTAAAGTTGACGGTATCGGATCTGCAATATCACAACTGACATCTGCAATAACTTTGATATTGAAATCCGGCTCACGATAATCCTCTGGCTTTAAAAATGCAGGACTGTCCGGGTTGTAAAAGTGGCATGGAATCCACATATCGGTAATTTTGCTGAATCGTTTAAATGTCGATTTGTAATCCGACGGATTGTCAAAAAAGTGGGGGAAGTCTTTCCATCCGCCTTTTTTTAATTCCACATATTGATCCGCATCAATTTGACAAAGCACCGGTTCATCAAATGTTTTTGTGAGAAAATCTTCAGGACTGACTTTGTTTAGATATAAGGGTTCCAAAGTTTCCAGCGCACCACTTGCAACACGTCCGCCACCGGTAATTAAAATTTTAAAATTTGGTGGCAACTGTACATGCTCAACTTCTTGTAACATGTGTTGCATATCGAAACAGTTTTTTGCACGAGTTAAATCATATTTCCCCGTGCGTTTTCCATAAGCAATTAGTCCGTTATAAGAGCCGACAATCCCCGCCCAGCGACCAAAAGCAACCAGTCTGATTCCATAATCATCCGTGAGACATTCATGGTCAATGATTTGAATTTTTTTATCAATAAAAGTGTTTAAAAGTGGGCGATTATAATCTTGTTTTTTGTGAGTGTGGGAAAAAAACATATATTTTTTATCCGGAATCAGGCTGTCAATCTTTGCTTCTTTAACCCCAATTAAAATATCACAATCTGAAATGTCATCTTGCATCGTAATTCCTAACCTTTCATATTCTTCGTCTTTATAACATCTAAGCTTACTCGGTTGAACAACAACATCAACATGCGGAAATTGCGCTTTCACTTTCATCACCTGAACAGGAGTTAAAACAACACGTCTGTCCGGCGGTGTTTTTGTCTCTTTCAGCACTGCAACTTTTATTGGCTTCATAGGCTTAAATTTTGAGAGCATAAAATTAGTTAATAATTAATACTTCCCAAAGCTTTCAGAATTGTTTAAGAGCATGTAGAATGTAAGTCTTGAAATCATTTGGTAATTTAAGCAAATTATCATTTTATTTATATTATCTTTGTCGCCGATTAAGGTAATCAGGTGTTATCGATTGCTATTTGGAAAGTCCACAGGCTGCCCGGCCGGCAATTTTGCACCAAATATTATTTCCAGTTATTTATTATAATGGTGTAAAGCTGGACTAAAAAAATAAATATGAGTTTTAAAACAATGGGTCTGAGCGAAGAAATTCTTCAGGCGATTCAAGAATTAGGCTTTGAACAGCCCACAGAAATCCAAGAAAAAGTAATTCCCGAAATTTTATCATCAGAGCGTGATGTTATCGGTTTAGCACAGACAGGAACCGGAAAAACTGCCGGATTTGGCTTGCCGCTAATCCAACAAATCGATATTAAAAACCCAAATGTACAGGCTTTAATTTTGTGTCCAACACGTGAATTGTGTTTGCAAATTACCCGCGATTTTAAAAAGTATTCACAACATACTGAGCAATTTAAAACAGTTGCTGTATATGGTGGTGCAAATATTGAAACACAAATCCGTGGATTAAAAGCAAATCCGCAAGTAGTTGTTGGAACACCGGGACGTACTCTGGATTTATTGAAACGTCGAAAATTAAAGGTAAATAACATTCGTTGGCTCGTACTTGATGAAGCGGATGAAATGCTAAATATGGGTTTCCGCGATGATTTGGATGCAATTTTAGAAGGTACGCCTAAGGGCAGACAAACCATGTTGTTTTCTGCAACCATGCCGAATGAGGTCAGACGCTTGACCAAGTTGTACATGAATAATCCGGTTGAAATTGTTAGTGGAACAAAAAATGCAGGTACAGGAAATGTGGTACATGAGGTTTATGTTGTTCGTGCTGCAGACCGCTATATTGCGTTGAAACGATTGGTCGATAATAATCCGAAAATTTACGGAATTGTATTTTGCCGGACACGGGTCGAAACTAGGGATGTTGCTGATCAGCTTATAAATGACGGCTATTCCGCCGATGCTTTGCATGGAGATTTGTCTCAAGCACAGCGTGATACAGTAATGGATTCGTTCCGGAAACAGCATATTCAATTATTGGTAGCCACTGATGTTGCTGCCAGAGGCTTGGATATTAATAGTTTAACCCATGTGTTAAACTATAACTTGCCGGATGATCCTGAAATTTATATTCATCGTAGCGGAAGAACCGGACGTGCCGGGAAGCAAGGTGTTTCTGTGATTATCAGCCACGCTCGTGAGGGGCGAAGAATTAAAACACTGGAACAAGTTGTCGGACAAAAAATAACTAAAAAATTGATTCCTTCCGGTGAGGAAATTATTGAAAAACGCCTGTATTCATTGATGGATAATATTGAAAATATTATTGTTGATGAAGACCAGATTGCACCGTATTGGGAGCAAATTCAGAAAAAACTGAGTTGGTTAGATCGCGATGAACTGTTGAAACGCTTCCTCTTTAATGAATTTAATCGTTTTGTTGAGTATTACAAAAATGCCAAAGACCTTAATGTTTCTCAGGAGGATAGAGGCGTAAAAAGTAAAACCAAAGGCAAATCCAAAAAGGACAAATCAAATCTCGACTTCTCAGATAAAAATTTCTCTAGATTCTTTATTAATATCGGTGAAAAACAAAATGTTAAGGTACACAACCTAATTGGACTGATTAACGAGAAAACAAGAACACGTGATATTGAAATTGGAAAAGTAGATATCATGCGGAACTTTTCGTTTTTTGAAGTTGATTCATCGCATGCAGAAACTGTATTGAGTGCTTTTGAAAATCAGCAATACGGAAGTATTCAATTGAGAGTTGAACTATCAAAACCAGATGATAATTCCGGCTATTCCAGTGAACCAAAAGATAAAAAGCGTAAGAAAAAACGCAGCGGGAAACCACGGAAAAGATAATTTTGTTTTTTTATAGCATACATATTTTCTTTTTATTTTGCATTATTGTTTCTTTGTGAAAACTGAACGCAAATGCATATTCCAGAACAAATAAAAGTTGTCGCTTTCGATGCGGATGATACCTTGTGGGTGAATGAAACGCGTTTCCGTGATTTGGAAATGGAGTTTGTTCGTATGATGACAGATTTTGTCGATGAGAAAACCTGTCGTAATGCCTTATTTCAAACCGAGATTGAGAATATGGAATTTTACGGATATGGAGTGAAACCCTTTGTTTTATCAGTGATAGAAACTGGAATTCAATTAAGTAATGGACAAATTCCACAGCAAAATATTGCAAAACTTATTGCATTGGGAAAAGATATTCTGAATGCCCCGATTGAATTATTGCCCGGAGCTCAGGAAACGCTGAATTATTTACAAACTACTGACTATCGGTTGGTGCTGGCCACAAAAGGGGATGCGCTTGATCAGGAACGAAAATTGCGTGCATCGGGGCTAGAACATTATTTTGACCATGTTGAAGTAATGAGTGACAAGCAGCTTGCAAATTACGAGCTTTTATTGCGAAAGCTTGCAATCACGCCAGAAGAATTTTTGATGATAGGAAATTCGGTAAAGTCTGATGTTTTGCCAGTAATTGCATTGAACGGACAGGCTGTGCATATCCCATTTCATACCACTTGGGAATATGAGCAGGTTTCTCATGAGCATGAAGAATTTCACGAATTTGAAAGTCTGTCTGAGCTTTTGAATTCAATCTCATAATTTCGTTGGTGAATCTAAGTAAAATCACCTACTTTTGTTATACAATTTTTCTTAGCTTTATTGTGTGATAAAAAACGAGCTTATGAATAAATCAATCCCCGGTATTAGCGAGTTTGGTTATGCTGTCTATGAAAAACTACCGAATAATCATTTTGAGCGTGTTAAAGATACCCCGGTGTTTTTAATGTTTATAACCCCTGAAAATAAACATCTTAAAGGTCATAGTCTAAATACAATTGATGAGGAAATAAGTAGTTTTCATATTGAAGATTTACTTGCTGAAGCAAGCCAAGAAATGGACACCAAACATGCTTTTGTTCGAGTTGAGAACGTGATTGATTATTTGCTCAAAGTCTTTCCAATTGATGATAATCATTTTCTCTGTGTGGTTGAAAATCAGACACGAATTGCAAGTAAATCTATTTTCTTTCAGATTGCCGAAAAATCATATGTTGGAATTGTCATTGTAAATCACTCAGGACGTATTCTTTATTGTAATCCGAGTGTTGTTAAGATGTTAGAATCACCATCTCGCCAAGCCACCATGGAAATCAACATGCTCGAATTTGACTTGTTGGTGAAACAAGGCTTTTCGCAAAAATTAAAGCACACTTTAAGCGATGGAAAATCACAATCGTTTGAGGCCAAATATATCTCAAAGTGGGGGAAATCCTCCTGGCTGAAAATATATATCGAACCCGAGTATAACCGGCAAACGATTAATGGTGCCTGGCTTTTTCTTGATGATATTACATCGCGTGTAGAGGCTGAAAAGATGTTGGAGCGTGAAATCGAGGTGCAAAATCTGATTTTTGAAATTGCCACAGAGAGTATTGACTTATCGATTGATGAAGTTGATAATGCTATACAAAAATATTTCAGAATGATTGGTGAGCATATTCATGCTGATAGGGTTTATGGATTTGATTATAATTTTGAGAAAAAAACAACAAACAATACGCATGAATGGTGTGCAAAGGGAATATTACCTGAAATAGAAAATTTACAGGAAGTGCCAATTGATAGAATTCCCGAATGGACAAGGCCACATTTGAAAGGAGAGGCGCTGATTGTTAAAAGTGTACCGGATTTGCCAGAAGGAAATTTGAAAGCCATTTTATCGCCACAAAATATTAAAAGCCTGATTACCTATCCATTAATAAAAGGCAATAAATGTATGGGCTTTATTGGTTTTGATTTTGTGAAGGATTTTCATCACATCACTGCCTTTGAAAAACGTATGCTCATCTCATTTTCATACATAATGGCAAGCATTCTTGAGCGTAAAGAAACACAAAAAGCAATCGTTGAATCCAATCAAGCATTAATTGAATCAAAGAAGGCCGCTGAACAATTTGCAAAGAATGCAGAAAATGCAAATCGTGCGAAAGGGCATTTTCTTGCAAATATGAGTCATGAAATCCGAACTCCTTTAAATGGTGTAATCGGCTTTACCTCGCTTTTAGAAAATTCAAAATTAGATGAGCAACAACGAAAGTTTCTTGAACATATATCAGTGTCAGCAAATGCCTTAATGGGGATTATTAATGATGTGTTGGATTTGTCGAAAATTGAGGCAGACAAAATTCGTTTGCATAATAGTAATGAAAACATAATTCAAATTTGCGAACAAGCACTTGACTTAATTAATCCGGCAACTATTGATAAAGATATCGAATTGGGATTTGATTTAAAAAATCAACCCCCGGAATTACTGAATATTGACGCCATGAGATTCCGTCAAATACTCACCAATTTATTGGGCAATGCTTCAAAATTTACCTATTCCGGGAAAATTGTATTGGAGTTGAGTTTTGATAATTTTGATCCAAGGGATCAAATGATTGATTTGCATATTGCGGTGGTTGATACCGGTATTGGCATAAGTGAAGATGTGAAAAATTCATTGCTTGAGCCTTTTTCTCAGGCAGATGTTTCTACAACGCGAAAATACGGCGGTACGGGTTTGGGATTAACAATAGCCGACCGAATTATTCGCTTAATGGGTGGTGTATTGAAAATCAAAAGTGAACCTAAAGTCGGAAGTGAATTTGCTTTTACAATCCGTCAGAAAGCGGAAAATTATCCACAGAAATTCTCTTTTCACGATGTAGAACAGTCCGTTTTGTTTTGCGATGAATCGGATGTCTTGTGCGAAAATGATCGCTTACTAAATCTGTTTTATCAGCATGTTTATGAAATTTCTGATGTTGAAATCTTAATTAATAAATTGCTTGATGGTGATTGTCCGGTGCATGTTTATTGTACTGAAAATACGATTAATTTATTGATGCAAAATGATTCTTTCAAAAAACTGCAATCCCAAAATGTGAATTTTCGGCTTATTATCTTACAAAATTCAAATGCTGAGAAACTGGATTCTGAAATAATTTGCCCTGAGTTTGCAGCAAAATGCTCCTTTATTATGAAACCGCTGAATTTTTCAAAGTTAAAAGATATAATTGAGGAGCAGAATTTTAGTGAAGAACCGGGTGTATTGGATATTAACACATCGCTTATGACAGGAAGTCATTTGACTTTTTTAATTGCTGAGGATGTTGATATTAATCGCATTTTGATAAGACGAATGCTGAATAAGCTATGGCCGTCAGCTATAGTGTTAGAAGCGGAAGACGGGAATCAAGCGGCTGAAATTGCAATTGAGAAAATGCCTGATTTGGTGCTGATGGATATTCAAATGCCTGAGCTTAACGGATTTGATGCTTTTGAAAGAATCAAAGCAAATCTTCCTGAAAATAATATGATTCCGGTGATTGCATTAACCGCCAGCGCAACGGATGAAATAAAAGCCAAAGCCTATGAAATTGGAATGGATAGTATTGCTGTTAAGCCGGTTACAATTGAATCTTTAAAAGCTTCGGTCGTAGAAATTTTTATTAAATGTGGAAAAAACTTTTAAGATCATTCCCTTTACCCAATCTGTAATGAATAAATAATAAAATTAATGAAATCGGGGTTGCGGATATAGCTACAAACAACGACCACCATAAATGAATTTCATCAGTTTTGTACAATCCAATAGAACTTTCGATAATTAAAGAGAGAGCCACAATGACAAGTAGTGCATATCCCAAGAGATTAAAGCCCTGATATTTCACATGACGGCTAATGAAATGAAAAATCCCCGACAAGATAAATGCTCCGCTTGCAATGGGAAAACCAAGTTTAAAAAACCAAAAGTTTCCACCTGACAAGGCATCAATTAGCAGTAAGTTTCCTAATGTGACACTTAATGCTAAAGGGACCCACATAAAAATGTAATGCTTGAAAAATGTGTAAATCGTATAATATGCCCATGCACTGAAAACGGATCCTGCAACATATAATGACCAATTTAAACTGCTGTCAATTATTAAATTAATCAGAATGGTAAATGCGATTGTGCTGAATGAAATCACCGTAAACGCAAGCCACAAATTCATTTTTTGCTTAATCAGCATCACTGATTTATTCGCCCGAAAATTTTGTTCTGTAGCCTCTTCGCCCGGAGATAAGTGACATAACGGACATTTATCCATGCTTTTTTCAAGTTCTACTCCGCAATGTTTACAAATTATCGTCATGGCTTGCATCTTGTTTATTCGTTAATACTTCATCCCAAGATAACATTTTAACAGGAATGTTGAAATCAGCCAGTTTTTTGAAAAATAGTTGCTCCAACTTAGTCGAATCCGTAATATTACAAAAGCTGGCAATCATTTTATTTTCAAAACTGGCAATACTGCAATTTATTTTTGTGCGTGTATTTGGCGGGGGCGGAGTGCAAGATATTGCATCGATATGCCTTGCAATTTCCTCCGGATATTTAATTTGTCCTAAGTTTGTCATGACTCCAGAATATTGAGCATTTCCGTAACTTTTATGTTTCGCTGCCAATACCACATCCTTGATAAACAATGGTATGGCTCGTACGTAAAACAGTTTTTCTGAGCCGACATTTCTACTGATAATGCGATGAATTTGTTTCGGATATGTTTCCAGTTTCATGTAATGATGAACCGTTTGAGTAATTTCCTCAAAACTGTATTCTCCTAAGCGTGTGTCAATTTCAGGCAGGGCAAATAAAGTGAAATTTCGCATGCTTTTACTCGGGAAAATTCGGCGTAAATTAACAGGAATTTGCATTCGAATAATTCCGAGTTTTTGCTTAATCCCTTTTTCTCGCATTTGAATGTGTATTTGTTGCAGTGCATCTGTATAAACCGATGCCAAGAACTCTGTAACACTAATATTGAAAGACTTTGCCGCTTCTAGTACGTCATTTGACGAAATTTCAGCCTGAATAACGCTTAAACGGGGTTTTGATTTTAACTCGAAAGGCAATGCCCAGGCTTTATTTTTAGGTACGTTTGGAGGAATCCCTTTTTGGAAATACTTTTTGTAAGAATCTTCAAATTCATAGGCTTTTGGAGATTCATCGATGTCCATAAAATATTTCGGTGTAGGAATATCGTATCCCAATTCTCTCAGGTAAGTCAGAAATAAACTGTTAAGAAATTGCATTCCGCCGCCGCCGTCGCTTACCGAATGCATCATTTCCAAACTTATTTGCCGTCCGCGTGCCCTAACCCGATACAATCTATCATGCACAAATTTGGTTTGAAACGCTTCCATTGGCGGCCATATATCTGCTTCAACTTGTGGAATTCCATTATGTTGCTCAAGATAATGCCAGAAAAAACCGTGTTTCAGGTGAACGTTAAAATAGGGGAAACGCTCATAGGTTTTTTCTAAAGCTCTTTGCAGTGCTCCGATTTTGACCGGTTGTTTCAAATGGAAAGAAATGCGAAATACCGAAGTTAATTCGCGGTCAGAAACAGCAGGAAAAATCTTTGCTGCATTGTCAAGTCTAAACCAATAAGGTTTTCTGTCCATAGCTGAGTTTTGGACAAAGGTAATGAAAATCTATGGCTGATGTTTATTTTCCCTTATTTTACAAATCGCTCGAAGTAAACTTTTTGATTGCCAATACTTATCCTCAGGACATAAACACCTGTCGGCAAGTCACTCACAGGGACAGTATGTCGTATTTTTTCGTTTCGTATGCATTGCCCCGTTATGTTGATTATCTCTATATGTGCTTGCTTTAATTGTTCCGGATAATCAATTAACAAATTTTCAGAATTGTAAAATATGCTTATTTCCATGTCTTTTAATGGAGATAATGCAGTTTGAGTTCCGGTCGTAGTAAAACTTCCGTCAGCTGCTGGTAATGTGTAACAATTATTCGTTGCAAAGGCTTCGTAGGCAGCAAAGTGATATTCCGTTCCGGCATCTAATCCGCTTACAACACATGAGTTTCCGTCCTCGTAATACATTGCAAAAATCCCGGAGGCAAGTGATTCTCCCAATCCGAATTCAGTATTTGCAATATAAGGGATATTTGCTTGCGGGTCAATATCAACCGGACTTCCTTCTTTTGCTAGGAGTAATACTTTTTCGCCCATCCCGCGTGTCCATTGCAGGCTTATTGAATTGTCAGAAATTGCTGTGCTTGTTAAATCTGAACATTGCAGTGGAGGTGGTACGCAGCCGTGTCCTCCCATGAAATCAAAGGAAGTCATCGTGTAATTTCCTGCAATATTTGTCATCGATTTGTTGGTTGGGGCACCGCTCCAGTTTAATGCTGAAGGCGCACTGAAATCCGTAAATTGGGTGTTAATTGAACTGCCCGGAAAAGGACAATCATCATCATCAATGTTGCTGTTATTTCCTGCATCCTTTATGTAAAGTCCCATATGTGCTGCGGCATTAATGTCATTGTCTTCAAAATGTGCATCAATATAATCTTGATCCACATGATAAATGAGTAATCCTGCACCGGGGACCATGCTATTGAAGCCCGTATGTTGGCGGTTTTCAATCAGAAAATATTCATTTGTGTTTGTTGTTGTAAAATAATAGGCTTGTTCTCCTAAATCTGTAGCCAACATGTTGATGGTTATTGGGCTGCTAAGTTCAGATGCCTCCAACCAGTTGTAGTAGTATATCTTCGTGAAAATATTGGGATGCGCCGGCTGTGATCCCATTGGTGTCCCGTTCCATGAACCGTCTGCTTGCAAATCCCAAAATCCTGTGCCTCGATAATCCGGATTTGTATAATCTGTATCATAAAAATCAGGGGCGCCGAGTAAATGCCCGATTTCATGCGCCATCATGCCGATTGTATTGATGTTACCCGTAGCATCATCCTCTGCCTGGCAAATGTATGTGTTGAGTTCAACTCCGTCAAAAACTCGCTGCACAGCACTGTATCCGGCTTCTTCAAGTGTCCACATATGTGACCAGATGTCATTTGTGTCGTAGGATGCTTCTTGTCCTGCGCCTTGGTGAATTATTGCAATGGCTTCCACTGTTCCGTCGTTGTCATTATCATATTGCGAGAAATCAAGGCTTGCGTCTGCAGCAGAAATTGCATCAAATGCAAATTCACCCCATTTTGATTCAGGGGCATAATAATCGTGTGTGTTTCCGACTTGCACCCAGTTTGTAACTGTAATCTGAATATCTAGTTGTCCAAATGAGGCTTCATAAAAATATTCATTTAAACAGCCTTTCCCGCTATAATTTGTTTGATTCATCGGTTGGTCTAACTGTGATTGAGTATATAGGGGTGAGCTGTCTGAAAAATTTGCAAGAATTACCAATAGTTTTGGATTACCGGTGGTGGGAAAGCTTCCCGGATTTTTTACGTATTTGTTTTGATAAAACTTATGTGCAGTTTGTAATACAGATTTTTGCGCTTCTGAAAAACGGAGATGTCTCGGGATATTTTGGATAAATTCAATTTCCGGAGATCTCCGTTCCCGGGTGCTGTGTGCAAGTTGTTTTGAAGGAATCAAAAAACCGGAATCATCTTTAACTGCATAAACCAAATCGCCTGATGCATTATGTAAAACGCAATATCCGTCTTTAGTTTCTGCCCAATTTATAATTGCATCACCAAAGGGTTTAATGATGACATTGGTATTGTCTGATTGTTTATAATTAACAAACGCCGGTTTGGCAGGAACACCACGGCTTTTTCCAATTTTTTCGGGAAACGTATTTTTTAAAATCTGTGATTGAGTGAAGGGACTTTGCATTAATAAAACAATCAACAGAACGATCGTTTGTTTGAATGAAAGAACTTGCATGATTTCGTTATTTTATGGTTTTCATGCAATATAGAAAAAAAATAGATGGGATTGAATTAAGCTTGCTTTTTTAATATATCCTGTATGACTTCGCCTGCTAACATACTTCCGAAAATCGAGGGTAAATAAGAAATTGTTCCGGCATTTGATTTTTTATTAAGTCCGGTTTCTAAAATAACCGCTTCTTTCCGGGGTAATTCATCTGAAAAAACTACTTTGAATCCCTTGTAAATTCCGAGTTTATGCAATCGTTTCCTCAGCATTCTCCCCAACATGCAATTGTGTGATTTGCTGATATCTGCTATTTTAACGGAGGTGTGATTCATTTTTGCGCCGGAGCCCAGCGATGATATCAGCGGTAGTTTATGTTCAAGGCAATAGGTGATTAAGTTGATTTTCGGCGTAAGCGTGTCAATGCAATCTAAAACATAATCGTATGATTCCGTTAACAAAAGCTCACGGTTTACTTCAGTCAGAAATGCTTTGCGAGCATGGATAATTAATTCCGGATTAATATCCAATAAGCGATTTTTCATTACATCCACTTTGTTCATTCCTATAGTACTTTGAAGTGCTAGGAGTTGTCGATTTAAGTTGCTTTCCGTAATGACATCGGCATCGACAAGCGTGATTTCTCCAATTCCTGCACGCACCAAATGTTCTGCTGCCCATGAACCGACACCACCGAGCCCTGCAATGAAAATGTGGGATTGGTTTAGTTTTGCAACCCCTTCCTTCCCGATGAGTAATTCAGTTCTGCTTTGCCAATCTGTGTTAGTCATGCTTTTATTGCTGCAAAATTTTTATGAATTTGTTCTATTAAGCTTTCAATGGAGACATTTCGCAATCGTGCGGCGTGTTCATATATGCTTAAAATATTTAAGGACGCCTCATCGGTTTCAAAAAAGAGTTTGTCTTCGGGCGTGTTAATCAGACAGTCATCAAATTTATTTTGATTGCGGAGTACATCTGCACCATATGAGAGGTATATTCCATGCTGTGTAAGATGTTGCATATTTTCAAGATTTCCTTGATATCCATGAATTATCCATGCTTGTTTCGGCTGATACATTTTATGTAAAGCGATAATGTCTGGATATGATCTGACTGCATGGATAATTAGTGGTTTTCGAGTTTTTTCACTCAATGAGATTTGCAGGCGAAATAATTCCACTTGCTTATCCCAATTTACCGAGGAGCTGCGATCTAAACCACATTCTCCGATGGCAAAAGCAAAGCGAACTTTCGGAAAAATCTCATCAATTAATGCTTGTGGTATGCTTTTTCTGCATGCCAAGGGTGAGCGCCGATAGAAAATAATTTCCCTTCCGGGATGGAGGCATTATGAAACAAACTAATGATCTCAATATGCTCCTCATTCGTCGATTCCTGATGTGTGTGTATGTTTATCAAGCATTGTTTCATGTTAAAATGTTTTTCCTTGATAACTATCCTTTGTTTTCATTTCCTTTCTTAGCTTATCCACAAATTCAAAATTCTTTAATCCGCCCCAATCCGGGCTAATAATCATTTCTTTTGGCGATTCGCTGGTAAAACGCTCAACAACAATATTCGGATTCAGTTTTTCCAAAAATTGAATCACCAGATCAATGTATGAATCAACTGTAAAGCTAACAAAATCTTCCGAAATTTGTTTAAACTCCTCAGCTAGTGCAGTTCCTTCTAATACTTGCAATTGATGAAGTTTTAGATTGCTTGGTTGCACGGAATTAATGAAATCCGCATGAGACAGCATGTCTTGTTTCGATTCTCCGGGCAAGCCGAAAATTAAATGCGCTCCGGTATGAAACGATTTATCTCGGCAGGCAGCAAATGCATCAATAGTCGCTTGCACATTATGTCCGCGATTAATTCGTTTTAGCGTTTTATCCAAAGCGGATTCAATGCCAAACTCAATACTTACGTAATGTGATTTTGCGAGGCGATCCAATAATTTAATTTGAGTTTCGGAAATACTGTCGGGGCGTGTTGCAACCACAAGGCCGACAACTCCAGTGACATTCAGCGCTTCGTTCAGCATATTTTCGAAATTTGTATCGCTCGTGTAAGTATTTGTGTATGATTGAAAATACGCCAGATATTTTTGAGATTTATATTTTTTTGAAAAAAAGTCGATGCCCTCCGTCAATTGCTGCCGGATGGATTTGTCTGATTTACAATAAAATGGCGAAAAACTGGAATTATTGCAATATGTACAACCATCAAAAGACAAACTTCCATCCAGATTCGGACAGCCCATTCCGGTATTTACAGAGATTTTTTGCACCCTTTCTCCGAATGTTTTCCGGATATACCCAGAATAATCATTCCACTGCTTTGTTTTTTGTATCTGCGTTAGGTTCACGTGGTAAAAAAACAGAAAAAAGGTGAGTTTACAAAACTTACTTATTAGCGTTTACTCCAAGATATAATATCGTATATTATCTCACAAATCATTTCGTCATTTCATGCGAGGATATAGAGTGCAATAAATTTTTGTCAATGAAAATCAGAAAACAGAGTCTCTTGTTTTTTAGGCTTTTGTTCTTTATTCGGATCAAACTGTGATGCTTTAAATCAAATATACATCCAAAAAAAGTCAACAAACATGCAGACTTTTGTGTTAGCTTAATTAAATTTGAAACGATTTTGAAAACTGTAAAAATGCAATTATGAAAGACAACAAAATTATACAGCTGACATCGGATGTAAGTTGGGTCGGGATACTTGACCGCGATATCCTTACCTTTGATATCGTCATGGAAACCGAATACGGAACAACCTATAATTCCTATTTTATTAATGCTGAAAAGAAAACTCTGGTTGAAACTGCAAAAGAAAAATTTTGGGATGTATATAAAACAAAACTCGAGCAGGTGGTAAACATCAGCGAGTTAGATTATATTATTTTAGATCATACGGAACCTGACCATTCGGGCAGTTTAGTACATTTGTTAGAATTGGCTCCAAATGTGACCGTTGTGGGTACAGGACAGGCAATTCGCTATCTAAATGAGATTGTCGGAAAACCTTTCAAACACATTGTCGTAAAACATGGCGACACCCTTGATTTAGGAAATAAAACGCTTGAATTTATCGGGGCTCCAAATTTACACTGGCCCGATTCCATGTACACTTATCTAAAAGAAGATAAAATTCTGTTTACCTGCGATTCTTTCGGTGCGCATTATTGCTCAGATGAAATAATTGATGGCAAAGTTGATCGCGAATCTTATCTTGATGCGTTTAAATATTATTTTGATGTGATATTGAAACCCTTCAGTAAATTTATGCTGAAAGCCATTGATAAAATCAAGGATTTAGACATTGAAATGATTGCAACTGGGCATGGTCCGATTTTAAAAGATCATTGGAAAGAAATGGTCTCCTTGTCTAAAGAGTATTCCGAAGCATACATGAATAAAAACGATTTGCCTTCACACAGAGTGTTAATTAGTTATGTTTCTGCTTACGGATATACAAATGAAATGGCTGAAGCAATGGCTGAAGGAATTCGAGAGGAGGGGCTGGACGTAAAATTGCTCGACATTGAAACCATTGAACTCGGCGAATTGGATTCGGAAATTGTCCGTTCTGATGCCTATATGGTAGGTTGTCCGACATTTAATCAGAACATTTTACTGCCCGTTTACCGGATGTTTGCTTTGATTAATCCGATTCGTGATAAAGGGAAAATTGCAACCTCTTTCGGTTCCTACGGATGGAGTGGGGAAGGCGTGAAAATTATGCAGCCGATTTTGCAAAATTTGAAGCTGAAAACTCCGCTTGAGCCTCTGGCAATGAAATTCCGCCCGAACGAAGATAATAAAGCGTTTCTCAAAGCTTACGGACGTGAATTTGCACAAGCAGTAAAAGCATAGAAAAATAAGGGCTGCTAAAACTTTTTGGCAGCCCGTTTTCTGTCGTTTTCACCAAGCATAATTTTGCGCAATCGTAACGATTTTGGTGTAACTTCCAAATACTCATCTTTACGGATGTACTCCATATGCTCTTCAAGAGACATTTTTATGGCCGGTGCAATCAATACTTTTGCATCAGAACCGGACGCACGCATATTTGTGAGTTTTTTGGTTTTTATCAGATTACACACGATGTCTTCCTGTCGCGTATTTTCTCCAAGCACTTGTCCTGTGTAAACCTGATCGTTTGGCTCAACAAAAAACTTACCTCTGTCTTGCAATTTATCTACCGCATAGGCAATTACAGTTCCCGTTTCCTGTGATACCAATGCACCTTGTCTGCGCAAAGCGATTTCTCCTTTCCATGGTTCGAAACCCACAAAACGATGGGCAACAATGGCTTCGCCTTCAGTGGATGTTAAAATCGGATTTGTAAGACCTATCAATCCACGTGCAGGAATGTTGAATTCAAGATAGGTTCTGCCGTCCTCGGAGTGCATATCGGTCATTTCGCCTTTACGACGATTTACCAACTCAATCACTTTTCCTCCGAATTCATCCGGAACATGCACAGTTAAGCTTTCTACCGGTTCGTGTTTTACTCCGTCAATTTCCCGAATAATAACTTGCGGTTGTCCGAGTTGAAATTCGTATCCTTCACGACGCATGGTTTCAACGAGAATTGAGAGATGCAAAATGCCTCGCCCGAAAACCAGCAATCTATCTGGTGACTCGGTGTCTTCTACCCGCAGTGCTAGATTTCTTTCGGTTTCCTTGTACAAGCGATCACGAATGTGTCTTGACGTAACGTATAGTCCTTCTTTTCCGAAGAATGGGGAATCGTTAATGGTAAATAGCATTGACATGGTTGGTTCATCAATGCGAATGCGTTTCATGCTCTCCGGGAATTCAAAATCAGAAATTGTATCTCCGATATCGAAATCCTCAAGCCCCATAACGGCACATATCTCCCCGGCTTCGAGTTTGTGTTTTACTTTTTCTTTACCCAAGCCCTCAAATGCATACAATTCTTTCACAACCGAAGGGATTTTCTTGCCGTCACGCATCATAACAACAACCTTTTGATTTGGTTCTATGCTGCCGCGATGGATTCTTCCGACTGCAATTCTACCTTTATATGATGAATAATCCAAGGAGGAAACTTGTAATTGTAAGGTTCCTTCGAGTTTTTCTGGAGCGGGAATGTGTTCTAGTATCGTGTCTAATAAATAGGAAACATCAGTGGTTGGCTCATCATGTTTTGGACCCATCCAGCCTTCTTTTGATGATCCGTAAACAACCGGAAAATCGAGTTGATCTTCAGTAGCATCCAAGCTAAACATCAAATCAAAAACATCCTCAGCAATTTCTTCAGGACGACAATTTGGTTTGTCAACTTTATTAATCACCACGATGGGTTTGAGTTTTAATTCAATCGCTTTTTGTAGTACGAATCGTGTTTGAGGCATAGCTCCTTCAAAGGCATCCACCAAAAGCAAAACACCGTCAGCCATATTTAATACCCGCTCAACTTCACCACCGAAATCGGAGTGACCCGGGGTATCAATAATATTGATTTTTATGTCTTTGTAACGTACCGCACAGTTTTTGCTCAAAATTGTAATGCCTCGTTCGCGCTCTAAATCATTTGAATCCATGATAAGGTCTTGAACATCTTCGTTTTCACGAAAAAGTTTCACTTGGCTCAACATTCTGTCAACTAATGTCGTTTTCCCGTGGTCAACGTGAGCAATGATTGCAATATTTCTTAATTCCATTATTTTTCTCTCTGTTTTAAGCGATAAATCCGCTCATTTAATCGGCTGCAAAGGTACTGCTAATTGTTGAATATACAAGGTTGAAACATGAACAGAAATGCATTTTTCTTGAAATGCTTGCTGTTTCTACGATTTCATGGCTTTTATTTCTATAAGCGAATCGTGCAATTAAAAAACAGACTTTTATTTGCGCTTCGATTTTCATCATATAGATCTGCAAATTGCTTCAATTCCTGCTTTCAATTCCACCGGCTCGCGTGCAATATTTATTCGAATGTAATTGGAATATGCATCGCCAAAATGCACACCCGGAATTACTGCTGTTTTTCGCTTTGCGTAAAGCGATTTTGCAAAATCTAATCCATCACTACAGTGTTCCGGTAATTTTGTCCAAATGTAATAGCCACCATGAATTTCAGGAATAAAAAATCCCTTTGAATTTAGCGCGTTTTCGGAATGTTGATAGTTTTCCTGCAATTGTAATCGGATGGATTCAACATAAGCATGCGCCTCATTCGGTATATCTAGAAAATTTGCCAAACTTTCCTGTAGAACAGAAGGGCAGGAGAGCCCTGTGTAATCGTGAATGTCGCTAATTTGTTCAAAATGTGATTGATGTGCGAAAAAATAGCCCAATCGCCAGCCGGTGATGCTGTATCGTTTAGAAAAGCTATTAACATAAAAGGTTTTGTCGCTGAAGTGTTTGAACGGATAATATGGCGCTTTTCCAAAATGAAAAACATCATAAACGGCATCGATAATTAAATAGCAATTATACTGATTACAAAGTGTTTGCAGCAAATTAAAGTCTTCCTCAGACAATGCCTTTCCATAAGGATTCCCGGGAGTATTGACAAAAAATACTTGCGGCTTATATTGCGTGAAAAAATCCGTAAGCCTTGTTTGTAAATCGGGCTTTTCAATGGGTATGGATTTAAATTGATCACCGTAAATTCGCGGTAAATGCATGTATGATTCATAAACCGGAGAAAATGCAGCTGCTTTTAATCCGTTATGTTTTTTATGCAGATACAGATATAAAAGTTGAATTGCCTCGGTACCGCCAAGGGTAATCATAAATTCAAAGTCCGCAGGTATTTTATCTTGAAATTCGGTGGCAATATGCGCTCTGAGTTTAGAATTTCCGAGTCCGGGAGCATATTGATGTACAGGATTGACACTTTGTTTCTGCAATTCATTAAGTAAGGCTTTGGGCGGCTGAAATCCGGGAATGCCTTGTGCAAGATTGATTCCGCCGTTTTCTTTTACAAGATTTGAAAAATATGATATCCAGGACTGTTGCATGTTTTTTTTGTAAAATTACAATGAAATATTATGAAATGAAAATATTCTCGTATTGGGAAAACGCGAAAATATTTTAGCTTATATTTTGGCTGATTTCGCCGGGGCTGCTTCTGGAAATCTTAAAACCGAATGTCTAATGTTGCTTCCCAAACGGTTGACGGAAGATTTTCATAGCCTTGTTCAAAAAAGTCACGACTGAGAATTAGTCGATTGTCATTGTAGAAATTCCATGCAGTACTCAAAATTATTCGGTGTTCCGTAAAGGTGGTTTGAGGCTCAAGATACGCTTTATATTGAGCGTCGTATCTTGCCCATAAGGCTAGTCCGCTTTTTGGGTGACGTAACTCCGCGAAGAAAGAATATCCTTCGTGATCAATGGATGAGAGGTCAAGCGTGTTAATGTATGAGTCGCTGAAATTCCCGATGCCTTTGTAATATTCTGCAGATAGCATGAAATATTTGTGTTCATATCCAACATGGTAGCCGTTGTATTGAAATGGATTGTTTCGGGTTGAATTTGCAGTTCCGTATGCTCCGTGATAAGTCAGTAAAAGCCCCGGAAGGAAATCTGTAAAGGGACGAAAACTAGTTCGCCATTCAAAGGTTTTATTGGTGTTTAATTCAAGTTTATTGTAACCTCCTCCATTAAAAATTCCAAAACTGATGTTTGCGTATTTCCCGGGACAAGCGGTTTCGAAATCAGGGTTTTCATATTTTCCACCAATGTTGCTACTATAGTTGATGCCATAATCTGTTGAGTTTGTGACTTTTGTGCGTTCGAGAAACATATGTCCTTGTGCACGGTAATGAATAATGTCTTGTTGGTAATCTATCCATGGACGGGGAACAACACCGGTTTTAAGATTATTATCTGTAAAAATCCATAAATCCGGAATTTCAAATTGAACAAACAAATATTTCATGCGTAATTCAATGTCTCCGCTATCATTCCCTTCAGTGTCAATGGTGATGTCAGGCGTAATTCTTCCTTTAAGCCATGGAGTAATTTCTTTTCTGTAAGTTATATAAGCCCGTTTAAGTTGAAATTGACTAGAATTTGCTTCTTCTTGGTGCTGATAGCCAATGTACCATTCTCCGGAAAAATCGTCTTGTGAAAATGCCGAGAAGCCAATGCTTATTAATATCGCCAGTAGTATTCCTTTATTTTTCATTTCAGTAGCCCTGTGATTTTGGCTGCGAAAATAGTAATAAATTTTAATAACCTGAAGTTACGGATACTTATCCTTTTTCTTTGATTTTTAGGTTTTTAAGGACTTTTGTCAATAATTTTCAAAAAAAAACCTGCGTTTCACAGGTTTTTTTTTGAATAATCTTTATTTCTGGTGAATAATAATCTCAGAACTCATTTTAATGTATTGCTTGTAAACATGTGATACACCGCAATATCTCTCTTCAGAAAGATTGACTGCTTTTTCAATTTTGTCCTTAGGTAAATTGTCTCCCCAAAACTCATAACGTACAATAATCTCGTCATAATGTTTTGGTTGCTCTTCAGTGTTGTTCGCATCAGTTGTCACTCGGAAATCTTTAACATCAACCCGCATTTTTTTTAAAATGCTGATAACATCCATACCTGTGCATCCTGCTAAGGCAAGCAACATTAAGGGTTTGGGTCTGGGACCTCTGTCTTTTCCTCCGACTTTTTCATCAGCGTCAATAATAATTTCATGTCCGTTTACTTCAGATCGAAACGACATATCCTCTGTCCAGTCAATTGCTATTTTTGTTCTCATACTCATAATTAATGTAAATGAAATTTATGTTTAAAATGAATTGTTACAAAGATGACAGCAACGCCAAGTATCATTAAAAAGATTTGTAAAATACTTTCCTTTGGCTTTGTGCGTTTATGCATTTGAGGGATTAAGTCAGCCAAAGCAATGTAAATAAAGCTGGCTGCACTGATACTTAAAACCCAAGGAACGAAATGTTTTGTTGTTTCTAGTGCCCAATATGCCATACCGGCACCTAATAGTGTGGTAATTCCTGATAAAATATTGTATTTCAGTGCCTTGGCCTTAGACATCCCTTTGTTAATCAAAATGCCGAAATCAGCAATTTCCTGTGGGATTTCATGGGCAAATACCGAAATCGTGACAACAATACCAAATGGAATACTAGTCATGAAAGCTGCTGTAATGACAATCCCATCCACAAAATTGTGAATTGCATCGCCGACTAAAATGATTGGAATGCTTGCATGTTCACTGCGATCACAAGTATCATCTCGACAGGTTCTCCAAAGTATTATCTTTTCAAAAATGAAGAAAAATATGATTCCTCCAATAATTACAAGACCGGCTATTTGAGGGTTTTCGGAGCTGTGCATGGCACTTGGAATCATTCC
>JAQIBY010000047.1 GCA_027858835.1 Bacteroidales bacterium | reverse complement strand
ACCTCTTCCCATTCCGAACAGAGAAGTTAAGCTCACTAGCGCTGATGGTACTACTAACGTGGAAGAGTAGGTCGCCGCCTATTTTTAAAGCCTTGCGAATTTTCGCAAGGCTTTTTTTTGTGTCTTAATTTTTCGAATGGATGCAATTCAATCCTCCTGCTTATGACTTAAACTTTTTATTATGATGTGATGTGAAAAAAATCTTTAGAACAGCAATCCAAGTTCTAGAATTTTAGCCGATAATCCAGCTTAAAACATCGGTATCATGAATTAATCGATAATTAAGTATCTTTTCTCCACAATTTGTTTTCACATTAACTGTTTGTCGCGTACTTTTAATATCAAGAATCTGAATCGTTTCCCGAAAATCAGTGTGTGAATTATCCCATTTATAAACCGCCTCTTTCACTGACCAAAATAAATTGTGCAGCATGATATCATCTTTTGCAAGTTGCTTTTCCTCGACAGTTAGGTATTTGTCCCGTACACGAAATGCTCTTTCTGAAATGCTTTCAATATCAAATCCGCATGGAAATTTGCTGATTGCAAGCCCAGCGTAATTTTTATTATGCGATATGCTAAGATATAAATCCTCGGGCAATTGAGGTTTCCGTCCGGCATAAATAATTGAATCCGTGATACCGATTTCTCGCAAAATGTACCGAATTGTCAGGTATTCTTTTTTTCGATGGAGATGTTGCAGAGCCGAAAATTCATCAAATTCAGTTTCTGTTAGAAAATCAATATGCTGTAAGTCTTCTGCTAATCGGCAAATTATTATTTGGAGGGACGAGTCTTGGTATATGGTAATAAGCTCCATTATTTCCAACTCGTGGTTTCCATTATATGTACAATGTCTTCACGGATATAATTTATAACAGGAGCCAAACTATCCTTATTGGGGCGCATATTGAAATATAATGCACCGCGCAAAAAATGATTTGTGCTGTCTGTCATGTAAAATTGAACGGGAGAGGCCACATTTCCTGTGAGATTGTACAAAATTCCGTATGCATTCAGGCTGTCATTGTCAAATGATAATTCGTTAATTGATTCTGCTTTTACAGTGTGCTGATAGGCAAACTCTCTCGCATCTTCTGTCATGTCAACCAAATTGTCGTTCAGGCTTTTATACGTTAAATAAATTGTTGCATCATGCACCGGATAATGGATATTCAGCCAACAGGGATTTGTATCATCGCCAGGATAAATGGCTGCTTGCTCAGAATATTCAAACCGGTAGGGGCAATCTCCCACATAGCTTCTGTAAGCCTTTTCTGCAAGATCAATGCGAAAATATGCATAGGGTTTCGGATTTGCTTTCTTGTCTTTACAGGATTGTAAACTGACAGAGAAAAGCAACATCAGGAAACTGATAATCAGAATGGATTTATTTTTTCTCATTGATGTTTTTTACTTCAATTGTTTTAATTCGGCGATTATCAACAGAGGTTACTTTAAACTGAAATCCGGCAAATTGAATAATTTCATCTGTTGCCGGCATTTCTCCGAGAATTTCAAGAATTAAGCCTGCCAGTGAATCTGCGTCGCCGCGGATTTCGTTAAAAATATCAAAATCACATTGCATAATTTTGCAAAAATCATTTAAACTGACACTTGCTGTGAATTCCCAAATGTCATTTTTTTGTTGACGATAGGGCACATCTTCATTATCAGATTCATCGGAAATTTCACCAACAATTTCTTCCAGAATATCTTCCATTGTTACCAATCCGCTGCTGCCACCGTATTCATCAATGACAATTGCCATGTGGATTTTCTTCTGCTGAAATTCTTCTAGTAATTCTGAGATTTTTTTAAACTCAGGAACAAAATAATGTTCACGGATTAATTTTTGCCATGAAAAACTTGCTTTGTCTTCCACTTTTAGATGAGGCAGCAAATCTTTAATGTACAATATCCCTTTGATATGGTCAAAATTCCCTTCGTAAACCGGAATTCTGGAGTATCCTGAATCGACAATTACAGAAATGACTTTATTCAAATCGAATTTTATATCCAGGGCAACTACATCAACGCGGGGACGCATTATCTCACGCACTTGAATATTGCTGAATTTCACGATGCCTTCAAGCATGGTTTTCTCTTCGGATAAATCCTCCGATGCCATCTCAATTGCATGCGATAATTCATCCATACTCAAATTTTGATGCCGTTTTCTCAGTCGTTTGTTAATGAGATTTGTGCTGCTTGTTAATATATAGCTTAATGGCGAAAATACTTTGCCTGCAAAACGTAAAGGACGTGCCATTCGTAAAGCATGTTTCATGGAAAATTGGTTGGCATAAACCTTTGGCATCAACTCGCCGAATAACAATAATAAAAAGGTCAAAACCACAATCTGAATGATAAATTGCAGTGCGATTGACTCGATATATATAAGCAATGGCTGCGTAATGTAAGTTGAAATAATAATGATTGCAACATTGATAAAATTGTTAGCAACCAGAATTGTAGCCAAAAGCTTTTCCGGATTGCGTAATAGCTCCAGCGCAATTTTTGATGATTTTGTATTTTTATCTGACAGAGCTTGTTTATTTGTTCCAGTTAGCGAAAAATAGGCAACCTCAGACCCAGAAATCAGGGCTGACAAGAATAAAAGTAAAAGAACTGCCGCAATTCCAATAATTATTTCCATGATTGTTTTTTAATTAAAATGGTAACCCATCATCCTCAGCACCATCATCGGCAGTGAAGGGGTCTTCGTTTTCAACCGGGTTAGCTTCGTTTCTTGGCTTTTCGTATTGCGGTGAACTCGTGTTTTGATCGTTTGACTGATTGTTTTTGTAATCAGAATTGCTGTTAGAACCATCGCGTTTATTCAAAATACGAATTGTATTTGCAACAATCTCTGTGATATAGCGTTCCTGACCGTTTTTGTCTTCGTATTTGCGAGTTTGAATCTTACCTTCAACATAAACTAATTGTCCTTTACGGATATTTTTTTCTGCATATTGTGCTGTATATCGCCAAGCAACAATGTTATGCCATGTAGAGCGGTTTTCCCACTCACCGTCTTTGCGTTTAAATGATTCGTCGGTTGCAAGCGGAAAATTTGCCACTGCAACATCGGGTTGAATGTAGTTTACATCAGGATCTTTGCCAATATTTCCAACTAAAGTTACTTTGTTTATCATAATGTTTTTTTTGAATGATTTATTGATTTGATTCGTTTATCGAAGAATTGTCATTTCGTCAATTAAATGGGTAGCACCGGCAAGTTTATCAACGATGAACAATGCATAACGCATGTCTAAACTGATATTGCGACACATCTCCGGATCGTACATTAAATCGCTCATGGTGCCTTCCCAGTTGCGATCAAAGTTGATGCCGATTAAATTGCCCTCTGCATCAATTACCGGAGATCCGGAATTTCCGCCTGTAGTGTGATTTGTCGCAATGAAACAAACATGCATTTGTCCGTCTTCATCGGCATATTGACCAAAATCTTTGTTTTCGTATAAATTTCTTAATTTGTCAGGAACATCATAATCATAAATTTCCGGATTGTCTTTTTCCATAATGCCCTCTAAAGTTGTGAAATACTTATATTTTACCGCATCACGGGGAAAATAATGATCAACTTGTCCGTAACCTACACGCAAGGTGAAATTTGCATCGGGGTAAAAGATCTTGTCTTTTCTCAATTCCATTTGGGCCTTCATGTAAACCCTGTCAAGGCTGTCGATAACTGCATGGTGGGTGTTGTAAGTAGGGCTTAATTCAGACAAATATATTTGAACAAATTCTTGATATAAATTATAAATCGGATCTTTTTCCAATTTTTTGTACTTGCCTTTGTATCCGTCTAAAAAATCCATGAAATCTGCTTCGTTTGCAAGCAAAGATTTCTTAAACATTTTATCAATGCTTTTGTCTAATCCTTTTTTCTCAATATCAAGCAAGCTTTCAGGCCAGTAAGCTTGGTCAATTTCCTGCATGTAGTAATCAATCAGCGTTTTTGTAATTTCTTTTGCAGTTTCCTGATGATAATCCTTGTAAAACCCTTTTGCTTTGGACTGAAGGCTTTCTACTGTTGTTTGAATTCGTTCTTCGGGAGCATCATTTTTTGAATATTGGATTAAGCCTCGAGAGGAGGATGCCAAATTAATGAGCTCCATTCCATTTAGTGCTTCAACAACTGCTGTCATAATGCGTTCTGTTGGGATAAGTGCATTGTATTCGGTTTCGTATATTTCAATTAATCCGTCATACTTTCCGTTTTCTGCCCATGCTCTAAATTCAGCTTCTTCGCTTTGTTTGCGTTCAATGGCATTCAAACGTTTTAGTCCGCGGTTTTCTCCTATCCATTTTTTCCATCCGTTAGATACACGTGCCGCTTTTGTTGCGTATTGTATCCGTATCAACGGATCAGATTCCATTGACGCTTTCATGACATCCAGAATACGTGTTCGCATGGCGATGCGCACCGGATTATTCACGTTCATTGTCATGTCAATTTTATAACTTGGGACATATTGCTCGGTGCTGCCAGGATATCCGAATACCATGGTGAAATCACCGGTTTCAATGCCTTTGAGTGAAATCGGGAAATGTCGTTCGGGTTTCATCGGAACATTTAATTCAGAATATTCTGCAGGGCTTCCGTCTGGCGCTGTATAAATGCGAAATAATGAAAAATCTCCAGTGTGTCGGGGCCACATCCAGTTGTCTGTGTCACCGCCAAATTTCCCAATGGCAGAAGGGGGAGCACCAACGAGACGGACATCTTTATACACCTTATTAAAATACATGAAATATTGGTTTCCGTGAAAAAACGGCTTAATACGTATTTCATAATCATTGTCTTTGCCGCTTGATTCAATTAGGCTATTCATGTTTTTATCAATCAATATTTGCCGATTTTTTTCTGTCATATTTTTCGTGACATCTTTCAAAACAGCTTCTGTAACATCTTCCATGCTAACTAAAAAACGCACTTCAAGCCCTGGATTAGCAAGCTCTTCTTTTTTTGACATTGCCCAAAATCCGTCGGTTAAATAATCGTTTTCCAAACTGCTGTGCTTTTGAATATTACCGTAACCACAGTGATGATTTGTAATTAAAAGGCCTTGGTCTGAAATTAACTCACCGGTGCATCCGCCACCAAAAATCATCACGGCATCTTTCATGCTGCTTTGATTAATGCTGTAAACATCTTCAGCTGTAAGTTTAAAACCCATTTCCTGCATTTCCTCAATGTTGTATTTTTCTAACAACATGGGAATCCACATGCCCTCATCTGCCTTTACACTTTGGGAAATCATCAAAATCCCCAATAATAAACTAAATCCTAATCGCTTCATATTGTATTTTGTTTTATTCGTTCTGTTAATTTTTCATACAATGCATGGCTGGGTAAGCCAACAACGTTAAAGTAGCTACCTTCAATGTATTCTATTCCAATATAGCCAATCCATTCCTGAATGCCGTATGCACCGGCTTTGTCAAACGGGTTATATCGCTCAATGTAATTTCGTATTTCATCATCGCTGATTGCTGCAAAACGCACCTTTGTTTCTCCATGAAAACTTTCACATGAGTTCTCATCTCTAAGGCATATTCCAGTAATAACAGAATGTGTTTTTCCTGATATCCGCTTTAGCATTTGAAAAGCCTCTGAATATCCGCTGGGCTTGCCAAGAATAATATCATCTATCGTGACAATGGTATCAGCAGCAATGATTATTTCTGTGTTGTCTCTTATTTCTGTCTTGAGTGCTTTTTGTGTGGCAAGATATTCTGCTATTTCTTGCGGCGAATATTCCTCAGGATAAGTTTCTTCCTCCAGCGATGATCGGCGTAAAACATACTGAAGTCCCATTTCACGCAAAATAGTTTGTCTGCGCGGTGAACGACTTGCCAATACAAATTTATAGGTTTTATTTAAAGTTTCAATCATATTATGAAATCGTGATATTTAAGAAAATTACTAAAGAAAATAAAACACCCAGAAGCATTAATAGTTGAACCATCGAGATAATTCGTTTCAATTGGCGTCTTTTATTTGCATTGTGAATGGATAAAGCAAGAAAAAACAAAGGGACAACCAGTAAAATGCTTAAATAAATTACCGAGAGTATGTTATGTTGTATTGCCAGAATGTTGCGCAAATACAAAAACCAGGATGCAATAATGAAAATTCCACTCAATGTGAGAATCAGACTGCCGATTCGGCGCGATATTTTTTTCCCGTAAACAATGGGTAAGGTTTTGCTTCCGGACTGATAATCACCTCTGAAATCAATAATGTCTTTAATAATTTCACGTGCCATATTTAATAAAAAGGCGGCAGTGCTGAATCCCAAGCTTAATATCATAAGATGATGATATATTTTTGTGGGAAACGCCGCTGTGTAATGTGATTTTGCAAAGACATACTCTGTTAGCCAAGGTAAAAATGTGATGCCGGCAATTAAAAGAGAGATGATGATATTTCCGATGAGTAGTCTGCGTTTGAAATATCCTGAATAGAGATAAAATAGAACGCTGATAAAAATAAAACTTATGCCATACCAAAAATGTCCGGCTAAAGCACATAAATAAAAGCCGATAATAACACCAAAAAAGCTTAATACAGAGTGTAAGATAATTGCAAGTCGGCGGTTTACGCTTGTTCCAACGATAACTGCATTGGGTCTGTTCATTAAGTCAGGTTTTCGGTCGAAATAATTGTTGATAATACTTGCTGCACCTGTAATCAGCAAAACCGAAAACACCATGAGGTTGAATTCGAAGGGGGTGCTGACCAATGAATAGCCATACATGTCAAGAATTGGCTCTAGCATAAAAAAGCGTAAACTATACATTATGCCGGCAATAATCAGCAAGTGATGGGCTCGTATTAATCGTAGATATTTCATTGTTTATACCATGTGTTTTGAGTTTTCATAACTTGTGAAATTACGTCGCGCACACAGCCGTCTCCACCATTCAATCCTGAAACATACAAGCTGATTGCTTTTACATCTTCTACTGCATCTGCCGGACAACAAGCAACTGCGCATGCTTTCATTACTTCAATATCAGGCAAATCATCGCCCATGTACAATACTTCTGATGCTGATAATTTGTGTTTGTTTAAAAAATCATTGAAATCTATCATTTTATCGTTCGAACGGATATATACAGAATGAACGCCCAGATTCAAATAACGTTGTGCAACTGCCTCCGATTTTCCGCCTGAAATTAGTCCTAAAATGTATCCTTTTTTTACGGCTTGTGACAATGCAAAACCGTCTTTTACATTGGTTGTCCGACCGAGCTCTCCATCAGACAGGATGCTTACTTGCGACGTGGACAACACGCCATCAACATCAAATACAAAGGCTTTTATCTGTTTGAGGCGCTCCTTAAAATTTAAATCATTTATCTTATTCATCGGTGTCCATTTTCTTTGTTTCAAAGATACGATTACTCATGAATTTATACAATTCTACAAGACTTTCATTTTGTTTTAGCTGTTGCAGATGTTTTCCCATGCTTCCTTTGTCGTTGCGAACAGCCGGTCCGGTTTGTGTCTTAGCCGGATTTCCTTTCTTAATTGCCTGTTCCGCTGTTTTGCGGATTAATGGAGCAAAAACCTCAAATCCGATTGGCATATCCTTTATCAAATCATGGGAAATTTGATACAAATGGTTTGTGAAATTACAAGCAAAAACAGCAGCCACATGAATTTGAAGCCGCATTTCCGAATCTGCATGGTAAACCTTATTGCTTAATTGTGATGCGATGCTTTGTATTCGCTGATAAGATTCTGCTCGATTTCCTTCAATAAAAAGCGGAACGTCTGAAAAATCCGTAAAATCTGCTTTTTTAAAGCTCTGCAAAGGGTACAATACACCAAAAAAATCGCTGTAATCAGAGAAAATATCAACCGAAACACTGCCTGCGGTATGAATCAGTAATCGATTTTCAAAATTTACTGATTGCAGCAGAGGCTTTATTGCATCATCAGAAACAGAAAAAATAATGATGGTACAACTGCGGTCAAAATCTGATATTTCAATGCTGTATTTAGCATCTAATTTTATTGCTAAATCCCTTGCGTTGTCAGTGTTTCGACTTATCACCTGAGCAACCTTAATCCCTTTTTGTTTAAGATTAATTCCGAGGTTTGTCCCAACATTTCCGCTTCCGATTAAACAAATTTTTTCTGTCATACAACTAAATTAAAACTTCTTGCATCTAATAATGCAGGGGTTTCAGTCGTGAATTTACGACAAAATTTTTAACTTTAGGTCAAATTTACCGGAGATTATGAAAATTATAAGACTTTTTTACGTGGGGTGCATGTTATCTATGCTTTCAAGCTTAGCTGTTTATGCTCAGAATCAACAGATTGAAACCCTTATACATGAGCGGGGTGAAGCTGTTGTGATAATTGATGATTTTGATAAAAATCTGTTGCCGGTAATCGCTAAAAATGCAAGTGTTGATAAGATTTCCGGAAATAATTTAATTGTGTATCTCAACAAAAAGCAATATCAAAAAATGGTGGCGCTTGATGTGACTATGGAAATTCATTCTCCTTATTACGGTGGCGTTAGAGCTATCACTATGGCTAATAGCTTTGCAGAAATGGAAAATTGGGATAGATACCCTACTTGGGATGTGCTTCAGGAGATGATGCTGAGTTTTGCCAATAACTATCCAGATATCTGTCGGCTTGATACTATCGGCTTTTCCGAAGAAGGCAGAGCGCTACTTGTTGTGAAAATCTCTGACAATGTAAATCTTGATGAAACTGAGCCGGAATTTTTTCTTTCAGGTCAGATGCATGGTGACGAATTGGTTTCTTATATTTTGCCATTGCGAATGATAGATTATTTGCTTTCTAATTATGGAAATAACGATCAGGTGGATAATCTTGTGAATAATCTCGAATTGTGGATTAATCCTTTGTCAAATCCTGATGGTACCTATGGAGATAGTGAAACCGATGTTAGTGGTGCAACACGTTACAATGCAAATGGTGTTGATTTGAATAGAAATTTTCCTGATCCGAATGGTTCTTGGAACCCGGATGGAAATGAAACCGCTGCGGAAAATCTTGCAATGATGAATTTTGCTGCTGAACGGCATTTTGTAATGGCTGCCAACTCTCATTCCGGTGCTGAAGTGGTAAATTATCCTTGGGATAGCTGGGAGGAATTACATGCTGATGATGATTGGTTGTACGAGACATCACGGAAATATGCGGATACCGTGCATGCAAATTCGCCATCCGGATATTTTACACTAATGAATGATGGGATTACTAATGGTTATGCTTGGTACACAACCGATGGATCACGTCAAGATTATTTTAATTATTACGAAAATTGTCGTGAAGTAACTCTTGAATGGTCAGACCCCAAATTGCTTGATGCAGAAGAACTGCCTGATCACTGGAATTATAACCGGAATGCTTTACTTAATTATTTTGCGGAGGCATTGGAAGGTGTGCACGGTATTGTGACAGATTCAATTACCGATGAACCTTTGTTTGCTGAGGTGTTTATTGAAGGACATGATGAGCGTAACACCCAAGTGTACTCGGAATTGCCAAATGGAGATTATTATAGATTACTAAGTGTCGGTGAATGGAGTTTAACGTATTCTGCCGAAGGATATAAAAGCAAAACAATCACAGTGAATCTTTCTCAGGACGAACGAATTGATCTTGATGTTCAATTGGTTCCATTATCTGAATTACCACCAACTGCTGAGTTTTCTGCAAACAATACAATCATTTCCTGCAATCCTGAAGTGCAGTTTTTTAATGAATCAGAAGCAGGCGGGGATTTGAGTTTCACATGGGATTTTGGCGATGGAGCGCAATCAACAAATGAAAATCCGCTGCATACTTTCATGCAAAATGGAAATTATACGGTGAGTTTATCCGTAAGTAATGAAAATGGGACGGATGAAATCGTAAAAACGAATTATCTCCAAGTGCAATTACAAAGCTTGGATTCAGTACATTCAGAAACACTTTGCCAAACTTCTAACGGTAGTGTTGAGCTTGCAGCCTTTAGTTCCGGCGATATATATTGGTATGAAAACCTTATGGATGAATCGCATATTGCCAGCGGACAAAATTATACAACTCCTGAACTAACAGCGTCTCATACGTATTATGCTCAAGCGATTTTTGAGGGTGAAATAAATTCTGTCGGGGAACTCGATAATAGCGAAGATGTGGATGGAGATTATGATTACACAACAAATTCACATTTTCTAAAATTTGATTGTCTTGCTGCATGCACACTTGAAGAAGTTACCGTTTATGCCGAAAATCCCGGGGAACGATCAATTTATCTGCGAAATAGCAGCGGTGAAGTATTGCAAGAAAAAACCATGAATATTGATGCTGGAGAACATACAATCGCATTGAATTTCGACTTACAGCCTGGAGAAAATTTGCAACTTGCAGCAAATGCAAATTCAGGCTTATATAAAGGCCGCGTTACTTGGATGAGCGTTTTTGATTATCCGTATGAAATAGAAAACCTAATTTCTATTAACGATTCTGATTCCGGTATTGGTTGGGGCTCATCACAACAAGTCTATCCATATTTTTATAATTGGAAGATTAAAGCGTCAAGTTGCCTGTCTGAAAAAACGCCGGTTTTTGCAATTATTAATGATGGCCCAAACTATGAATATGCTCATGAAATTGATGGATTAAGTGTTGCCTTTCAAAGTAATGCAACATATTATACCGAGATACTTTGGGATTTCGGTGATGAAAACTATAGTACGGAAATAAATCCTACCCATGTGTATGCGGAACCCGGAGATTATAATGTTGTATTAGTTGTGGAAAATGATTGTGCTACAGAGGTTTTCTCAAATCATATTACTTTGACAAATACGATATTTGAAACTCATGATAAATCAGAATATGAGATATTTCCTAATCCGGTAAGTAATCAGCTCACTATTCAATTTCAGCATCCTGAAAATTATGATTTGCTTGAGTTAATTGATATGACTGGGAAAGTGCTGCGTAAAGAAAATATACAGACCTCTGAAATTAGATGGTCAGTTGCTGAATATATGAGTGGAATATACCTTGTTCGCTTTGTCCGTAAAGACGGAAATGTCGAGCATCAAAAAATAATGATTAAACATTAAGCTTTATGAGATTAAGATTTTTACTATCAATCGTGTTGTTATTATCAGTGAGTTTTGCTTTTGCACAAAATCAAACCACACTGGAATTTGCAAACCAAAAACTGGAGGAACGCGGAGAGTTTTTCTTCCATTTTACCTGTGAGGATACTGAGATATTACAGGAGCTAAACCAATTACTTTGGATTGATAAAGTTGAAGGGTCAACCATATATGCCTATGCAACACCTGCTACTTTTCCGCAATTTTTAACTTACGGCATAAAATTTTCACCAGTAGAATCGTATTACGATCAGTCTAAAGCGCTGACAATGGCAACAACCACAGCGCAAATGGCAAGCTGGGACAGATACCCCACACATGCTGTGTATTTGCAAATGTTGGATGATTTTGTAACTAACTATCCGGACTTATGTCAGGTGGAAATCATTGGATATTCAGAAGAAGGCTTGCCAATTAAAACGCTAATTATTTCAGATAATATCGGAACCGATGAGGATGAACCGGAATTCTGGTGGAGTGGAACAATGCACGGAGATGAAACGTTAGGATATGTTTTATTACTCCGTATGGCTGATTATTTGCTCTCTAATTACGGAACGGATGCTCAGGTAACAAACCTTGTTAATGAAATTGAAATTTATATAAACCCTCTGGCAAATCCGGATGGAACATTTAATGGATCTTCGGGGCTGGATGATGTGTCGGGTTCTTCGCGTGCAAATGCTAATGGCATTGACCTGAATCGTAATTTCCCTACCGTAAATGGGGATTCTTACACCTTACAGACAGAAATTACGAGCATGATGGATTATGCGACCAATCATGACTTTGTGATGTCAGTAAATACCCATGGTGGAATAGAATTGATAAATTACCCTTGGGATGCATGGCAAAGCTGGGAAAACATCCATCCTGATAATGATTGGTGGGTTCATGTGGGCTTTGTGTATGCTGATCAGATTGAAATTGATGCGCCCGCAACCTATTTTGAAGGTCCGGGATCCATGGATTATGGGAGTTATAACGATTCCGGAGTGACACATGGTGCCGATTGGTATTATGCGATCGGATCCAGACAAGATTACATGAATTATTATCAAAATTGCAGAGAAATTACGCTTGAAATATCAGATACAAAAACGCTAGGAACCGAATATCTGAATACGTATTGGGATTATAATGAACAGGCCATGCTCGATTATACAGAGCAGGTGCTTTACGGATTGCGTGGTGTTGTAACTGACGCATGTACAGGAAGTCCGCTTACTGACGTGAAAGTTGAGATTGTAGGACATGATCAGGATAATACGGAGGTTTATTCTTCTGCACCGGTCGGGAATTATCATCGCCCAATTTATGATGGAACTTATGATTTTACTTTTACTTTGGCAGGATATCAAACACAAACGCATACTGTGACAATTGCAAACGATAATTCTGTCCGTTTGGATATTGAGATGATTCCAGATAATGTTGGAGCTCCCGACTTTACCGCTGATCAGACCAGTGTTTTTGAAGGGACAACAGTGAGTTTTACAGATCAGAGTACCGGAACCATCACTGCTTACAACTGGATCCTTTCCGGAGCTACACCGAACAGCTCAACGGATGCAAACCCCTCAGCTGATTACAATACGGCCGGGACATACGATGTTAATCTGGAAATTACCTCTGAAGGATGTACAGTCAATGAGTTGAAAGAGAATTACATCACTGTTTCTGCACCTACAGCACCCACTGCAGACTTTACGGCTTCAGCTACAAACGTAAGTGTAGGCAGCACAGTTGATTTTACCGACCTGTCAAGCGGAAATCCTGCCTCCTGGTCATGGACGTTTGACGGCGGAACACCCAATGCCGAAACTGCTCAGAACCCGAGCATTACATACAACACTGTTGGTACTTACGATGTCAGCCTGACTGCAACCAACGCTTATGGCAGTGATGCGGAAACAAAAACGACCTACATTACAGTAATTGAGCCTGATATCATCATGCAAAACGGTTCTGTGACACAATGTGGTGGCTCCTTTTACGATGCTGGCGGAACCTCAGATTACACCAACGATGAGAACTATGAACTGACTATTTATCCTTCCACACCAGGAGCTTTTGTCGAAGTTGAGTTTACCAGCTTTGATGTTGAGCCCAATGGAGCAGATTGTTATGATTACCTGACGATCTATGACGGAGAGAATTCATCCGCCACTGAAATCGGAGCCTATTGTGGTACGGATCCAACAGTTATCGGAACCAATGGAGTGGTTACCGCTTCAACGGCTACAGGAGCACTTACTTTTGTGTTTTATTCAGATGGTGGCGTTACCGAACCGGGTTGGGTTGCAAACGTTTCCTGCTATAGTCCTACAGATCCTCCGGTTGCAACTTTTTCAGCTGCTGAAACCAGCACATGCACCGGTGAAATCCAATTTCAGGATGAATCAGCCCTCGCAACAGGCTGGTCATGGGATTTTGGTGATGGTAATACCTCAAATGAACAACATCCATTGCATACCTATACTGCCGATGGAACTTACACAGTGAGTTTGACAGTCACAAATGATTACGGAACAGATAATACCAGTATTACCGATTACATTACGGTTGACATGCCGGATGCACCGGTTATCGCCGATGCAGAAAACTGCGGAGCCGGCTCAGTGACATTATCTGCCACAGCTGCTGGTGAAATCAACTGGTACGATGCTCAAACCGGAGGAAACTTTGTGGCAACCGGAAGTGATTATACAAATAATTTTACGGCAACGACCATTCTTTATGCAGATAATACTCTGATTAACTCACAGTCTTTTTCTGCAGGAAAAGTCGATAATACTGGCGATGGCGGGTTTTTTACAAATGCGAATCAGCATGGTTTGATTTTCGACGCTTATACCGAATTTGTAATCGAATCTGTTACTGTTTATGCTGATGGAGCCGGCGATAGAACCATTAGCTTGCTTGATAATACCGATACGGAAATTGCAAGTACAACGCTTGCTGTTCCCGATGGGGAAAGTGTTGTGACATTGAATTTTACCGTGCCTGCAGGTACGAATTATACTTTAATGGGTCCCGAGTCACCGAATCTTTACCGTAATGGAGGCGGAGGTACTATATTGCCTTTCCCTTATGAATTAACAGATATCCTTTCGATACATGATAACACCGCCGGTAATCTTGAGTATTATTACTATTTTTATGACTGGCAGGTGCGCATTGATGAAACATGTGTTTCTTCCAGAACCGCGGCGACAGTGACAATCCATGATATCCCGACTGTTGATTTAGGTGATGATATAGATATTTGTGATGGTGATGACTTTACCTTTGATGCCGGAGCAGGATTCTCTGTATATACTTGGAATCCTAGCGGCGCAGATCAAACTTATGTTGCAACAACAACCGGAAATTACACGGTGACTGTTGAGGATGCAAACGGATGCACTGCCACTGACAATGTCAACTTAATAGTGAATCCAAATCCTGAACTTTCTTTTACAAGCACGCCTGCAACCGGAACAAATTCAGATGGTAGCATTACCGTAAATGTCATTTCCGGAGATGAGCTTCCTCTAACCTATAATTGGAATACATTTCCTGAACAATCAACTCAAACTGCTTCAGATTTACCTGCCGGGAATTATTGTGTGACAGTTGCGAATGATTTTGGATGTGCAACAGTGGGTTGCGATGAGATTTCCTCAGAAAATCTAGCACCTGTTGCTGATTTTTCTGCAGATATAACAGAAGCATGCGGAAACTTAACTGTTCAATTTACTGATTTAAGTACTGAAAATCCAACATCATGGGAATGGGATTTCGGCGATGGAAATACATCAACGGATCAAAGTCCGCAGCATGTTTACACAAATCCCGGAACATATACGGTCTCTCTTATAGTAACAAATGTAGGAGGTTCAGATACACAAAGCATGACAGACTACATTCATGTATACGACCAACTAGTTGTTTCCAATGGTACCGGAAATGTTACCTGCTACGGAGATTCAGATGGCAGTTTGTCTGCCATTGTCTCCGGTGGTGAAGGAACATATACCTATGTTTGGGAGAATGAAAGTGGAACGGAAATCGGTAGCACAGCAACACTGGATAATCTGACAGGCGGAATGTATTACCTGACCGTTACAGATTTAGCCGGCTGTTCAGATAATGGAACATATACAGTATATGAAGCGGATCAAGCAATGCAAGTTAATCTTGTGGCGACTAATGAGTCTGTTGCCGGAGCATGTGATGGCACTGTTGTAGCCAATGTAACGGGTGGAGTAAGTCCTTATTTATTTATTTGGGATAATGGAATTGGTGTTGATGATGCAACAATCGAAAATCTTTGTGCCGGAAATTATCAGGTAACGGTAACGGATGATTATGGATGTACTGTTATTGAAAGTGTAGAAGTACTTTCAGGACCACAACCACCAATTGCAGATTTTTCTGCGGACATTACCTCGGCTTGTGGATTTCTTACTGTTCAGTTTTCTGATCAAAGCTCTAATACGCCAACAACTTGGGATTGGGACTTTGGTAATGGCACCCTATCCAGCGAGCAAAACCCTCAAATTACTTACACAAGTCCCGGGACATATAGCGTAACGCTTACAGTAGCTAATGCGCAAGGTTCTGATGTTGAAACAAAAATAGATTTTATTACCATTTATGATAACATTGAAATCACCGGAGCTGATAGTGAGCTTGCCTGTTATGGTGATATGAATGGAGAATTGTCGGTTCTTGTAAATGGTGGTTCAGGAGTGTACTCGTATTTCTGGGAAAATGAAAGCGGAACTTCTGTTGGTAATACTGCTGACATTACCGGACTTGTTGCCGGAACCTATTCTCTGTCAGTAACTGATGATATTGGCTGTATGGCGATGGAATCATTTGTTGTATCTCAACCTGAACCTTTAAGTTTGAATTTTGATGTGACAAATGAATCTGCCTTATCACTTTGTGATGGTGAAATTACGCCAACAGCTAACGGTGGAACTATTCCTTACAATTACCAGTGGCAAACTTTGCCGACTCAACCGGTACAATCCGGTTTGTGCCCCGGGACATATTATTTAACACTTACCGATGCCAATGGGTGTAGTATTTCAGGAAATGCTGAAGTGATTGAAGGACCTGAAGTATTGGCAGCAAATTTCTCTGCCGATATCACAGAGGGATGTGAAAATCTGACAGTTCAATTTACGGATTTATCCGTAGGCACACCTACTGCCTGGACTTGGAATTTTGGTGATGGAGAATCCTCTGATTTACAAACACCGGAACATACTTATACCGAACCCGGAGTTTATACGGTTTCATTATTAGTTGAGGATGATGAGTCCACAACGGATGAGCAAATTTTTACCGATTATGTTACCGTGCTTGATCGCCCTGAGCTTGATTTTGAAGTAACTCATGAATCAGCACCGCTTGCCGGCGATGGAGAAATTACCGTTTTAATTACAGGAACTGACTTTCCATATGAATTTGATTGGAATACAGGTGGTGATACGGAAACCATTATCGGATTAACGGCAGGAGTATATTCCGTTGCAGTTACAGGAGCTAATGGATGTGCTGCGACAGAAGCTGCACAAGTTCAGACCTTGACAGCCTTGCTTGATAATCAAACTCAACAGACAATTTTATTTCCAAATCCGGTAAAACGCGATTTGTTTGTAGAAGCTGCAGAACAAGTAACTTCGCTTCAGGTGTTATCCATTGATGGCCGTGTGGTGATGGAATCAAATCCCGAAAATTCAGCCTTTTCATTAGAAATGCCGGCAACATCAGGAATGTATATGCTTGTGTTGAATTATAAATCAGGAATGTCAGAACGATTCCCTGTTGTGGTTGAATAAATTTTGAATGATTTTAAGAAAATGCTTATCTGCAACTTGTGGGTAAGCATTTTTTTTTTGATTAGATATGATTCTAATTGCTTAGAGTTTAATTATAAAATCATCAAGAAAAACGCTTGCAAGTGCGCTTAAACCAATCACAATAATCACGATCCCTACAATTCGGTTAATCCAAAATAAATGTCTCAACCGAATGCGTTTTTTGAGTAAACTTAAAATCCAGGTCAGAAAAACCCACCATATTAGTGTCCCTAAAGCAACACCAAGTAACATTATGAAAATTGAGATGGAAGAGGTTTTATGTTGTATTATACCAAATCCGGCAAAAGCCGCACCCTGTTTTGAGCATTGCATGACCCAAAACATGTCTTAAAAATATTCCGTACCTACGGCACGGTTTTTTTTCATTTATAGTTTTTACCGATATTTTGTCCCTAATGGGACATAACCAAAAACACGCACAATGGATTTATTTCATCTCAAAATTGATATGATATAAATTAATTAATTATCGTTTTGAAATAAATCTGTCCCGTTAGGGACAAAATATTGGTAAGCCCGGACAAGGAACGCAGTCCGGGTGTTGAGAAAAATGTATGAACATGGCTTTTGGCGGTGTTTTTGCTCTCGAACTCAAACGTTTTCGGGTTCGAAATTGCAAAAACAGTGACAAAAGAGTTTTAGAATTTTCAGAATCTAATTCGTTGATTCTCAGTTGTCTTGTTTTGCGTCGTCATAGTGCACAAAACAGGAAATAGTGCTTAGATTTTAATTATAAAATCATCAAGAAAAACGCTTGCAAGTGCACTTAAGCCAATCACAATAATCACGATCCCTACAATTCGGTTAATCCAGAATAAATGTCTCAACCGAATGCGTTTTTTGAGTAAACTTAAAATCCAGGTCAGAAAAACCCACCATATTAGTGTCCCTAAAGCAACACCAAGTAACATTATGAAAATTGAGATGGAGGAGGTTTCATGTTGTATTATTCCAAAACCGGCAAAAGCCGCACCCAAAAGAAATAAACTTGCAGGATTTGTTAAGGTCATTAGGTACATTTCGCCAATCACAGTCAGTGGATTCCCGTTTGATTGTCTGCGTAAAGCTTTGCGTTTCATTTTAACCGGATCAGAAAAACCGAATTTCAGCCCGACAAGAATAAGCACAGTTGCACCAATGAGCTTAAAAGGAATTTGATGATTCAATATAAATCCGATGATCACACTTAAGCCAAATGCCGCAATTATTGCGTAACTTATATCTGAAGCGGCGACACCGACTCCACTTAACAATCCATGCTTTCTTCCGCTGTTTAAACTGCGTTGAACCACAATCATTGCCATGGGACCAAGGGGTGCAGATACTGCAACACCGAGAATTAAACCTTTTATGAATAAAACTAAATACATAATTACAGTCAAATATAATTCTAAACATTCTAAAATCCCAACAAAGCAAAAATCCTGCCGTGATATATTTCCGATTTTCCACAAATTTGCAGAATTTTAGAAACAAATCACTTTTAAAACTTGAAATTATAATAAAATATTGGGAGAAAATTCAAATCATCTTATCTTGCAGCAATGCAAAATCTCAAAACCATATTGGATGAACGCTTGAATTCAATTCGGGCTGAGGATTTTATACCCTTTGATCCGATATCAATTCCGCATCGCTTTTCTCGACCTGAAGATGTTGAATTAAGTGGGTTTTTGACAGCTTTGCTCTCCTGGGGACGACGAGATATGATTATTCGGGCGGCAGATAATTTATTGCGGCCAATGGGGGGAAACCCGCATGATTTTTTGTTAAATGCCTCAGAAAAGCAGCTTCAGTTTTCGTCATATTTTAAGTATCGCACAATGAATAGCGAGGATGCCTGTTTTTTACTCAAATCGCTACAATCTATTTATCGAAAGCATCAAAGTTTACAATACTTTTTTATTGATAAACCAATACTTGACGGTCTGTATGATTTAAGAACCGCATTGTTGGCATATCCACATGAGAAGCGCAGTGAAAAGCATATTGCAAATGTCCGTAAAAAAGCAGCGGCTAAACGTCTCAACATGTTTTTGCGTTGGATGATACGCCGTGACGAAAAAGGCATTGATTTTGGAATTTGGGAAAATATTCCGACTTCACAACTGATTATCCCTTTGGATGTGCATACGGCAAATTCAGCTCGGTTTTACGGACTGACAACACGCAAGCAAAATGATTTGCACACCGCATTAGAAATTACCGAACAATTAAGAAAATTCGATGTGGAAGATCCGGTAAAATACGATTTGGCACTTTTTTTAAACGACAATCCGAAATGAAAAATTCGCAGTTTGTTTTTAAGCAATTTAGTGTTCGCCAAGATAAATGCAGCATGAAAGTCGGTACTGACGGGGTATTGCTCGGAGCCATGATTTCCTCTGAGAAATCTCCGAAAAAAATACTTGATATTGGAACGGGTACAGGTCTGCTTGCCCTCATGATGGCACAAAAATTCTCGTCTGCAAAAATCACTGCGATTGATGTGGATGCAAAAGCCTGTTTACAAGCAAAAGAAAACAGCATGAATTCTCCTTGGGCAGATCGCATAGAGGTTTTTCACACTGCTTTGCAGAATTATAGCAGCACTCAACAATTTGATTGTATTTTAAGCAACCCTCCATTTTATCAAAATGCAAAGAAATCGTCAGATGAGATTCGTGCGCAAAGCAGAAATGAGGAGTTTCTACCTGCCAAATCTATTTTTGAATTTGCACAAAAATCGCTGAGTTTTGATGGTGATTTATGGCTTATTTATCCGATTGAATCACTGCAAAAACTTAATCAATACGCTAAAGATAGTGGACTGTCATTAAAAGCCATACATTATGTTCGTCCGAATATTTTAAAAGCATGCCATCGGGTAATTGTTTGTTACGGGAAAAGTCCGGTAAGCGCAATTGAAACAGATATTACTTGCATTGAAATTTTGCAACGACATGATTACAGTGCAGAATACAAGCAATTATGTAAAGTGTTTTATTTGCATTTTTGATTGTGAGAATTAAAATCGTGACGTTTCTAGCGGAGGCTATTTATTTCCATTGTGGGATTTCTCCTCAATACTTTCGCCCATTTTGATTGGATAGTTTTCAACTGATTTGAGCGGGGTATTTTCAGTAAGCATTACCACTGAAGAGCCCATGTGAAAAACGCCCAACTCATCTCCTTTTTGAAACTCTGACTGTTGAAATTCATCAAATAAAGTGATTGCTTTCTTGCCAGGACAAGTTCCCCCCAAAGCTTTAAGTTCAATTTTGCCGACATTTTGTGCCGCAACAAAAACCAAGTATAGTTTCCCATGAGCAGTTTCACAATCTAAAACCACCCGTTCATTTTTAAGAAAAACCTTCCGTTTTTTTGCAATTTTCGGGCGGACTGAATAAAACATTCCGGGAATATATTCTATGCTTGTTACCTTCAAATCAACAGGTGCATGAAACCGATGGTAATCTGCAGGGCTGAGGTAAAAACTCATAAAATAATCAGCGATAAACCGATCGGCGTCAAGTAAGCCTTCAACCGTAATTTCCTGGTCTTTTATCTGAAATATTTGTCCATTATGAATTTCCCCAACCGCATAAACACAAGCATCAACAGGTGAAACAATATCTTTTCCTAAAGGCCTTACATTCGGTTTTAGTTTTCGGGTAAAAAAATCATTAAAACAGGAAATTTCTTTTTCATTGTAGTCAAAATCATCAAGTGAGATTTTGTAGTACTTGATATATAGGCGGATAAACCAACGCAATAATTGTGGTGGCAATTTTGCAAAAGCCATCCATCCAACAAGTTTCGCAAGTAATATTTGAAAATATTTAATCAATGCATATGTTTTTTACGAAGTTACAAAAAACTGCAAAGATTTTGGGATTATTTATTGAAATAATTCATGGTACGCTCAAGTCCAATCGTAGAAAACGATTTAATTGCATCAATGTATTTATCAATTTGCAAATTGAATTCGGCTTTTTCGCCTTCTGTCATTTTACCGAGCACATAATCGATTTGTCTCCCTCTCGGAAAATCTTGCCCAATACCAATCCTCATTCTTGGAATTTGATTGGTTCCCAATACATCAAAAATGTTTCCTATTCCGTTATGTCCCGCATTTCCGCCTTTGGCACGAATACGCAGCCGTCCGAAATCGAGTGCCACATCGTCAAAAATGACGAATAGTCTGTCAAAATCCAGCTTTTCTTTGTTCAGCCAATATCGCACGGCGTTTCCGCTGCGATTCATAAAAGTAGAGGGTTTGATAAGCACGAGTGTACGTCCTTTGTGCTTAATTTCGGTTCGCCACGCATAACGGGTATCCTTAAAAACAGCATTGGATTCCTTAGCTAAGGAATCCAATACCATAAATCCTATGTTATGTCGTGTGTTTTCGTAATCCAGGCCGGGATTCCCCAAGCCGACAATTAGATACTTCACAGGACAATCTTTTTTAGCCTATTCGGCTTTTTCTTCAGAAGCATCAGCACCTTCAGATTCTTCACCTTCTTCGCCTTCTTCACCTTCTTCGCCTTCTTCTTCCTCTTCCTCAGCAAGTCCTCTTGCAGCAACAATACCCACAACGGAGACGTCTTCATTCACTAAGAATTCAACGTCTTTTACATCGAGATCACCAATTTTGCGGCTGTCACCGATATCGAGGTCTGTAATGTCAACAACGATTTTTTCGGGCAATACAGACGGAATTCCTTTCATGAGAATGTATCTCATATCCTGTTTCAACACACCACCTTTTTTCACACCGACTGATTGTCCGACAACATTCAAAGGAATGTTCATGGCAACCGGTTTTCCATCGAAAATTTCGAGAAAATCGACATGTAAAACTTGGTCAGTTACGGGATGAAACTGTGCTTCTTGTTTGATTGAACGATAAGTTTTTCCTTCGATTTCTAACTCAATGAAATAAACTTCCGGAGTAAAAAGCAAATGTCTCAAATCATTTCTGAACATGTGGAAATGCAAAACTTCTTCACCTCCATAAAGGACACCAGGAATACGGTCTTGTTTTCTCAACTTACGATTTGCGGTTTTACCGAGTTCGGTACGCTTTTCGGTTTTAACTTTTAAAATCTTCATAATTGTTTCTTTGTGAGCTACTTGGGCAATTAGCCCCCATCACTCGATTATCAAATTAGGGCGCAAAGATAATAAGTATATTTTAAATTGCGTAATCTTTTAGTATTGAAATTGATAAGCTGGGCTTGCAACTATTTTGATTGAATGAAAACACTGCTGATTGACTGGTGTGTGTAAACTTTACGAATAACATCTGCAAAGAGTTGTCCGATTGAAAGTACCGTAATTTTATCCGATTTTTGGGTTAATGGGATAGAATTTGTCACAACAACCTCTGTTAATGCAGATTCGTTAATTCGGTCGTAGGCAGGGCCTGACAATACCGGATGAGTAGCAACGGCTCTGACAGATTTTGCCCCGCTGTCCATCATCATATCAGCTGCAAGTTTTATGGTTCCGGCAGTATCAATCATGTCATCAACGATAATGACATTTTTTCCTTCCACATCGCCGATTATTCGCAATTCATCAACCTGATTTGCTTTTTCCCTAACTTTATGGCAAATAACCATGGGACATTTCATGAATTTTGAATAGGCATTTGCTCTTTTGGTACCTCCCATATCCGGAGATGCAATGACCATATCATCGAGATTCAGATTTTTGATGTAATCCACAAATAATGCAGATGCATATACATGGTCAACCGGGACATTAAAAAAGCCTTGAATTTGGTCGGCATGCAAGTCCATAGTCATTACACGGTCAGCACCTGATGCATGCAATAAGTCTGCAACTAATTTTGCTCCGATTGAAACTCTGGGTTTGTCTTTTCTATCCTGACGAGCCCATCCGTAATACGGGAGAACAACATTTACTTTATAAGCAGATGCGCGTTTTGCTGCGTCAATCATTAATAAAAGTTCAAATAAATTGTCAATGGGTGGAAAGGTAGATTGAATGATAAATATTTGATGGCCTCGAACGGTTTCATCTAAGCTGGGCTGAAATTCTCCGTCGCTAAAAACCTGTAAATTAGAGGCTCCGAGTGACGTGCCATAGGCGTTTACAATATCTTCAGCGACATAACGGGAAGCTTTTCCGCTAAAAAATTTAATGGGTGAATCTGTGGACATGACTGTGTGTTTTTGTTTGCACAAATTTATAATTTCAAGCGCAAAATCACACGTTTTTTTTCAAAACTTTTTAACCGGAAAATCGGCATTTAATTTATTGATGCTTTTCATAATTTCATCTCTGCCTAAGCCTGTTTTTGAAGAGGTTACGTAATAATGCGGCATTTCTGCCCAAGTTTCTAACATTTTGTCAAGATAATCTTTCAGATTTTTTTCACGTTGACCCGCTTTTACTTTATCATATTTGGTAAAGACAATATGAAATGGAATTTGATTTTCACCACAGAGCTCAAAAAATTCCAAATCGGCTTTTTGCGGCGGCAAGCGTAAATCAATAAGCACAAACAACAAAAGCAATCGCTCGTGTTTCAGTACATAACCTTGAATCATTTGTGAAAAGGTGCTGCGTTCAGATTTTGAGCGTTTTGCGTATCCGTATCCGGGAAGGTCAACCAAAAACCAATCGTCATTGACAATAAAATGATTGATGGTGCGTGTTTTGCCTGGAGTTGATGAGATCTTTGCAAGTTTATTCCGCTGCATCAGCATATTAATCAGGGACGATTTCCCGACATTAGATCTTCCGATAAACGCAAATTCGTTTCGTTTCTCTGTCGGACATTGTTCCAGATTTGTACTGCTTTTAACAAAAGCAACTGATTTTACGGGTGGGATTTTATTCATTATAATAAACGGTTTGATATGTGAGTTTTCCTTCTTGATAATGATATACACGATAGGAGGCTTGTCTGCCCCAAAATCCTGCAATTGAAGGTGATACAAATAATGGAACATCTCCGAGATAATGATGTTCATCGCGATGAAAATGTCCGGTAATAACAGCTTCTACCTGATTTTTATTCAATAAATCTGACCAATATTTGCGCATTACTTTCGGCCAAACTTCATGCACTTTATTTAAATAAAAATCGGGCACACTTGGCTGGTGATGAAACAATAAAACCTGCTCATCTTTCAGTCGTGATAAGCTGTGCTCTATCCATTGTTTTTGCGTTTCCACATCGGGTAATAACGTGTCTGCAAATGGGATGGAATAAAATAATACAAGATATACTGAGTCGTAATATTTAATTTGATTCAGCGGTCCGATTTCATTTTGATATTTTGTGACAAGATTGACATAATCTTTAGGAAGCAAATCATGATTTCCCGGCAAAACATACAATGGTGGATTCAAACTTTTCTTCATTTTGTAAAAGTCATTCACAGCAGCTTGATCGTGTAGATTATCCTGAAAAACATCCCCTGTATGCACGACAAATCCAATGTCAAAAGGTAGATTATTAATTGATTCGACAATTTCATTTGTTACTTTGGTATGATTACGATATTCTAGGTGGGTATCAGTAATTTGAACAAAATAAAAATCCTGAGCGGTAAGTGAAAGTCCGTTAAGTAAGCAGAAAATCAATATGAAAACAGGTCGTTTCATTGAATTTGATTTACAAGAAAGACGAGTTGGTTTAAATTCATGGGCTTACCAAGCAGTCGATAATTTTCATTTACGAGAAACATCGTGGGTGTAGCATATAAATGGAAGGTTTCCACTATCGGACTATCCCAAGCTTCTCCATCGGCATAGACCGGCCAAGGCAAATTAGATTGTTTCAGATAGCGGCTCAAATCCTCCATGTCCTCATCCAAAGATACAGAAACGATTTTAACGCCTTTTCGATGAAATTCAGGATACATTTCTTTAAGTGCCAGATTCATTTGGGCGCAATGCGGACAATCTGTTGCCCAAAATACCAGTAATGTTATTCCTTCCACCAGATCATAGAAATGTATTTCTTCATTGTTTTGACGGCTCAATACAAAGTCAGGAATTTCTGCTCCATTATAAAAGTTTCGGTAAAAATCAATTCGATTTGAAAGCTTTGCCTCTGTTTGGCTGCAATTATCGGAATAGTTTTTCACGACATACATAATGACCGATTCCATTTCATATTGTTCAAAACCTTCCATCAGATACAATGCAGTATAATCATACACTTTTGTAGTAGGTGGGATAAAAGTGAACAATGAATCTATCGCCATGCGGAATAATGCGGCTTGTTGCTCTTGTCCGGCATTGGGATTTGCATACAACATCAAAAAGTCAATAATCCCTTTTGCATAAGCATTTGAATTCAGCAAGGCAGGATTATTCCAGTCTCGATTACGAAATGCATGGGTTTTATCTTCCCGTTTACCGGAGGCATAGCTTTCCAAACTTTGTTTGTACAGAAAGTTCAAATAATCAGTAACAAAAGCATCTGGTTGGTTTTTCTCAAGTTTCTTTAGATAATTCTGCTCTTTTTTTACAATTTTCTTCAACTGTTTTCTGACGGCTTTCATTGCTTTATCCTGATTTGGATAGTCTGCAACAAAATTCTGCAAGACAGTTTTTGCCTCTGATTTTTTGTCACTCATTCGATGGAAATCGTACAATGCTTCATTCTGTTCACCTTCAAAGATGATAAGGCTATGCTCTGGTGCTGCAGCGACTGTTTGAAAACGCAGGTCTTCAAATCCGAGGATGAAATCCAGCCAAAGTCTGTCATTGAGATAAAACCGATACAAGCCTTTTTCAGCGCTTGAATCTACTTGATATTTAAATCGTCCGGATTCATCCGGTTTAATGGTGTCAATAATTCTGGAATTATCACCGAAATGTTCACCGACCAGAATTTCCATTCCTTGTCCGCCAATAAATTCGCCTTCAACATAATGTTGTGCAAAACTCACAAGGCTAAAGCAAATTCCAAGAAAACTTAATGCGATTGTTTTTAAAACAACACCCCCACGCAAACTTGCCTGAGGGTGCATATTTTTTAATTGTGTCATGTTGTGTTATTTACAAGTTTCACAATACATTTGTTTGATTTTATCGTTGGCAAAAACCTGTCGTGGAAATGCTTCCTTGCCTTTAAACAAGTCACAGAACCTATCCGGATCTGTTTCTCTAGCCTTTTCCATTGCCAGCACAAATTTATTTGAGTGATATTTAAAGTCAACTTTTGAACAAAGGCTGATGTAAGTAAAGAGTAATTCAGGAAATACATTATCCTCTTTAATAAATGGGTTGAGTAAAGAAAAGGCATAATCATAATCACCGTGATTCAGGAATACACTAGCGAGTTTGAGTGAGTTTTGCCAGTTTACTTCATCAAAAATAATGATATCTTTTATGCGCTCAAGGCTTTCCACAACGATTGGATGATCATATCCAACAGAATCTTTAAACTCATCCATCAGATGATACTGCATTTCAATATTTAACAAATCGATTTGCTTTTTAGGAAGTTCGAAATCGTAGAGATAATCGACTTCAGCCTGCAAATCTTCTCGCACATATTCATCTGTTACGTCATTAAGCAGTACGCCGCAATACAATTTATTAAAATAGATGTAGGGGTTTTTTTCATCAAGTTTCCAAAGTTCATTAATGTTTTCCTGATAATCTTCATCAATGATATCATTATAAGTCATTTTCTGCATGCAAATTTTATTCATGTTCAGCCCTGCGTAATCAGCACCTTCGGGGATTTCCATTCCGTCAACGCTTTGTTTTTCGTAATTTCCTTGAGCAACCTGTTCTAACATGTATTTTTGGATTGAAAGCGCTTGTGCTAGGTCTCCGGCTTTAATTGCTTTATTAAACTGGTCGAGTACATACATTTCTTCTTTATCACCATCAATATCATAAGTTACCCAAACAGTAACATCAGCGTACCTGTGATTTTTGAGAATAGGCTCCAGCTTTTTTGCGAGGCCTTTGGATTGAATGTGTTGTATCGCCTCCTCCTTAGTCATTGCAGCCATTTTCTCATAAACAGTGCTCATGACATCTTTTTTGAAATCATCCCAGTTGGCTTGTGCGGATACAGAATCAATCAAGCTTTCATTCTGATTTCGTTTTAGCGCATTGACAATGCTTTGTGCCCGTTGTTTTTGGAGTTTTTCATTGGCTTTAACATTTCCTTCAAGCGAAGAGTAAGCCGCAACATGTACTTTGTTAATAATAAAATCGGGTTCATTTAGCGTATTAACAACCGGTTGAATGTCTTCCATTTTGTAATCATATTTGTTTCTTTCAAACGGAATACGGAATGAAAATTTATTGGTTGTTGCTTCTGGTTTATATGCAGGAACACCCTCAGGAACAATGGTGTCCGGCATTAAGTCGATTTTTTGACTGTATTCATACCCTGCATCAATTTTAAAACTTGGCGGGATATTATGACAAACATGTTTGTTTTGAATAATCATAAGATTAAGTTCCACATCTTCAGGATTTAATTCTTCAGGCAATTCGCCTAAAATCACTTCAAGTTTGGTAACACGTTGACGTTTCCCTTCAGCTGGAGCGATATTTTTTTTGTAAATCTTTTTACTCCACATTCGTTTAGTCATAATTCCGCGGTTTACTCGTTCGTAATCCACGATATTTGCTGCTTTGCAATTTTTATATTGTGATTTTTGAACGATATCAACAGCAAGTCCGTCTTTTTTACTTCGGATTAGGCGTTTAAAATGTCTGAGATCGTTAAATTTAAAAATGATTTCGCCATTTTGATTAATACTTAACCCATCCTGTAAATCAACAATATCTGGGAAATAGCGTTTTGTTTTACGGCAGGGCGCATAGTCCCATGGATTCAGTCCGTACTTTTTGGTTGTGTAAGGGACTGTCATTTCATCAATGCGGTAAGCACCTGCATTTTGCGTGTAATAATTTCCCATAAAGAAAGACACATACACCTTCTTTTTAGAATCATCTAAGGCAGAACCCACACCGGCTTGATAAAATTCCTCGCGATTTAGTTTTCTGACTGTTCTTACAGAGCTTGACCATTTTAGCACGATATTACGCGCCAATTCCTCGTATGTATAATATGCTTCCGTTGTTTTGATTGAAAATCGCATAACAAGCTCATCACCTATTCCACTTCCTCCATAATACTGAATTCGTGACCGCACGTCTTTTGTTTTTCCTTTTCCTTCGGTGGATGCGGAACTGTTTACCGCCATTTCAGCTGCATGATCTTCTGCTATTTTTGTCAGAAATTTACTATCAATAAAGCCTTCTAATCCAACCGAGTCCATAAACATATTGACCTCTTTCAGTACCAATTGATTTAATAATTCGCGATCAAAGGCATCTGGATTAATTTTTTCGTCGGAATTTTGGAACTCTCCGATTTCTTTATCCTGCGCTGTTAATGTCACAGACATCAGGCATAGCAACAAAAAGTAAAAAGATTTTCTCATGGGTTTTCAGCTTAATTAAACGAACATTTTGATGCTCCAAAGTAATAATTTTTTCCAATTCATAAAAGGCTTTGTAACTTTACGTCCGAAAAATTTGATTTTATGACCAAATCTGAGAGCGAACGAATTGATAAGTTTTTGTGGTCAGTGCGGCTTTACAAAACCAGAACAATGGCAACAGATGCTTGTCGCAGCAAACATGTTTTGCTAAACAATCAGGCTGTAAAAGCATCCGCAAATGTTCGTGTTGGGGATAAGCTTGAAATTAAAGTTCCGCCAATTATTCGTACTTTTGTGGTGAAATCACTATTAAGTAACCGGGTATCTGCTAAGCTTGTTCCTGATTTTATTACTGAAACAACAGCGCAAGAGGCATTTGAAGAACTTAGGCTGGCGAGAAAAACAGGAACGTCACGGGAAAAAGGAAGCGGACGACCGACGAAAAAAGAACGAAGACAAATTGATAAATTTAATCCATACAAATGATCATAGCTAAACAAAAAAAACAAGAAAATCCGGCTGAATATGTCCTGTACATGTGGCAAATTGAGGACATGATTAGGGCTTGCCAATTTAATATGAACATTATTAAAGAAAAATTAATTGCCGGTTTTGACATCAGTGAAAATGAAAAACGGGAAATGATTTTCTGGTATCAAGGCCTGATCCAACAAATGCAGGACGAAAAAATTAAAGAGAAAGGACATTTGCAATTTTTAATTAATCAGGTAAATGATTTGCAAGAATTTCACTTGTACTTATTGAATGATGATAGTGAAACGACTTATCATGAATTTGCTCGGATTGCAGCTCCAAATATTGAATTATTTCGGGAAAAAAGTAAGGAAAAATCAGCCAATGATGTACAAGTCTGTTTAAACGCCTTATATTCGTTATTAATGCTTCGTTTGCAGAAACGAAAAATCACAAAAGATACGGAGCAAGCCATGAGTAGCTTTAGCAACTTACTGGGGTTATTATCAAAAAAATATCTTGAGTTTCATAAAGGGGAGGCCGAACTTAAAAAATAATACATTTTTTTGTAGGTATGTTTGTTGTAATTCTCAGTATGTTATTGAATTACTTCGGGTCGTAATAAGACAAATTCATAATTTTCTGATAATCGGTTTCTTGCATCAGGGCAGGTAAGTCAACTTTGTTTTCCCGCACATAGGCTCGGACAATTTGCCAGCCAATCCAGGCAGCAGCACGACCGGGAGAATCATTTCCGAATGCAGCGGTAAATGGAGCATCGCCTAAAAATTTCCGTTGCTGAAGATAATCGGTTGAAAACAATAAATTTTCAGATACCAGATATTCCCACATAAATGCTTCAAAATGCTGACAATAGGCAATTTTTTCTTCAAGAAACCCAATTTTCAGATGATCTGACATTTCCGGATACATGGCATCTAAAAAATACAATAATTTTCCCTGGTAAATCATGCTATAAGCCAGGTAGTCAGTGGAGTCAGTATTGGGAAATTCCATTTCAGCCCATGCAGACATACAATCAACGGGGATCATTTCCTTGCGCATATTTTTGGCTGCATACTGAGGAATTTTCATCATATGATAAAATTCACATTCCGCACCAAGGTACTTATCCAAACCGATACCAATCAATTTATCGGTAGTTACCACTGAGTGATTAAACCCCGCGATAAAAGTAATGACTTTAGGGGTTTGATATTCAGGGAAATAATATAAGAAATACTTGAATCCGTCATTCAAACTTTTTTCAATGTCGGAAACATCCTGAAATTCATCAAACACAGCATCTTTGGCCTGGGTAACGGTATAGTCAGTGATAAATGCATCAAGATATTCATTAAACGACTTGTTTCCACTATGTCCAATTTTAATGATTTGTTGCGTAAACAGCGGGAAAAAATCCGGATATTGGTTTTCTAAATTTCGAGCATGCATTTCAATTGACTCATAATCGGTAAATAAATCCTTATCAAAACGTTGAACTTCAATATTTACTTCTATATCAGAGACATCAACCTTCAATGGACTCTTCTGATTGCTGAGGAAAACCCATAAAACGGTAAGGATTCCGATGAGAATTAAAGAAAAAAATATAACTTTACTACGCTTTGTTTTCATAATGGCACAATTTTTTCTATATATTTGCATTGAACAAAATTAATGTATCCAAATTAAAAACGACAATATTATGAAAAAGATTATCCTCGCCTTTGTTTTATTTGCTTTAATAAGCAGTACTGCGTTTTCTCAGATTTCAGGTGGATT
>JAQIBY010000008.1 GCA_027858835.1 Bacteroidales bacterium | reverse complement strand
GAAAAACCGGAATTCATTGCCCGTCGTTTAATCATTCTCGCTGCCGAAGACATCGGATTAGCGAATCCCAATGCTTTGCAAATGGCAAATGCCTGCTTTGATTCCGTGCATAAAATCGGAATGCCGGAAGCCCGTATTATTCTTGCAGAATGCAGCATTTATCTCGCTGTTTCAGCAAAAAGCAATTCAGCCTACATTGCAATAAACCAAGCCTTGGATTTGGTGAGAAAAGAAAAACCATCACCTGTTCCACTACATTTAAGAAATGCACCAACGAAACTAATGAAAGACTTGGGTTATGGAAAAGATTATCGTTACGCACATGATTATCCCGGAAATTTCGTAAATCAATCGTATCTACCGGATGATTTACAATCTGTAAAATTCTATATTCCAGGCGATAATCCCACTGAAAACAAAATAACTGAACGACTTAAGAAACTCTGGAAATAAATTAAACACAAAAGCTCAATTCTCACTATTATACAAATCAACCTGATTTACAAGCCCTTATACAAAATAAATAGAAATAAGTGCATATTCCTTCACTTTTCTCGTCCTTATCAAAACAACAATTCTTTGGTTTTAGTATATTTTTGATAGATTTGCTCTAGCATAGACAGAATTTTTTAAATACTTTGATTATGAAACACATAATTTTCATGCTATTAATATGCTTGACAGGAAGCTCAGCATTTGCACTCACTCCAAATCCTGAAAGTGATAGCACAGAATACTATTTGGACTTTGTTTTAAACCGAAGAGTTTACACGAAAGTAGAAGAAATGCCAAAATGCAAACACGATCTTTTTGAATTCATTGCGCAAATTGACTTCAATGAAGTATCGACAATGCCAATTACTGACACACATGGCGAAGTTGTTTTTATTGTAGAAGCGGATGGAAGTATAAAACAAGCCTGGATTGAAAATAGCATCAATAAAGACATTGACAAGCAGGTTATTTATCAAATTAAGCGTCACGCGAAATCATGGACAGTTGGAATGCATAATGGGAAAGCAGTTCCTGTAAAAATCCATTATCCGTTTAAACTGACAATAATTTAAACAAATACTGCCATATCATCATTAAGAATCATTCTAATTTGCCATCTTGGCATGCTGACGGCATCTGCTTTGCCATTTTGTCATGCCATTAAGCTTAGTCATATGCCGCAAAATAATCTGCTAACGCCTTATTTACATTAACTTAGCAAGAAGCAGCCTGTTTTTCTCAAAAATGATGGCACATCCTTTGATAATTCCTGTATCGAAAACAAATTGTTAAATAGAAACTAAAATACAGGAGAAAAAATTATGACACTAGTAAGAACAAACAACAACACAGCGGAAAACGGATTGAACAACTATTTTTCAAGTATGTTGAACCGTATGATAAATGAAGATGTGAATGACTTATCACCAAATAAGAAATTCAGACCGGCAGTAAATATTCTGGAACGTGAAAATGAATTCCTGATGGAACTTGTTGCACCGGGAATGAAAAAAGAAGATTTTCGCATTAAATTTGAAGACGATCGTTTGGAGGTATCTGCAGAAGTAGAAGAAGAACAAACAGACGATCAAGCAAACTACACACGCTGCGAATTTTCCAAAGGGGCTTTTTCTAGGAGTTTCAGAATTTCAAGTGAGGTAATTGACAGCGACAAGATTTCAGCGACCTATGAAAACGGAATTCTAATGCTTACATTACCAAAACGTGAAGAGGCAAAGCCTAAACCAGCAAAAGAAATTGCTATTAAATAAGCACAAACGGGTTTTGCACTACATAACAAACACAAAACATCAAGTAAAAGTCGGAAAGTTCCGGCTTTTACTTTTTGCGTTTTTTCAAACTTAAACCAAGAATTAAAATAAGTAAAACAGCCGCAATACCCCAAACAACAAACTGCAACCAATTCCAGATTGAGTCTTCACCAAGGCTTTGTGTGTATTTCTCAGGGCACAGTCCACCCCTTCCGGCTCCATAAATAATTTCCCAATTAGAAACATCTGAAGCAGATTTAAACACATCAATTATCTCCAAACTAAATATGGAATCTTGTGGCAAATTCATAATGCTTGTATCCCACTCCATCGTTGAAATAATACGATTTGCTGAATCAACAAGGAAAAGTGAATCTTTACGAAAATTCATCATCAATGAATCGGCTCCAACTTTTACGCAGGATTTTGGCGGTAGCAATAATTCCGTTGTGATATATTGTTTCCCTGCTGCAGTTTGAATCATGGCATTTTTCAGTCGGATTTCTCGGTCACTTATATTGGTTAATTCAAACCAATTCGATAAACTATCTGCCAAATGAGCACAAAAGAATATTTCTGAAATAATTACGGTATCCGCAAAAGCAGATTTTGAAAGTCTTTCGGCAACAAATTTTAATGCAGTAGGGTTACCGGACTCATCGTAACCAATAACTGTATCAACACATTTCCATCCGGCAAATAAATCTAAAGAAAACTCAACTTGCGATGGTGGAATGTCAGACGATGTACTATCTTTTGCAAGATTAACATTTAATTTTCCGGCTTCAGCAGGTTCTAAACGGACTTCAAGTAACGCGTCATTTCCGGCATCAACCTGTCCGAAAATAGGCGCTGCAAATGCAAACAATATCAACGCAAAAAAAACAGAAAGAGCTTTCATAAATTAAAAGTTTACGGCCAAGCCGGGACATTGACATTATGTTCCATTACCGGATCAGCCAAAGATTTATATTTCAGCATTTTATCATAAGAATCATCTTTAAAAAAATGTTGCTGTCCAATGTACTCATGCATAGGCAATAAGCGATATTGGATCTGTGCATTTTCATCGAGATATTTGTAAACATACATTAATAAATATGAAGCAGACGCAATTTGCACCTCATTTCCTTCTTTCTCCAACTGCATTTGCAAAAGCGCCCCACCATCGGTGCGTTTAAAATACATATTTGAAATAACATTTCCAAGAGACCAGGCAATAAATCGCTCATTCTCATCTTCTTTTGTCCATTCCATTGGCTGGATAACATGCGGATGTGACCCGATAATATAATCTGCCCCCCAGTCAAGCATCATTTCAGCGAGTTTTTTTTGCGAATCGGATGGAAAGCTCTGATATTCGAGACCCCAATGCATAAAAACAAAAATTTTATCTGGATTTTTTAATTTTGCTAACTCAATATCTTGTTTGATTTGAGATTCAATCATGTGGGAAATTAAATCAGGAAATGGCGCAGCGTTTGTGCCGTATGTGTAATTCAAAAAGGCCAATTTGAACCCATTTTTTTCAATAATTAGCGGTGTTAATTCCTCCCGTTGTGCTTTTGATTTCCAGACACCGGTATTTATTATTTCCAAACTATCTAAAATTTCCCGTGTCCGGATAATTCCGGCTTTGCCACGATCGCTGGAATGATTATTGGCTGTCATCAAGACATTAAACCCGGCATCTTTCAAATCTGAGGCCAATGCCGCAGGCGATCCGAAGCTGGGATATCCCAGAAATGGTTTTACTCCAAGTGGAACTTCAAGATTTGCAATGCACAAATCCGCAGCCTTAAACAGATGATCGATTTCATCAAACCAGACTCGGAAATTCCAGACAGAATCTTCATCATACCAAGCAGATTTCAATTGGTCACCGTGCACCATAATATCCCCACCAAACACCAGATTCAATTGTTGTTTTTCCTGTGTATATCCGGCAAAAACAAATAAAACGAAAAGAATTGTCAGTCCTTTTTTCATAATGCTGATTTTTGAAAGATTCGATATTTCGCCATTCCCCATTTTTGGAAGCGATACGCAAAGGAAGTTCCCAAAACACCCAATCCGTATTTTACAGAGCGTTTAAAATTAATTGAGGAGGCATCATCAAAGTATTTGGTTGGACAAGTAATTTCTGCAATTTCATATCCGGCAAAAAATATCTGTGCAAGCATCTGATTATCAAAAACAAAATCATCAGAATTTTGATTATAATTAATCGCACGCAAAACTTCAGCAGAAAATGCACGATAACCGGTATGATACTCAGACAGTTTCTGATTCATCAGCAGGTTTTGAGCGAAAGTTAAAAGCCGGTTTGCAAAGTATTTATAAAATGGCATTCCGCCTCGCAAAGCACCTTTTCCAAGAATCCTGGAGCCGAGCACTACCGGATACACATCGTTTGCAATTAAATAAGTCATGCTTTCAATCAGTTTCGGCGTATATTGATAATCGGGATGCAACATCACAACGATATCTGCGCCAAGCTCAAGGGCTTTATTATAACAAGATTTCTGATTTCCGCCGTATCCTTTATTCTCATCATGTGCAACAATATGCTTTATTCCCAATTTCTTGCCAACTTCCACGGTATCATCCTGGCTTTTATCATCCACCAGAATAACAAAATCCACAACATCAAAAGGAATTTCCTTATATGTAATTTCAAGGGTTTTTGCGGCATTGTAAGCCGGCAATACTACTGCAATTTTCTTTGAATCAATCATACTTAAAAGCAAATGCTAAAATTAATTTTTCTTTTCCCGTTCACAAAATACAAATCCATTTTTACGATAAATTTCTGTAACCTCAGGATATTTCTTCAAATATTTCTCCAAATGTTGAATTTTTATTACAAAATATGCGTGTTTATCAATATCACCGGCCATCAACCAAAATTCATTATTATGAGATGGGTGTTTTTGAACCGTTTTCTGGAAATAAAATAAATGTGCGTAAGATTTAAAGCCTACAGGGCGCATATAAACATCTTCGCCGGCATGTGCTTTATAAAACTCAATTGCTGCGTGTTGTGAATATCGCTCAATCCGAGGGACAATCAATATCATACTCAATTGCACAAATAATAATGAGCCGACAAAAAGCGAAACAATGGCATGCATGCGACGTTTTTGTATGGCAAAAATCAAAAAAGTAATTACGGCCGCCAATAAAATTATTCCTGGTAAAATTTCAAAACCTGTCCAACCGGCATTAGCTTGTATAGCCGCCTCTGCAAAAGGGTCATCAAAAGCACCTGTGTTAATTAGTCTTGATTTCAAGCTATCGAAATTACTGAGAATGATTAGCAGCAGCGCATAGAATGTCCCCAAAGCAGTTATACTCACTTTCATCCAACGAGATAATTTGTAATTTCGATTGACAATGTTCAAAATTACATAAGCTGCAAGATATGTCATTGGGAAATAAGCCATGGATGAATAATGTACAATTTTTGTTTTAACGATGGTAAAAAGAATTAAAACCACAAAAAACAGAACTTGCATTAATCGTTTGAAATTCGCCCTCTCAGATTTTGCTTTCGTAAAACGAAACCCTTTCAATGCAAAAATTGATGCGGGGAAAACGCCAAAAAGCAATACCACAAAGTGATAAAACAGAAAACCTCCATGTCCTGCATCTTCTGTTTGAAACAATCGAATTTGATAGGCAACAAAATCAACAATCATTTCGGAATTTCCGTTGAGTAGCATGAGAATAAACCATAAGCCACCAAAAAGTGAAAACACTAAAAGAAACAAAAGAATATCCTGAAATTTTATTTTGACCTTAAAACGAATTATAAAAAGATATGCAAGCATGCTTAAACCGACAATTAAAGCACCAACCGGTCCTTTTGTAAGCACTGCAAGTCCGGTAAACATTGCCCCAAGTGATACAAACCACAAATTTCTAAGTGTGAGATAACGAAACAGGTAATAAATCCCGAGAAATATAAATAGGTTAAACCAAGGATCAATAATACCTGATTTAAAATAGAAAAAGGGCAAAAAGGAGCCAACATATACCAAAACCCAAATCCATGCATATTGTCGGTTATAGAGGCGATTCCCGATATGGAAAAGCACTAAAAGGCTTAATATTCCACAAATGGCATTGGGAAAACGTGCCGCAAATTCGTTAATACCAAAAATCTTCATTGAAATTGCCTGCATCCAGATAAACAAAGGGGGTTTTTCCCAAAAAGTTTCAAAATCCACTTGTACTTCGAGCCAATTTCCTGTGATCAACATTTCACGAGCTGATTCTGCAAAATTTATTTCATCCCAATCGAACAAATGCACTTGTCCCAAAAATGGGATAAACAAGAGGGCTGATAGAAATACAATCAGCAATTGGCTCTGTCGATATGATAATTTCATCAACATTATTTTCTAAAAAATGACAAAATATTACGATTCACAAAAGGCCTTTCCCATTGGTTCGTCCATAAAACACTAAGGTAAGCAGCAATGCAACCAATCAATGCACCAGCAAAGATATCAGCCATAAAATGCTGCGACAAATATACGCGTGAAAACGCGACTGCAAAACCGGCAATTAACAAAAACAAAGCAAGCCAACGGTTTTTCACAAGCAGAGCAAGCACGACAAAAATAGCAAGTGCAGAAGCAGAATGTCCTGATGGAAAGGATAAATAGGCATGTTGACTAACGCCATCTACGAGATGCAACTCGATACCTGTATCGCGAAAATATCGCACCGGACGCATGCTTTCAGAAAACACAAGATGCTTTAAAGCTTGCACAATCATTGCAGAACTCAAAAACGAAATGCCCAAGGCAATTGCATAACGAAAACGAAAAAACATTGCAAGAAGCATCACCAACAAAGTAAATAGCCCATCGCCAAGCATTGTCAGATAATAAAAGAACATATCTCGTCCGGCACCATTCCAAGCGTTTACAGATAAATGAATTGTCTCTTTTTCAAAACACAAAAGCACAACGCTTAATCCTAGAAAAAATATTCCTAAAACCAATAGCACAAATTGAGCCTGTGTTTTTTTCATGAATCGAACAATTGTATTTTCACGCCAAAGATACAATTTGCGGATAAAACCTGAAAGTCTATTTTTACACTTCTTTAAAATCAACAACAAACAATTTAATGCTGTCTAACAAAAAACGTTTGTCAATACGTAAATTACTAAATCGTATAGGACAACACCACACTTAAAATACCATATGAGTATCCAAAAAAAACAGGAAAAAACTGAATTCACAGGATTTGAAAATTCTTACAATTATGGCAATCTTTTTTTGTTTTCATTAAAATTTGTACTATATTTATAAGCAAGTTTTTTAATGAAACCTTGGACAGGAAATAACAGGTAAAGACATAATATAAATTGTAATCGAGACATCATTTACATATAACATTTTTGAGGTCATCATTTAATTTCATATCTTTGAGGCATTGTAAATAAAAGAAAATATGGAAATATTCAAAGGTCAAAACCTTATAGAGTTTGCTGAACACTTCAAAACGGATGAAGAT
>JAQIBY010000178.1 GCA_027858835.1 Bacteroidales bacterium | reverse complement strand
CTTGGTCATGTTTTTGTAGGAGAGGGGTTTACGAATAAAAACACCCGACATTGTGTGAATTCTATTTCATTGGAATTTCGTCCGGAATCAAAGACGGATTAATTTGTCTGATGATTTCCTGCAGTTCACCGAGTACCATGGCAGTAGCTCCCCATACAATATGTTTTTGCGTGAGAAAGCAGGGTGTTGTTACCTGATGTTTTCTCACCGGAATTTCTTGAATCCGTAAACTTTTTATAAGAGGCAAAAGTGGTGTTTGAATCATGCTTTCAACCTCGTGAGGATTCCCTTTCAAGTTAGGAATGCCTTCATGCCAAGCGACAACCGGTAAGACGGTAAATCCGCTTATGGGAATTTCTATGGGGCTGAGTTGTCCAAGTAATTCAAGATCTTTGGGATTTAAGCCGACTTCTTCTTCCGCTTCTCGAAATGCGGTTTGAATTTGATTTTTGTCAAAATCCTCATATTTTCCTCCCGGAAATGCAATTTGACCGGAATGTGGAGTTGTATCTTGTGTACGTTCGATTAAAATTGTCATTAATTCATTATTGTCTTCATAAAGACATGCAAGTACGGCTCCTTTTCGAAGTGAATTGTTGCTTTGATAGGAAATGTTCGGCAGTCCTTTAATGGGCATGAATTTCTGCTGAATTTCCCATCCGGGAAGTGTGTTTTTGAGGCTTTGTTTTATTGTTTTGATTAATTGATGATTTGTCATGATGCCCGGTGTTTAAAAGGATTGAATTAATGCCTGTATGAATTTGAATGTCAGAATACCACTGACAATGAGTTTTAAAACGATGCCAAATAACAAGCCGACAAAGCTTCCCAAAGCGGATAAGAATGCACGTTTATGTTTTTCGTTTTGTGTGAGTCCTGCGCTTTTTACTTTTCCGGCTTTTGTCTCAAAATAGAGAATTTCACCAACAAGTGCACCGAGGAAAGGTCCGATGAAAATTCCAATAGGACCAAAGAATAATCCGATTATCAGTCCGATGGCCGAGCCCCGAATTCCCCACTTGCTTCCACCGGCTCGTTTGGTTCCCAGCACAGGAATAATATTATCGACAATGGTTATCAGCACTGCAATTACCAACCAAATAATTAAAAATTCGACTGAAAATTGAACCCGCTCAGTAAGATGTAACATTAAAATCCCCACCCAGCTAATCGGGGGACCCGGAATTACCGGTAAAACACAACCGAGTAATCCGATAATAATAAAAATAACACCTAATACGATAAGTAGAATTTCCAGAAACATAGTAATTTTTTATTAATCGTAAAACCGCAACAATTTGTCTCTGTTCATTTCAACAGCAACACTACTTCTGAATGAGCCTTTATATTTGTCATGATGTTTACAGACAACCTCTAATTCATGAACTGTGATTCCTTTTTCCAAACTGTCAATAATGAGTTTTTCTCCAACTCCTGATTTTGTGGAAACATCTTTGGCAATTTCGCGAATGAGGTTGCGCTTTGCAATGTGTAGGGCTTTTTCGTAGGCGACATCCTGCCTTGCACTGTAAGCAACTCCGGAGGCTCTGAATGCCTCTTTGTCGGTTTTAATATGCTCGCAAGCGAGTTTGCGGTTACATGCGGTCGTACTAAGCATGACAAGCGCAAATCCGATAAATATTATTTGTTTAAATTTCATTTTTTGTGTCGTTTTTTGATGTGGCATCGTTTGTTGTTTTTACGTTTTTTTCAAAACGATTTATCATAAACATGGATATTTTATACGATACATAAATCATTATCGGCCATGCAATCAGGGAAATTATTTCATATGTGTATTTCATAATTCGTTAATTTTAAGATTAATAAACATGTCCTCCATCGAGATCCTCCATTTCATCACGGTCAATTTTCTTGCTGTTGATTGAGCGCCATGCAATAATGATATATCCCAAAACAAAGGGTATCAGTAAGGATACGATCGACATGGTTTTTAATGTGAACAAGGATGATGAGGCATTTTGAATTGTCAACGAAGAATTTAAATCTGCAACTGACGGATAAAAGGCAGTATTATTTAAACCAAGCACAAAGAAAAGTGTCATCACAACCAGAACAATTCCGGGACCGGTTACCCAAAAAGCTTTGTCACAAGATTTAACGAAAATGCTGCGGATGATACCTGCCAAAACAGCTAAAACACCAATCAAAAATAAAATTAGGACAAGCGGCATTTGCAGGAAGTTATGTAAGTATTTGTATGCTTCCATGCTAACTTCTCCGGTTTCAGGATTTACTGCAAATCCCTCTTTTGTAAGGATAATTGCCATAAAGGTCAGGAAGAAAATCACAAATGGGATTGCGTTGTACCATAATTGTTTCCGTAATTTGGATAATAAGGATTCATCATCAATCGTATGGATGAAATAGAGAATTCCTGAAACTCTGGATAAGAAAAGGACAGCGAATCCGAGGATTAGATTTCTCCAATCTGCCAAGGCCTCAAGCCCATGCCATTGATTTTGCCAATACGATTGATGCAAGTCAATTTTTTCGATGACAAATGCTGAGCCCGTAAACATGCTTGCAACAATGACACCAAGTAGGAAAGGAGCAAAGGTTCCGTTTATCCATAATAAGATTTCAAAAAATCGTTTCCCGAAAATATTTCCCTTTTGGTTACGGTATTCGTAAGAAAATGCCTGAATTGTGAAGGATAAAAGCAATGCAATCCATGCCCAATAAGCGCCTCCGAAACTTGTGGCGTAGAATAGGGGGAAGGATGCAAAAAATGCGCCTCCGAAAGTAACCAAGGTTGTGAAAGTGAATTCCCATTTTCTGCCCATTGCGTTAAGCATCATGGTGCGTTCTTTTCCGTCTTTAGTCATCCCGAAAATTAAAGATTGTCCTCCTTGAACAAAGAGCAGGAAAACGAGTAGCCCGGCGAGTAAAGCAATAATCACCCACCAATATTGTTGTAAAGCAAGATGTGATATAGTTGCAGTTATCATAATTAGTCCTCCTTAGGTTTTTGTGGTCCTTTTTTAATAAGTTTTGTCATAATGCTTAATTCCGCAATTAGGAGCCCCGTGAAAATCAGGGCAAATATCCAGAAAGTTATTTGAACGGAATTTGATGAAATGTTTGTGACAGCCGCAGAAACCGGCATTAAGTCTTGTACAACCCAAGGTTGTCGTCCGACTTCAACCACAATCCATCCGGCTTCACTTGTGACGAAAACCATTGGAATTGCTATGATTCCGAAAATAAATAGCGGTTTTCGCCATTTGAAGGTTTCAATTTTATTTTTTAAGGCGAGCCAAAGGAAAATCATAAACAATAAAATGTACAGGAATCCGGTTGCAACCATATAATGAAAGCTGTAAAATGTCAGCGGCACGTTTGGTACCAGCTCTTCAACCTTTTCAATGTACCCGTATCCGAAATGGCCTTCATTTTCACGGAAAAGGGCGAGATATTCTGCCGCAGTTTCCTTGTCACCGAATTTTTTGGCTTGTTTGTAATTGGTGAGTGCCCACACGGCAGAGTCTCCTTTTTGCATTCGTTCTTGGGCGGAAAGAATTCCCCGTTCGGGATTTCCGTTGATTAAGTCTTCAATTCCGGGAACAAAGGCTTCTGTATCATTAAAGCTCAACCATGACAGCATTTTTGGAAATGCAATTTTCATTTTTATTGGATCGGTTCCATCATTTAGTTCTTTCTGATGATTAAGGATTCCGATTGCAATTAATTCAGCACCTTCTTTTCCGGTGTAAAGCCCTTCCATTGCAGCTAGTTTCATGGGCTGTTTTTCAGCAACCTCTTGGGCAGAACCGTGTCCGGTGAAAATTACCGCAAGAATGGAAATAAATCCAAATACCGAAGCAATAATAATGCTTCGTTTTGCCATGAGTTGTTCGCGTTTTTTCAATAAAAACCAGGAGCTGACACCAATTACGAAAATGGAGGCTAGTACATAGCCGCTAGTAATTGAGTGAAGGAATTTATTAATGGCGACAGGAGAGAGGAAAACATCCCAAAAATTCACCATTTCGTTTCTTGCCGTGTCCGGATTAAATTCCATGCCGACGGGGAATTGCATCCAGCCGTTCGCTACCAATATCCATAAGGCTGACAGATTGGCTCCCAGTGCCGTTAACCAAGTGGCCGTTAAGTGGAATTTTTTACTTACTTTATTCCAGCCAAAAAACATGACTGCAATAAAGGTGGATTCCAGAAAGAATGCCATGATGCCTTCAATAGCCAAGGGTGCCCCAAAAATATCTCCGACAAACCATGAATAGCTCGACCAGTTTGTGCCAAACTCAAATTCCATAATTAATCCGGTTGCTATTCCAATCACGAAGTTTATACCGAATAATTTCATCCAGAATTTAGTAATGCGCTTCCATTCGGGATCCCCGGTTTGTACATAACGGGTTTCCATAAACGCAATAATAAATAAAAGCCCCAGGGTAAGCGGGACAAAAATCCAGTGGTACATTGCTGTCAGGGTAAATTGTGCCCGCGACCAGTTAACCAATGCCCAATCGATGCTTAGTAGAGTTAATGGTGTCATTATCAGAATGTTTGATCGTTAAATGTTCTATTTCGTGATGTGCCGTGTTTCAACAAGTACGAAATTGTAATTTCAAATATACAAATTATTCTTTTTGTTAAATACTGTTTTTTGATTGACGTGCAAAATAATGTTTTGGATCACCCCATTCACCATGACCAACACTGTCTCCGGCGGCATGAATGTTTTTTATTAAGTCCTGAATGTAAATATCCGTTTCTTCATTTACTGTAGGTTTGTTTTTATAAAGATGATAATTTTCGTGATATTTTACCGGTGTGAGATTCGGCATAATCACATTCGCACCGGCTTTTAACGCCATTTCTCTTCCTTGTGGATGGATTGCCTGTAGCGCTGTCGCGGATGCAATATTAATGTCTTTCATCATAATGCGAAGAATTGCAATCATGCGTAAGGTGAGCCGAAATCGTGCTTCTGTCGGCATAAGCTGATGTCGATGTTCATATAGCGGAGTTTCGCTGTGTTCAATGTATGGCCCCATACCACACATGTCAATATCAAAATCTCGCATAAAAATTAAATCGTCTGCAAGATGCTCTAAGGTTTGAAATGGCATCCCAACCATAACGCCCGTTCCAGTTTGATAATTTAATTTTTGTAAGCGTTTCAGATTTTCAAGTCGATAATCAAAACTGTGCACTGCATCAACCGGATGAATTTTTTCGTACAATGATTTTGTGGAGCTTTCTATTCGCAACAAATACCGATGAGCCCCTGCATCAAACCATTCCTGAAAAACTTCTTCACTTTGCTCACCGAGTGACAAGGTAATACCCGGAGGATTTTCAGCGTAAGTATTTTTTATTTTTTTTAGCAGTTGCGTAATTCGGTCGGTAAATGCTTTGTTGCTGCGCTCTCCTGCCTGAATAACGATTGAACCCCAATTGTGATTCATTGCGAATTTTACGGCACCCATCACTTCTTCATCACTCAACTCATAACGATCCACGCTTTTGGTGCTGCGACGAATGCCACAGTAATAACAGTTTTTGCTGCAAATGTTAGAAAACTCAATTAATCCTCTAAAGTAAGTTTTCTTACCAATATATTTTGCCTTTATTTCATATGCTTTTTCAAAAAGCTGTTGCTCGTCTTCGCCTTCAAGGGAAAGCAGATAAACTAAATCCGATTTATCAAATGAAGCTTTGTTTAATACGTTATCTAAGGCTGTATTCATGTTGTTGCTGCTATATTAATTGGTGTAAAAGTACAAATTTTTGTTGATATTCTTTCACCGATTCTCACCTGTCAGGTGGGGTCGTTCTAAAACCAATTTAAATAAATCATTAACTTTTTATTAAATACTTAAAAAAAATGACATCGAAAAACAGATTGTCGTATGTGGGATTTTCCTGACAATTTGACGTAACAGTCTGTTGAACAGGTTTTTATGATGTTTTTGTGAGTATTTAAAAAAATAAAATGTCCTAACTTTGTCTTATCTGACCTGTTTGTTTTTATAATATATTGTGATGAGATATTTGGAAAACTGATTGATTATGAAAAAGATTTTATTTTTAAACATGGCAATTTGCCTTGTCGCGTTAAGTGGATTTTCTCAAAATGCAGAATCCGGCTTACGCATTAATCATAACCAAAATGGAACGGTGCGAGGTAATGCTGAAAACACTCACGGAATTAACCAGTCACAAAGCGAAGTTCAAGCATTGCTTCAGGAAACTTACGAAAAAGATGCTGTTTACGTAAGTAGAATGCCGGAAGATGAGTTGTTGGAGAAACGGGATAGAACATCGAAACATTTTATAAACCTTGATGGAAGTGTTGAAGCTTTTCTTTCTACAGGCTCTATAAATTACTTGGAAAATGGGAAATGGCAAACCATTGAAAGAGCCATTGTACCTAATAATTCTGGCAAACACACGGAGTTTGCATTCGCCAATACAAAAAATGCATTCAAATCATTTTATAGTAATACACCTGCAAACGGAATTAAAACCATAGTTGAAAATCAAGAAATTACAGAATGGCAAAACAAAAAAATAGAGTTTTACGATGCAGACATGAACTTAATTGGTTCTATAAATGCAGAAAATTCTGAAATTAGCATTAATCATGCTAATGCTACTTATGCAAACATTTTCCCTTATACCGAGGCACAAATTACACAATTGCATGACGGTAGAAAAATTGATTATGAAATTACTTCTCAGGAATTTGTAAATCTTATTCCGGAAAACACAAAATACCTTTCTGTTAGCGAAGATATTACCTTGCCAGCAGGTTGGACAGCCACATATTATGTTGACAAACTGAGCGAAAACAAAGAAGAAAGCAAACAGCGAATCAGCATTTTTAATGATAAAAAGGAAGAAATTCTGCAATATCAACCACCGGTTTACTTTGAAAAAGAAAATAGACAAGGAATGGAAGACCCAATTGGAGAATATCAAATCTCACAAAACGGGCAAGTGCTTTCAATTAAAACCATTACAGAAGCCGACTGGTTTCTTGATGCAAACAGACAATTCCCTGTTGTAATTGATCCCACTGTTAGTGTGTATCCTAATAATACAGTCAATTGGTCCAGGTCTGTAGCCTCTAATGGTTTTGATTATACTGATTGCTATTTTGGGCATGATGGTGTTGGATTTGTTGGAAGTTCAGTGAAATTTAATATTTCAAGCATTCCTATCGGATCTACTGTTAATTCTGCGGTAGGGTATATTAATATTGTGGCAGTTTCTCAGCCTTCGGACCCTAATGGTTATCCTTGGCAATTTTCAAATTCTGCTGATCCTACCACTACGTCGGGTTTAACTTTATACAATAGCATGAATGTAGGTTATTCAAATATTTCCACAGTTGCTAGTTATGGCTGGAATAATAGTTCTTTTTTTAATCCTTTAGGAAATCAGCTAATAGAAAATGCAATAACCAATGGATTTGTTAATATTGGAATTGTGCCAGCAGGTAACTATTGGCTTAGTTCTTATGCATTAATAAATAATCATACTTCTTCTAACAGACCATATATAAGTATTACATACACATTATCTGGATTGCCACCAACTTGTACGACACCAATAATGCCAACAGATGGTTTTTCAGGCCATTCTCCTGCTGATCCACTAACATGGAATGCAGCATCAGGTGCCACATCATACGATGTATATTTTGGAACAAGCTCAAACCCTCCTTTTGTAACAAACACATCAGGCACCACTTATTCGCCGGCACTGACCGATAACACTACCTATTACTGGAAAATTGTCCCTAAAAATGCCTATGGCGAACCCACAGGATGTGCAGTTTGGGAGTTTACCACTGGTGCAGCTCCTGCAAACGGAGACTACAGAACACGATATCTTACTGGTATCTATGGATGGAACAATCCTGATAACTGGGAAGTGTTTAATGGGAGCTCATGGAATGTTGCCACAATCCTCCCGGGATCTACAAACAATGTGCTGATTCAATCCGGCTCACAATACGTAGTATTAAACAATCCAATGACTGCTTCAGGGACACCTGCGACATGTAAAAATTTGAGGATTGAAGGAACATTGCAATTCTGGAATGGACTAGATGCATCAAATGATGCATACGGAGATCTGGACATATATGGGAATCTGGACATCATGCCATCAGGTATACTTGAGGCATTTATGAATGTGACCCTTATCGAAGCAGTATCTGCCATCAACATGGTAAATGGTGGTGACATAACCAATTATGGAGAGTTGATGCTTTACGATGAATTTGATGGTGCCTCTTATACTCACGCATGGATTACCTTTTACGGCAGCGCTGAATCAAACCTGACACTTGCATCTGGATCAAGCACAAGACTTTTTTATATTCAGATGGCAAAGGATAACCCCACCGACATAGTGAACTTCAATATCAATGAAGATTTTCTTGCCGTTAATGATGAATACAGCGGTAATAACGGATTTTTAAAGTCATACAATGTAAACTCCTGGGATGAATCACCAACCGGGCACCTTAAAATAAGTGGTTCTTACGCAAAAAATAATCCGGTATGGTTCATGGGACTCACAACCAATAGCTTGCTTTTTAACACAAGTAATGGCATAGCATCCAACCTTACTGTAGAAATTGACAATCCGGACTTCGGTGTCATGGCTCAGAATGTTACCTTCAACCTGGCCGGAAAATTAATTGTCAATCAGGGACAATGCGACATCGGAGCTACCAGCGGTAATGTTTCCGGAGTTGATCAATCACAGTATTATCTAAACATCCTGGATGGCGGGCAATTGGAAATCAATGGAGGAGCGCTCAATACCAGAGCCGGAATTGCAGGAAACGGAACCAATTATTTCACCCTGACGGATGGATTTGTTAATGTTGGCAGAAATGCAAATGCTTCAAATAGAGGCTTATTTGATTTACAAGGTAACCCACAGGTAAACATCAGTGGTGGCAAAATCACTATGACTGATTATCGGTTTACTACCAACAATTTGGGATACCGTGTGGATGACGGAAACATAAACATCACAGGTGGAACATTACAGATTGGCACAAGCCTTACCCCTCCATTAACCAGTGGAGAAGCATTCTCCATTCAGGGTCATGCTCCGTCCATTGAACTCTACACTGATGGCGTCAACATTTCTAATAATGCCATCATGTGGGATGATGTTCAATGTTACGGTGATATAGATATCCCTGAACTTTGCGGGCTGTCAATCTACGATCAGGATAATGGAGATGTACCTCACACATTCTCAATTACCGGAGACATCAACCATGAAGGAAATTTATGGGCAGAAGTTGAAAATTCCAAGTTATTATTAAACGGAACAACAAATCAAACTTTCCATACGACAGGAGCATACAGCGATGTATTGGGAGAAGCCGGAATATCCATACTGGAAGTTGACAACTCAGCAGGTGTTCAATTAACAGGAAGCAGCACGGCAGTCACTAAAAATTTTATAAATACAAACGGAACTTTCCATATCGGCGATTGTTCTCTCGGGCTTTCCGGTATTGTAACCAGAACCAATGGTTGTCTCGGAGGCAACACAAATTCTGAATTATATATTACAGGCAACGGAACACTCGGCAATTTATATTTTGATCCCTTAGCTGACAATTTAAAACTTTTAGAGGTTGACAGACAAAATATAGGGATTGTAAATATGGCGACAGATTTGAATGTTCATCAGGCAATCAACTTCACCAATGGGATTGTTTACACTTATTTGGATGGCAATGTTAATAATGAGAGCGACACTATCTATTTAGCATCTGATGCCGAATTAATTAATGAAAACAATAATTCTTATCTGTATGGAGCTGTTTCTATTAGCAATGCAACCTATCCACAAACATTGCTTACCGGACCGGAAACTTTTGATTCAGATATACTTGTTCACGGTTTTACAGCACCCAATAATGTCTGGTTTGCTCCTGATTCAAATGACCCAATTGTACACGAAGCATCTGGTGGCTGTCCTGGAGGTAGAATTGGATTTGCTGGTAGCTGGAATAATTTTTGGGGTAATTTTGTACGCTTACCCGAAACTGATTGCAGCGGTTATGATGCAATCACTCTCAGTTTTGATGTTTCACACTCATATTTTGCATCTCAACCAAATGATTGGATACGTTTTTACATGTGGGCTGACGGTGGTTATGAACACAATGTTGTTTCTGTAAAAATTGATGGTGTTGATGTTACTTACGATTCCGGGATTAACGGAAAAGGATTTCAATATACGGAAAGTCGTTCATGCGCTAATGTTGAAGTGACATTTGATATTTCTGCAATTGCCAACAAAACAAATATTTTACTTTATCTCGAAGCATCCTGTGGTTATGATAATGGCAATGAATTTTATACCTATTTCGACAACATTTCAGTTAGTGGCGTACAAACAGGGACAGTAAGTCCTGATTTTGGAAATGTTTGGGCAATTATGAATAACCTGAATGAGGATCTTGGTGACATTACCGTAACTCGGATTACCGGTGCAGATGGCCAAATGACTATCCCTGATGCAACATCTATTGATTGTCATTGGGATATTCAGATTGAAAATCAGCCAACAACGCCAGTTAATATGAGCTTTAAATGGTTGGACTTGTTTGATAATGGCCTTAGTACTACGGAAATGCTGATTTACACCTTTCATGAACCAAATCCATGGGAAGATATTGGTTCTCCTGTATCTGTTAGTGGAAATCCAAGAACAATTTCTGCTGATGCAAATCAATTTTCTAAATGGACAGTGGCGAAAAAGGATGAAGTTCTCCCAGTCTCCCTCCTTTATTTCGACGTTCAATGCAACGGCCATAGTAAGGAGTTTAGCTGGGCAACAGCTAGCGAAATCAATTCCGATTATTTCTTGATTATGGAATCGCTAGATAATGAGAACTTTAAGCCAATTGCTAAAATTGAGGCTGCCGGACAGTCCTATCAAACAAAGGAATACCGCTATGCAGCAGAAGAACTTTCGGATGATGCATATTATCGTCTGAAACAAGTGGATTTTGATGGAAGTTCAGAAAACTTTTCAATGATTTATCATAGTTGTGAGCAGGATAATAAGCATGAAATATCAGTTTATCCAAATCCATTCGACGGCACTGAATTGAATTTGTTTAGTTCCGAATATATCGGCGAAAGCCAAATTAAAATTTATGATACTAGCGGCAGAATCATCCGCGAAATGCAATACAATTTAACAGAAGGAAACAATACCATTCGTTTTGGGAATGCCTTGGCTCCGGGAGCTTATCTGCTTGAAATTCAAGATAAAACCAACCAATACAAACCATTGCAAATTATAGTGAGATGAGGAAACTTTACATATTGAATTTAATTTTATTGCTTTCTTTCTCAGCAATGGCACAAACCGTGTTGTTTAGTGAAGATTTTGGGACTTCTTTTCAAGATATTTACTCAGGAACTAACTGGGAGTGCAAACACAGTTCTTCATCCTCATATAATACAAGCTCTGCACCATGTGGTGGAACGGGTGATTATGCATATTATTTATCCGGCTTTAATTACTACATCACAACCAAACAGGTTACTCTCGGAGCGAGTGGTAATGAATTGAGTTTTGATTATTCATTTAACTATGGTTTTAGCAAACCCCAAGTACTGATTTCAACAATTGCTAGCTGTGGAAATAGTGGCACAGACATAACGGGTGGTGGTCTAGCACAAACGGCTACTTGCACAGGAGTAACTTATAATCTTGATGCTTATGCAAACCAAACAATAAGAATTGTATTCATTGCAAAAACTTCAAGTGCAAACTTTTATTTTGATAATGTTGAAGTTATTACTGGAGGAGGTGGTGGAGATACAGAATGCTCAGATATTTTCAACGAAGACTTTAGCTCATCCTTTAGCAGTACATATTTATATGCAAATTGGTGCAGCGCTTCCTCTTATAGCAACAGTTCTGCCTCTGCTTGTGATGGATATTCTTGGTATGCTTACGGTAGTAATGATTATGTGATAACCAATACCATTGATATTCCTGCAACGGGCACACCTACTTTGTATTTTGATTATAAATTCAACCAGTTTAGTTCGTATCCAGTTGTTAGTATATCTACGGGCGGATGTTATGGTAGCTTTACAAATCTCTTAACACTACAATATAAATCAACTTGTTATACCGAATCTATTGACCTAAGCAGTTATGCAGGTCAGTCTGTTAATATAAGATTTTACACGTATAATTCATCGGGAACATTTATTTTGGATAATGTCAGAGCGGAAAATTGTACATCTGGTGGCGGTGGCGGTGCAAGCAATACGGATTACAAGTGGGCAGACACATTTAATGATGGAGATGCCGACTTAGATTTTATTGGAATTGACGGAGATGAGGATTGTAGCGGTGCTACATGGTCTTTACCTGATGGTGCTTCCATTGCAAGTTCAGGATCCTATACCGTTAATCACAACGAAACAGAAGCATTTAATACAACTACAGATGATGTCTCGGGATATGGAGTCTTGCTAGACAAAAATGAATCTTTGGAATCTACAGGTGTTGACCTTAGCGCTCAGGAGAGTTTTAAGGTGAGTTTCTATGCTATGAAACAAGGTGGTACAGCTAACTGGAACTCCTGGACGGAACTTTATCTTGAATATTGGGATGGTTCATCTTGGCAAACATTGCAGACCATTAAAAATAGTGCAACAGCAACCGACACAGAAAATGATTATTTTCTGGAGAGCAGTTTTGGTTATCACTGCTTCACCGTTTATAAAAGCAGCAGCAGTCCGGGAAATTTCTACTATTCATCGGCTCCGCATGTCAATAGCGATTGTTTTCATAGCGATTTTAAATTAAGATGGCGATTAGATGAATTTATGAGTTCTGATTATCCACAAGTTTACATCGACAACATTACTTTTCGTGCAGATGATGATGGGCAATCTGTAATTCCTTGTGGAATTTCTTACTGGAACGGACCTGATGCAATAGGTTTTGGTTTAGACCCAGAGGCAACATCTGATGATCACTCAAAACGCGGTCTAGAAGTAGAAATTGATAGCCCATGGGAAACAGGCGATCCGGATTGGAGTAATTATTATGATGACGGAAACACAGGGGTTGAAGATATTTACTCCATTATGTATGCTGTCGTGTCCGAGCAAAAAATATCAACAAATGATGCAAAGACAACTTTTATTTTGCCAGATGCAAAAACGACATACAGCGAAACAATGTCCATCGATAATAGCTATACTGGCCCCGGGTTTTTGTATTACAAAAAAATCCTTGCAGATTGTAGTGGAACTTCAGTAGGACCTTACGATACAGGTAATGGAATGACATATTACTTTCTTTTCCAATACAGTAGCGATTTTCGACCTGTATATTATCATTTAAATTCAAGTGGAATCGAAATGCATGGAGGCGCAACAGAAGTGACTGAATTTATGGATCCGGAAGTTTGCTCGACAACCCTCCCTGTTGAACTCCTGAATTTTGATGTCGTCTGTAAAAACAATCGCATCGAATTTAACTGGGTAACTGCATCTGAATTTAATGCAGATTATTTTCTCATTTTACGTTCAGATAATGGTATGGAATTTACAACTGTTGCTCAAATTTCAGCAGCCGGAAATTCGTCACATTTAATTGATTATCGATATATTTTAGATGACTTGTCTGATAATACTTCGTATTTTCAATTAGTGCAAGTGGACATGGATGGAACACAGCATGAATGGGACATTAAGTCAGTAAATTGTGATGATTTTGAAAATATTCAAATGAATATTTTTCCTAATCCAATAAAAAATGGTATCTTTAACTTGTATTCAAGTACACGATTAACAAACGTAAAGATAGGTATTTTTTCATTGGATGGAAAGCTGATTTATGAGCATGAAATGGCTTTAAATCAAGGATATAATGAAATAATTCCTGATCAAAAATTGAAAACTGGAACCTATGTGATTTCAATTGTAGGAGATCGGGTTTGTGAAAAGTTAAAAGGAATTGTCAGGTAGATAGATAAATTGCTTATGAGAAAGACAGTACATTTTGTAGGAGGCTTAATTTTTGTTGCACTGCTTTTTGCAGGATATTCAGCAAAATCACAATTGTTTTATAATAACGGAGCAAACGTTCATGCAACTGAAGGTGCGCTCGTTTTTGTGGATGGGATTGTGCAAAACCAAAGCGGACAAATTGAAGTGGAGGAAAACGCCGGAAATAATGCAGAATTCATTATTCAGGATGATTTTATAAATAATTCAACAGCCGGTGGTGACGGCTACTACCGTGTACTTGGTGATTGGGTCAATAATAATACCTTCAACGCCGGAACCGGAACAATATTCCTCGAAGGCGGAAATCAATTGCTCGATGGTACTGTCTCCACAACATTCAATAACCTGACACTTGATGGAACAGGACTGAAAACCCAAACAATCGACCAATTTTGTGTCGGTATTCTTGATTTGAAATCGCTCGAACTCCAAAATGAAACCCATGGGTTTTTCGTGCAAAATACAGATGTTAATGCAATTATCCGTACCACAGGATTTGTTTCTGCGCTTGACGGCGGATTTCTTTCCCGTCAAACAAATACTGCTGCAATTTATTTATTCCCTGTAGGTTCGAGTGTTGGAACTTTGCGATATCGTCCAGTTGAATTAACTCCTGAAAATGCGACTGCGAATACTTATACCGTTCGCATGGCAAATGTCTTAGCAACAGGTGAAGGTTATGATATAACTGCCTTGCCACCAAAGATTTGTGAGGTTAACCCTGAATTTTATCATCAAATTGACAGAACTGCAGGAACAGCAGCTTCAAATATTAATGTGTTTTATGACGAAACCGAAGACGGAGCATGGGATGGACTCGCTAGTTGGACAACGACTCCCGATCTTTGGGATATTATTCTTGGAACAGTTATCACACCCGGAGCTCCTTTTAATGAGGCCTTTGTTAGCACTTGGAATAATTTTATCGAATTGCCTTACATTCTTTATATAGTTCAGCCTGAAGCAAATATTACTGACCCCGGTGCTTTTTGTGTAAACGATGCTGCACTGGATTTGACAGCTGTTGATCCTGGCGGTACTTGGTCTGGAACTGGTATTACAGATGCGACAAATGGAACTTTTAATCCCGCAACCGCTAGTACAGGAACACATACAATAACTTACGATATCGGAACAGGTTCATGTACTGCTACCGATCAAATCGACATCACTGTCAATCCTATTCCTGATGCAACAATCACTGATCCCGGAGATTTCTGTGCTAATGATGCAGCTGTCAATCTTTCTGCTGCAACTGCTGGCGGAACCTGGACAGGAGATGGTATTACTGATGCAGTAAATGGTACCTTCGATCCAACCACTGCAAACATTGGGGCAAACAATATTACTTACGAAGTAACAGCTGCCGGATGTACAGGAACAGATAATATTACAATTCAAGTCAATGCCTTACCGAATGTGAATGCAGGTGCAGATTTTGCGGTTTGCGAAGGTGAAGACATTAATTTGACAGAAACCGGTGGCGATGCAATCTTATGGGATTGGGCAGGCCCCGGAACCTATTCTGCAGCCATACAAAATCCAATAATACTAAGTGCAACCGCCGCTAATGCCGGAACTTATACCGTTGAAATTGAAGATGCAAACGGATGTATTGCGACAGATGATGTGGCGCTTACTGTTGATGCACTTCCTGATGCAACAATCACTGATCCCGGAGATTTTTGTGCCAATGATGCAGCTGTCAATCTTTCTGCTGCAACTCCCGGCGGAACCTGGACAGGAGATGGCATTACTGATGCAGTCAACGGAACTTTTGATCCTGTAACAGCAATTATTGGAGCAAATAGTGTAACTTATGAAGTCACAATTGGCACATGTACCGGTACCGATAATATTAATATTCAGGTCAATGCAACACCAAATGTGAATGCCGGCGCCGATATCGACATTTGTGAAGGTGAAGACATTAATTTGACTGAAACCGGTGGCGATGCAATCTTATGGGATTGGACAGGCCCCGGAACCTATTCTGCAGGCATACAAAATCCAACAATACTAAGTGCAACCGCTGTTGATGCGGGAACTTATACCGTTGAAGTTGAAGATGCAAACGGCTGTATCGCAACAGACGATGTGGCGGTTACTGTGAATGCACTTCCTGTCGTTCCAACTAATGATGTTGATTGTTCAGGTGGAACTGATGCCGGAATAATTACGGTTACATCTCCGCTCGGTGCAAATTACGAGTACAGTATTGACGGAGTAAATTTCCAAGCCGGAACAAGTTTCGGACCGCTGACTAATGGAAGCTACACAATTACAGTTGAAGATATTACTTCCGGATGTACAACAACCGGTGGAAACATTAATTTGGATTGCGGATGTGCAACTCCAACCGATTTGGTGTTAACTGCTTTGTCAGGAAATACTTGTGTTGAAACAGCTTTTTCTCAAAGTGGAAATACATTTGGCGGCAGTGCCACAGAAGTAAATCTCGCACATGATGGTGATGGTTCACTGAATGCACTAAATTTCACAAGCTCTCCCTTTGAATTTATCTATACACCGGCTGTGACAGATGTTGGAAATACAATCAGTATTACTGTAACTACTGACAATCCGTTCGGAGCACCTTGTTCAGTTGCTCAGGAAACATTTACACTCACCGTGAGAAATATTCCGCTCGTGAATGCAAATAGCAATTCTCCGGTTTGTGATGGAACAGATATTGAGCTTTCTGAAACGGGTGGTGCCGCGAATACATGGACATGGACAGGTCCGGGGACATTTTCACCGGATGCGAACGCCCAAAACCCGGATATCATTAATGCAACGGCAGCAGATGCTGGAGTTTATACAGTTGTAATCACCGATGCATTCGGATGTACTGCTACTGACGATGTAACAGTCGCAATTAATCCTTCACCTGCTGTAAATGCCGGTGCTGATTTTGCGGTTTGTGAAGGTGATGATATTAATCTTTCTGAAACTGGTGGTGATGCGAATGTATGGACATGGACAGGTCCAGGTACATTTACCCCAGATGCAAATGCTCAAAATCCTGTTGTCGGGAATGCTATAGCCGCTAATGCCGGAACTTATACTGTTGAAATAGAAGATGTTAATGGATGTATTGCTACGGATGATGTGGCCGTTTCTGTGAATGCAACTCCTGATGCAACAATTACCGATCCCGGCGATTTTTGTGCTAATGATGCAGCGATTAATCTAACTGCTACAACTCTTGGCGGAACTTGGACAGGTGATGGTATTACTGATGGAGTCAACGGAACTTTCGATCCTACTTCAGCAAATATTGGGGCAAACAATATTACTTACGAAGTAACAGCTGCCGGATGTACAGGCACAGATAATATTACAATTCAAGTCAATGCCTTACCGAATGTGAATGCAGGTGCAGATTTTGCAGTTTGTGAAGGTGATGATATTAACTTAACCGAAACTGGTGGAGATGCCACTATCTGGAATTGGACAGGCCCCGGAACCTATTCTGCAGGCATACAAAATCCAACAATACTAAGTGCAACCGCTACTGATGCCGGAACTTACACCGTTGAAGTTGAAGATGCAAACGGATGTATAGCTACGGATGATGTGGCTGTCACCGTGAACGCAACTCCAGATCCAACAATTACCGATCCGGGCGATTTCTGCTCAGACGATGCTGCTTTCGATTTAAGCGCAGCAACTGGTGGTGGAAACTGGACCGGCGACGGAATTACCGATGCAACTAACGGAACTTTCAATCCTGCCGCAGCTAACATTGGTGTAAATAACATCACTTACGAAGTCACCGTTTCAGGCTGTACCGGAACAGATAATATCACAATCGATATTTTTGATACTCCTGATGCAACAATCACAGATCCCGGAGATTTCTGCTCTGATGATGCAGCGATGAATTTATCCGCAGGAACTACAGGCGGAACTTGGTCAGGCACCGGAATTACCGATGCAACAAACGGAACTTTTGATCCTTCATCGGTTACACCAGGCACCTATACGATTACTTACAATGTTGGCACAGGGACTTGCAGTGATGTTGATCAAATTGACATTACAGTAAACGCAACTCCTGACGCAACAATTACGGATCCGGGCGATTTCTGCTCAGACGATGCTGCTTTCGATTTAAGCGCAGCAACCGGTGGTGGAACTTGGACCGGCGATGGAATTACCAATACAACAAACGGAACATTTGATCCTTCCTTAGCAATTATTGGTACAAATAACATCACTTACGAAGTTACAATTGCCGGCTGTACAGGAACAGATAATATCACAATCGATGTTTTTGATACTCCTGATGCAACAATCACAGATCCCGGAGATTTCTGCTCTAATGATGCAGCAATGGACTTAGGCGCAGCAAGCACAGGCGGAACTTGGTCAGGCACCGGAATTACTGATGCAACCAACGGAACTTTTGATCCTTCATCGGTTACACCAGGCACCTACACCATTACTTACAATGTTGGCACAGGTACTTGCTCAGATTCTGATCAAATTGACATTACAGTAAACGCAACTCCTGACGCAACAATTACCGATCCGGGCGATTTCTGCTCAGACGATGCTGCTTTCGATTTAAGCGCAGCAACCGGTAGTGGAAACTGGACCGGCGACGGAATTACCGATGCAACTAACGGAACTTTCGATCCTTCCGCAGCTAACATTGGTGTAAATAACATCACTTACGAAGTCACCGTTGCAGGCTGTACCGGAACAGATAATATCACAATTAATATTTCAGAAACTCCCGATGCAACAATCACTGACCCCGGTTTAATTTGCATAACTGACGCAGCATTTAACCTTGATGCAGTATCTGGTGGTGGCTTATGGGCAGGAAACGGTATCACGGATAATAATGCAGGAATATTTGATCCTTCAGTTGCCGGTGTTGGAATACATTTAATTACTTATCAGGTGATTAATGGTTCATGTAATGATTCTGATCAAATTAATATTGAGGTGATTAACACACCGGATGCAAGCATAACTCCTGCTGGTCCATTCTGTCAAAATGACCCGGCCGTAAGTTTGCAAGCTGCAACGCCCGGCGGAACATGGACAGGTCCCGGAATTACTAATGAAGCAAGTGGCACATTCAATCCATCACAAGCGAACCTTGGAGACAATGTGATTACATATACGGTTTCAATCGGAGCATGTTCGGCTTCCTCACAAACAACAATACAAGTGCTAGAAAGTGAAAATGCATCGATTACACCTGTCGGTCCATATTGTTACGGTGAATTTACTGTACAATTGGAGGTCGAGAATTATGGTGGTAATTGGCTTAGTGCTCATGTTGATAATAATGGTGTTTTCAATGTAGAAAGTGCCGGAGCAGGCACGCATACTGTTATTTATACAATCCCCGGTGGATGCGGTGATAGCGATACAATAAATATCGTAATTCATCCTGCGAATTTTGTTGTGGACTATTCATTGCATCGACCAAGTTGTTTTGGTGGAGATAATGCCTCGGTTGAATTTGCCGTGCTTGGTGGAACACCACCATACAGCTATTTCTGGAGTACAGCTAGTTCCGACACATCCTATGTTGATGGTTTGACTGCAGGAGTTTATCAATTTACTATTTCGGATGTAAACGGTTGTGAAGTAAATGTTGAAACCATAAATATTTTTGATGGTAGCCGGGATTGCTTACGCATTCCAAATGCCTTTACTCCAAATGATGATGGTATTAATGATAATTTTATCATTGAAAATCTTGAGTTTTACCCAAATTCCAAATTGCAGATTTTTAATCGTTGGGGACAACTCTTGTATGAAGGTGGACCAAACGAAGAACCTTGGGACGGAACATATAATGGTAATCCTGTACCAACAGGCTCTTATATTTATGTGTTGGCATTAAGAAGTGAATTAGAAGATGTCGTTGGTGTGGTAACACTTGTACGATAAGAATATAAAACAAATGAAATTTAAATGATAGCATTATGAAGAAGATTGGACTTTTAGCGATTACAATTCTATTGGTTACACAATTTCAGCTTGTAGCACAAGACAATGTGGGAATTGGAACAACAACACCACATAGTTCTGCTCTCTTAGATTTAACAGCAGCTGACAAAGGGCTTTTAATTCCCCGTGTGACACTAATTGCCGTTACAGATGGTGTAAATCCGGTAAACGGACCGGAAACCGGACTACTCGTATATAATTCTGCCGGCGCATTAGCCGAAGGATTTTACTATTGGGATGGAACCGAATGGATTATGGTTGGTGCCGGTGGTGCAGCAACTTGTGTGACAATTGATGAAGCTTATGATTGCGGCGGTGCCGGAGTAGGAAGAGCTGTAACTGCTGATAACGGAGCAGTTGAAATCACCTTACCCGCTGCTGGAACATCAAATTCCGGTTTAGATGTTTACTCTGACAAAACCTTAACTTGGGCTATTGGCGCTGAAAATACTGCAACAGGAGTTGCGGTGCTTGGTGATCTTACCGGTACAACGAATGAATATAATGCAATTCAGGGTTCTAGTTATAGTAACTTTGATACTGGGGGAACAGGAATAGGTTCTGGTGGTGTTGCCGGATTTTATGAAGGCACCGGCGATGGTGTTGGAGTTTACGGACAAGTTGTAAATACTGCATCATCTGGTGTTGCCGGAATATTTGGACTCAATTCCCGTACAAATGGTGGTTTCGGTGTGAATGGACAAGGAACCACTGGTGTGTTAGGTGAAGCAGTTGTGCCTACTGTTGCGGGCTTTGGTGTGTATGGAACTGCCGGGCAAGGAATTGGGGTGCAAGGTGAAACTGACGATATGTCATTTTATGGTGTTTCAGGACTTAATTATGCCATTAATAATACTGGCGATGGTATAGGTGTTATGGGTGATGGAAATACTGGAACTTGGGGACAAACTGTTGACGGGGATGGATATGGAGCCTTTGGCTTAAATGATAGCCCCAGCGTTGTTGCAAATAATATTGGTACCGGCGGAGATGGCTGGATAGGTATTTATGGTGTTACGAATGATCCGGGAACAGGTTATGGTGTCTATTCTGATGGAAACTTTGCAGCTACTGGAACTAAGGCTTTTGTGATTGATCATCCAACAGATCCGGAAAATAAAAATCTAAAACATTTTTGTATGGAGTCTCCTGAGGTGTTAAATTTATACCGAGGCAATGTGATGCTTGATGCAAATGGTGAAGCCGTAGTTGAACTTCCTGATTATTTCGAAAGCATTAATACAAATTTCTCATATAATCTTACACCTATTGGAGCGCCTGTAAATCTTTACATCAAAGAAAAAATTAATAACGGACAGTTTATTATTGCTGGTGGAAATGCAAATATGGAAGTTTCATGGACAGTTTATGCTGAACGAAATGACAAATATGTTCAAGCATATCCAGAAGCAAAACAAGTGGAAGTGGATAAGCGTCAGCCCGGTAAATACTTGCGTCCTGAGCTTTATGGACAAGGTCAGGATAAAGCGGCTTTCCCGCAACACAGTAAACAAGAAACACTTGAGCTAAAAGGTGAAAATCTTGGAAAAGTAAAAGAGAGCAAGCCTTACAGACCCGAAAAATAGATTGATCTAATAAAAATAGTTATTAACTGATTTTTGCATAATAAATGAAAAGCATCCCTGCATATGTGGGGATGCTTTTTTTATTTCGGATTGCCGATACAATTCATTTTATACCAATTGTGTTTCAGAATTTATTTATCAATTCAGAAACCCTATTGTTTGTGTCTGAGAGCTATTTTTTTCTTGATTTCATCTCTTTGTTAATGCGGGCTGCCAGCTCATATGCTTCCTGATTTATGGCTTTTTCAAGCATGACTTTTAGCTCATCATTATTTTTGTTACTAAGATCTCCAGTTTCTTTGGTGACATCTTCCGATTGGGTTTCGGATGCTTGATTTTCAGGTGGATTTTCTTCATCACCGTCTTCGGTTTCCAACTGGATAATAATGCCGGCTTTGTCAATAATTTCTGAGGTTGTAAAAATCGGACAATCAAAACGTAAGGCTAAGGCAACCCCGTCTGATGTTCTGGCATCAATTTCTACGCGCTGGTCTTCACGTTGAAAAATTAATCGTGAATGAAAAACGCCTTCCTCTAACTTATGTATTAAAACTTCCCGTAATCCGATTCCGAATTTGTTTGAGAAATTTGTAAATAAATCATGTGTTAATGGGCGTGGTGGAGTAAGATTCTCCAATTGCAGTGCGATGGATTGTGCTTCGAAACTGCCAATAATTATCGGAATACGGTGATCGGTACCTTCTGCCTCCAGAATTAGGGCATAGGCTCCGGTTTGTGTTTGGCTGTATGAAAGACCAAGAACTTTAAGTCTTATTTTATTCATAATCCGTATTCGTTTTCGCTGTTGTGCAAATATAATAAATCTCAATTAGATTTACTATTTTTGTAAAATTGATTAATTAACTATACTAACGAATATGAGAAAGGCTTTGTTCATTTTGTTTGTCGGTTTTTCACTGATAAGTTTTGCACAACCGACTGACACAGTAAGTAACCGGTTCTTAGAATACATTCAAGCTGCTGATTACGAGGCGGCAGTTGCTTTATTTTCTGAATCCTTGAGTGCCGAATTACCTGCCGATAAACTGAAAACAACTTTTGAGCGGCAAATTCGTGTTAACGGTGATATGATTGTCAGAGATCGTGTAATTAAAACATTTTACATTCCGCATGATATCGTGTATCGCTTTTTATGGTTTGGGGACAAAGGGTTTCGTCTTTATTTTAAGATGAAGGATGCACAAATTACAGGATTAATGCTTATACCTCAAAATCAAACCAATCAATATACCGAACCGGAATATGCAAATCTGCAAAATTTCAGAGTACAACATGTATTAATTCAATCCGGAAAATACGGACTTACCGGTGAATTTTTTCAGCCAACAAAAACTGCTGATTTTCCGGTTGTTGTTTTTATTCATGGCTCCGGACCCAATGACAGGGATGAAGGCATGTATGGAAATCGCCCCTTTCGGGATATCGCCTACGGATTAGCAGATTATGGAATCGGGAGTTTGCGATTTGATAAGTCGTCTTATTTGTTCGGAGAATTCGTAATCGAAGAAAAAACCTACACTGTTTGGGATGAAATCGGTGTGGATGTTACAAATATTGTTTCTTATCTTAACCAAACACAAGGCATTGATAATGAACGAATTATATTGTTTGGACATAGTCTCGGAGCGAATCAAATGCCTCGGTTGCTTGATTCACTTTCAGTAGCCGGAGCAATTATGGCTGCCGGAAATGCACGACCTTTACAGGATTTGCTTTACGAACAATTCAAATTTTTGTACAAAGTGGATGGAGATTTTAGTGATGCAGATAAACGCCGCCTAAAACAACTTAAGGAGCAAATTGATAATCTTGAGAAACTGCGGGAGATTGATCCTGCCGATGCTGACTTCACACTTCCTTTGGGTGTAAGTCCTTATTATTGGAAAGACATGATTATGTACGACCCAATTGAAAGCCTTCAGCAAGTTGATGAACCGATTTTATTAATTCAAGGAGAAGGTGATTATCAGGTCAGCATGAAAGATTACAAAATGTTTCGTCGGGCATTGCGCAAACGAAAATTACCCTACGAGGCAAAATCATACGAAAAGGTAAACCATTTGCTGATTGAAAATGTTGGGGAGCCTTCTACTAAAGAATACGAACGCCCTTCACATGTTGAGCATTATATCATTAAAGATGTTGCCGAGTGGATATTGAAAATTTCAAAACAATAAGCGAATATTATTTCTTAATTTTTATCAGTTTTTCAGTAGCCCCATTTGCATCGATAATGATGTAAATACCAGGACTTAAACTTTGAATATTAAGTTTGGAATTTTCGTTTTGTTGCAAAACTACTTGCCCTTGGGTATTTAAAATACTGATAGGAAATTCCGCATTTTTAATTTCAATCAAGTTATCTGCCGGATTCGGATAAAGCTGTATTTGTTGGCTATTGAATTTGTCGAGAATACCAGCATATTGTGCAGCAAAGAGGTAATCAGCTCGATCAACATTTCCATCGTTATCCAAATATAGTGTTACAAGCGGATGCCTTATTTCTTTTGCCCAAAATAAATATTTGTTTACAGTATCCCGTTTCACTTCATCCGAATACACGCTAACACCCATTGCATCAACAAATACTGAGTCAATTTTTACCCCATATTCATGAATACGAAGCACATCGTAAGTTCCGTAAGGACATTCAAGTGTTCCCCATGCATCTGTATGTAGGGTTTTTTGAATGTATCCTTTGTATGTCGTGTCTTGATCTGTCGGTATTTCATTAATTTCAACAGTCCATACCGAATTACTACTAACTTCATCTTCATAATGATTTGGAGTTGTAAGCAATATTTCATCCGGATCGTTGTAAGTTGCCCGATATCCGTATCCATAATCCGAATAATATCCATCAACGAACAATCCGTTTTCATTACTGATAAACATCATGTAGCCAAAACTTGTACTTGTTGGAGAGCCTCCACCCGGACCGGCGTAAATTGCTCCGGGACCATAGGTGTAAAAATTAGATTCCGGAAATTCGCTGGAAAACTCCAGAGGTTCACTTGGTGCATAACAGGCATAATTCACCGAATCATCCGTTAGATGTGTGTAATCCCAATAATAATCCGTTAGCATACTGCCATCAATATTAATTTCAGGGGTTGTATCATAATGAATTAAAAATGTATCTCCCGGGTGCATGATATCCGCAGGTTCAATTATTATTTGTGCGGAAAGCCCAATAGAAATGATTGTCAAAATAGTAGCAAAAATTAGTTTGATTTTCATAGTTTTATAATTTCGTTTTCACAAAAATACAAATAAAACACTGAATTGCAAAAGCTCTTCTTTAAGCTTATATGTCTTTGATAATCGCCAAAATCGCAGATACGATGTACTCTACACCAATGGAAATAACAATAAAACCAATCAGTCGGCTTAATGCGGATAATCCGGTAGGCCCCAAGTGTTTATTGATAAAATTGGCTGAACGGAGAATTAATAGTGTAACAATTCCCACCGATAAAATAGCAAGAACCGACAGCAAATAATGCTCCCAATAAGGATATTCTTTGCTGTATGATATCAACAGTGATATTGCTCCAGGACCGGCGAGCATTGGGATTGCCAAGGGAGAAATTGATGAGTCTTCTTTCGCAATAGCATGCGCTTCAACATCTTTGCTCATTCCTTTGTGTTTTGCAAAATTCCCCGTAAGTAATGAAAATCCAGATGTGGCAATGATTATTCCGCCCGCAATTTTTAAAGAAGTAATGCTGATACCGAAAAAGCTCATAATGTAAGTGCCGACAAAGAAAAATACTGTCAGAATAATGACCATAAATAAACTAGCACGAAAAGCAGTGCGTTGTCTTTCATATTTTGAGTCATATTGTGTAACACTCATAAATACCGGCAAGGTGCCGAAAGGATTTACAACGGAAAATAATGCGGCAAATGCCATAAACCAGAAACTAAACATGGGCTATTTATTTTGTACAAAACTACAATAATTATTTTGTTGATTTTATAAAATTAATTGTCTTAACAAAAAGATGTTCTGATTGTTTTTGAATTCACATTTCCTTAGCTGAAATATTATGTTTTGATATCTTTATCGTTTTGTTTATTTTCATGTCCAAATAAATTACATGTTATGGAAAAGAAATGGATTCCCGTATTCCTTTTGATTATTGTGGTTTTTGCCTTTTATGCCAATACGATTTCGCATGATTATGCATTGGATGATAAGATGGTCATTCAAAATAATGAGTTTACGCAACAAGGGATTTCAGGAATCGGGAAAATCCTGACAACCGACATGATGGCCGGTATGTTTGGCGAAAAATCGCAAATTGTGCAAGGAGGCAGATATCGGCCTTTGAGTATGATTACCTTTGCTATTGAACAGTCGTTGTTTGGCGGAAATCCGCACATATCACACTTTATCAATATTCTTTTATATGCGCTACTCGTTTTGCTGATATATCGGGTTTTACAGAAACTTTTTCCGGAAAATCAGCATGCAATTTGGTCGGTGCCATTTATTGCTGCTTTGTTGTACGCTGCACATCCCATTCATACAGAGATTGTCGCGAATATTAAAGGGCGGGATGAAATTCTGGCTATGCTTGGAGCATTTGGCGCATTTTGGTTTGCAATTCGTTATGTTGAAACTCGTAAAATCGTGCCTTTATTTTTGTCCCTCTTGTGCCTTTTCCTTGGGGTGATGTCTAAAGAAATTGCCTTGAGCTTTGTGTTTGTGATTCCATTTTCACTCTGGTTTTTTAAAATTGGAAAAGCACGCCAAATTTTTATCAGCATGATTCCTGCGCTTGCTGCTGCAATAATCTACATCGCAATTAGAGTTTCCGTGTTAGGACAATTAATGGGAGAGGAGTCAGGACAACTCATGAATAATCCATTTTTAAATGCTGATGGAGAAAAATACGCAACGATTTTCATGACGCTCGGTATGTATTTAAAGCTTTTGGTTTTTCCGCATCCATTAACATGGGATTATTATCCGTATCATATTGAATTAATCCAATGGGCAGATTGGCGTGCGATTGTGCCGCTTATACTGCATGTTGCCTTGCTGGTTTTTGCCATTGTCGGATTGAAAAAGCGCAGATATTATGCGTGGGCAATCTGGTTTTATGCTGCCACACTTGCTATGACATCTAACCTGATAATAAATATTGGGGCTTTTATGAGTGAGCGTTTTATGTTTTTCCCTTCGCTGGCATTTGTGCTATTAATCGCTATTGTAATTGTGAAATTCGTTCATAAATCGAAACAAAACCGACAAATTGTCTCAATTATTTTGTTAGTGATACTCAGTTTATATGCAGTGAAAAGTATCAGCAGAAATCAGGTTTGGGAAAGTTCTTATACGCTGTTTCAAAACGATGTGGAGATTTCTTCAAATTCAGCCAAAGGAAATTCTTCCTGGGGTAGTGAATTGTATTCCCGGGCTGAAAAATTTCAAGATACCGCCAAACGGAATGCAATGATGCGACAAGCAGTTCCGTATTTTAAGAAGGCAATTGAAATTCATCCTGAATATACTGAGCCTTTAATTCGTATGGGAAATATTCAATATATGGTTTATCAGAATGTTGAGCTAATGATGGATTATTACATTCGTGTGTTGGAGATTTCTCCGGAAAATACGGATGTTTGGGGAAATACGTATGGCGTTTTGAGTCAGAATGTTGATATGCCCGAATCTGAAATAAAAACATGGAAACGTATCGAGAAAATCAATCAAAATCATCCGGAATTATATCGGGAGTTAGGGAATTTGTATCTCAATGGAATGTATCGCACCGATTCAGCAATTTATTACCTCGAAAAAGCAGAAAAGCTTGCTCCTAATGATGTGCAGACATTGCGTACGCTGGGTTTTGCTTACGGAACGATGAATCGACCGGTGAAAGCACGTTCCTATTTTTTACGCCTGCTGGATGTGAATCCAAATGATGCTGAAGCCTTGAAATTTGTTGGAATTTCATACGGAATTGAGGGCGAGCATGTAAAGGCAATAGAGTATCTTGAAAAATCGCTGGAAATTAATCCGAATGATGAGCAAGCGCAAGCGAATTGGAATATTGCTCGACAGATGTTGGATTAATCTGTTTTGAATGGTCGTATTTTAGTTATGACCAAATGTCGAGCACAATACTGCCAGAGAATCTAGTTTTGCGGCTTTTTAAAACAGCATTAATAGTAAATTAATATCTTGACCAGTCATGGTTTAATGTCATGCTCCTTTGAATACATTTATCCTCAATTTTTGTAAAATGAAGGTCTCCGTAGTTAATGGTGAAGTAATAATCACCTTGAACACTTTCGCAAAGGTGTTTTGGTCCTGTAAGTTTTAGAATATTACCACGAACTGAATATTTTCCGTGTACAATGTCTTCACCATTCATGCGATCTTCAAAGGTGAATTCCCCATTTGATTTGAATGTCCAGATGAAATATCCTGTTTGCTCATACCCAAAACGCCATGTGCCTGTAATGGAATTGGATGATATCGTGTTTTGTGTTCCTTGATTTTGATTTCCTGCAAGGATTGCTCCTTCATAGCCTTTCATTGTGAATGCTCCTCCTTCTGCATCATTGTATGCTTTCTCCCAAGCCGGAATTTTAGTTTCCAATTCTTTTCGGTCTTTTGCAATTAAACGCATGGATTCTTTGTCATACTTAATAAGCATATTTATGCGGCTGATTAATTCGCGTTGATTTGCAAGTGCTTTAAATCGATCGGTTAAATCTCCGGCACTTTGTCGGGCACCTCCGTTTATTCCTTCAACAAGATTTACATCAAATACCGTTTTTATTACTTCTGATGATAATTGTAACGGTGTGCTGCCCGGAATCAGCATTTCTATCTGATCTTCCACTACCTCAATTTGAATGTCATTAATAAGCTTCAATTTATTTTCTAAGGATTCGTTTTCGAGATGCAAAGTCCATGCAGTCATTTCTGATATTTGTTCTTTGCATTGATCAAAATTTTCATCCATGAGTTCTTTAATTGGTAAATCTCCATCAGGCCAATCTGAATCTTGTCCGTATTCTTTAAGCGTTTGCGCCGATTTTTTAATCATCTCCAATCGCTCTGATTCCGGTAGAGAAGGATCGCTGAGTGCCAAATCTAAATTTTCTTTGGCTTCGATAACCCATTGGGTTTCTGTCTCAGTCAGTGTGCGCTGAGAATATCCACAGAGGCTTATGCCTATCAGTAGAATGATAAAAAACACTTGTTTCGCTTTCATGTTCAGTGAGTTAGTTTTTGTAAAAATACAATAATTATTTTGGTTCTACTGCAAATTTAATGGGTAAAGAAATTATTCGTTTTATATTATTGTTTCCATTATTGTCCGATAAAAATGATATAATATATTTTGTAGTAACAAGATTCCTCCCCGCTGGCTAGCGGTTCGGAATGACAAGTAGTTACGTTGTTGAGGGAGGGGCTTGGTGGTGGCGAAGCCACCACCAAGCCCCTCCCTCGCAGATACCCTGAACGCAGCGTCATTTCGACCGCAGGGAGAAATCTTTAAACTTTTATCGGACAACATT
>JAQIBY010000112.1 GCA_027858835.1 Bacteroidales bacterium | reverse complement strand
TTAGATTATTTTGAAAGCACCAATTTTTTCTGCAATTTTACCTGAAATAAAATTCTGTGTTATGAAAAGAATATTTCTATTCCTTGCAATGGCTGCTTTAATGTCTGCCTGCAATTTTGAAACCAATGAAGATACCAAAATGGAAAAATCTCCAATTAGTGAAAATATTGTCAGTGAATTGGTTGATTCGTTGAAAAATGCCAATCCCGATGCCAATGCAATGCGGGTTGAAAAAGGTGTAAAACAAGCTGCCGGATTATGGCGTAATTCGGATGGTAGTGAAGCTGATTTTCGTCAGTTTGTCGCTGAATCGTTTATCGCAAATGCGGATGAACGTAAAACTGCGCTTTCTAAATTGGAGCGGAATTTTGAAATTCTTTACGGATATTTTCATCGAATTGATGTGGACTTGACAGCTCCATTGCATCTTGATATGGGAGAACTGCATCCCTTGGATTATCAATTCGGGTCATACAGCGCATCTGCACATTTGACAGAGGATATGTATTCGAATAAAATTGCATTTTATGTGGCATTGAATTTTCCGGCATACAGTCTTGAAGAGAAAATGGAAATGGGAGAGGATTGGTCACGTTTCGATTGGGCTGCTGCACGTGCCGGCGATCAATTTGATTCCAGGATTCCGGCAAATCTCCTGCAGGAGGCATCAGTTGCTGCCACCAATTCTGATACCTACATTTCTACTTACAATATTCATATGGGGCAGCTTATTAATGAAAAAAATGAGCATGTTTTTGATGCAGATAAAGTGCTGATTTCTCATTGGGGCTTGCGCGACGAACTGAAATCGCATTACGGAACGAAAAATCAAGATGCGCAGGAAATGATATATCATGTGATGTTAAATATTGTTAATCAGGAGATTGCTGCGGATATGATTGATTCTGATGAATACAATTGGAATCCTGTTTCCAATGAATATTATAAAGATGGTGAAAAAATTGAGTTAGAGCGTGAGCCGGATATTAGATATCAGCATCTGTTGAATAATTTCCATGTAATGAATGCAATGGATGAATATACTCCATTATATCCTACTTATATTGATCGTGCATTTTCTCAAAATATGGAAATCACACAGCCGGAAGTTGAGGCTTTATTTCGTGATTTTATTGGCTCTGATGTTGTGAAAGATGTTGCAGCACTGATTTCTGAACGGCTGGGGCGTGAGCTTCGTCCCTATGACATTTGGTACGACGGGTTTAAATCCCGCGCCGGAATTAATGAAGCAGAGCTGGATGCCATTACTCGTGAGCGTTATCCGAATCCGGATGCATTGAATGCTGATTTGCCGAATCTATTGAAGAATTTGGGATGGGATAAGGAAACTGCCGAAGTAATTTCTGGAAAAATAGTGGTTGATCCTGCACGTGGTGCTGGTCATGCCTGGGGTGCTGAAATGAAGGATGATGTATCTCACTTGCGTACCCGAATTCCTGAATCCGGTATGGATTACAAAGGCTATAATATTGCAGTGCATGAATTTGGACATAATGTGGAACAAACAATTACCCTTCATAATGTAGATCATTATTTCATGCATGGAGTACCGAATACTGCTTTTACCGAAGCCGTTGCATTTATGTTTCAAGCGCGTGATTTGGAATTGCTGGGAATGAAAACGGACAATCCACAGGCCGAAGCAATGGCTGTCTTGGATAATTTTTGGTCTGCTTTTGAAATCATGGGCGTTTCCATTGTTGATATGGAGGTTTGGAAGTGGATGTACGAAAATCCGGAAGCAACACCGGCTGAATTGCGCGAAGCAGTTGTGCGTATTGCAACAGATGTATGGAATACGTACTATGCCGATGTATTTGGCGTGAAAGATTCACCGATTTTGGCAATTTATTCACATATGATTGATGCGCCATTGTACTTGTCCAATTATCCATTGGGGCATTTAATTGAATTTCAGATGATTGAATTCATGAAAGACAAAGATTTTTCCGATGAACTGACTCGTTCATTGGAAGCAGGGCGCTTAATTCCACAAATGTGGATGCAAAATGCTGTTGGTGAGTCCTTAAGTGGAAAACCCTTAATCGACGCAACCGAAGTGGCACTGGAGAATATGAAATAGAAAACTTTAAAACCATATCATGAAGAAAATATTTATTATTGTTTTTTTTCTTGTCTTTTTCTTAAGTTCGTGTCGGTATATGAAAAGGCAGGATGAGTCTTTTAATGCAATTGTTAGAATGAATGAGAGTATCGAGTTGTCAACTAAGAATTTCCATGAAAAATCTGAATCTTGTTATTATGAGATAAGTGTTTTGACAGCAATGCAACCCGAAAAGTATCGAAAAGTACTTGATGATGTTTTAGGTGTTAGAGATAAGTCAAATTCAATAATTTTGCAGATAGAAAGGTTAAAACAAGAAATCATTGCAAAGGCAGAAGGTGTACCATATAATCCAGATCAGAAAATATCCTTGCATGAAATCAAAAATAAAGATGATTTGAATGTTGCTTCTGACCATATGTTTAAAGTAAGAGGACCGGGAAAAGGTGATAGTTTAAAAGTTTGGGTTGATGGATATCGTGAGTTTTTATTGTATCAAGTGAAAGATACAAGTCACGTTCTATATCATAATATTTCATATAGTTTAGCGACATATGATTTTTTGAATTATCCTAAAGGAAAGCAGAGTTGGCAAGAACGCATGTTTGTACAAATGCCACTTGTTGGGAGTATTGCAATGTTGAACAAGTTGCAAATGGATATTCGCAATGCGGAGGCAGATGTTGTTGAATATATGATTCTTGCTGTTGATGAAAACAGACTGAGGTTTAGAGATGTGAAAGTAATGGTAGAAACTAACCGAGCAGAAGTGTCATATGGAGCTGATTGTGAGGCTCAGATTTATATTGCTTTAAGGGACGAGATTAATCCTTCTCGTGTTTATTTTACAACAAAATATCCATATTATGATTCTGTGAAAACTCAGAATGATGATTATTATATTTATAATATGGTTGGTAAGTTTGGTGTTGATTATGATACCTTGCCAGTTATAGATGGAGTTGCAACAGTAGTTTTTGAGAATATGTCAAAAGGTGTTCATGAGTTTGGAGGTATAGTTCAATTGAAGACGAAGTTTGGCATTAAGAATCTGCCGTTTAAAGAAGAGTTTGTTGTTGATTAAATTAATGTAAATAAAATCATGAAGCAATTTAGTTTGATATTATTGTTACTTGCCGTTTTCTTTAGTTCTTGTCAGAATAAAAAAAAGCAGAATGAGGTGATTAATCAAATTGAACTTGTGCATGAAAGTATTGAATTGTCGAGTGAAATTTTTGAAAGTAAACGGAAGTCGCTTTATTCAAAACTTGACTCTCTAAATTTGCAAAACCCTGAAAAATTTGGAGAACCTTACAATACTGCTTTGATTGCTAAAGGTATGGCAAATGATCTTGTGAATCAGATTGAAAGATATAAACAAGAAATTATTGCAAAGGCTGATGGTCATGTATATGATCCTGAAAATCCAAAACAAATTTGTGATATCCAAAATAAAGATATTCTTACTGCTGCACCAGAACTTATGATTTGTGATGATGGACCAAGAAAAGCTGATAGCTTAGAGGCTCGTGTTGATGAGTATAAATATTTTATACTATACCACGTTGGTGACACCTCACATGTAATTTATGCAAACGTTGCTCATAGTTTGGCTACTGAGACTGAGATGTCTGATTTAGAGCATGAAGAGGGTTCACACAATATAAGAACTTGGCAAGACAAACTGTTTTCTGGTATGCCTTTAGTTGGAACCATTGCAATGTTGACAAAATTGCAAACTGATATTCGCAATGCA
>JAQIBY010000097.1 GCA_027858835.1 Bacteroidales bacterium | reverse complement strand
TTACTTAACATCCCAGCCAACCGGCTGGTAGGTAACTCCTGATTGAGCAATGGCATGTGCGAAGGAAAGTCGAAGCCTTGAGTTAAGAAATTTCGATTTCAGCAACCAGCAAGCAGTTTTGCACAGAGTGAATGTTTGGAATTTGACTATTGTGTTTTGGTGCTTCCTTGTTATTTGTTATTTGTTATTTGGTGCTTCATTGTTATCCGTCTTCGCGGGACAAGTTTTGTGATTTTCTTTCACGAATATCGAACCGCAGAACACCGAATATCGAATTTTGAAGTAGAAAAATTGAAAATTTCCTGACAGATTTCTCACCCCTTTTTAAATCGGGGTTCGAAAAGACAATTCACTTGATCCACCCAAAGTAAAGGCAATAAAATCCTCATTGGTTTTATTTATAAAACCACACAAATGTGGCGTGATTTTTGCGCAATTACGGGCTGATTTTTGACACTGTTTTTGTCAAAAAAACAGGTCTCACCGAGATTATTACGGTGTTGTGTGAAATTTTAATTAAACAAAAACATGAAACGAAGCATTCTTTTATTTTTGACATCTGTAATGGTTTTTAGTCAATTACAAGCCCAAACGCTTAAAGTTGCCGATAAATCTACCGGAAAACCCATTGCGAATGTCAGTGTAATTAATTTTAGCGAAACAAAAACGAGTTTAAGTAGTAAACATGGAGTTGTTGACTTAAGTGATTTTATAAAAAGCGACACATTAGTCTTTTATCACACTGCATTTCAGACGATTATTATTTCTGTGCCGGAATTAAAAGAAGCTAATTATAAGTTAGAAATGTTCCCTAGTGTAATTCATTTAAAAGAAACCGTGGTTTCTGCAAGTCGCTGGGAGCAGAAAAAAGAAGAAGTTCCCATGCATATTGTGAATATTTCCAATCGAGAGATTCAATTAATGGAGCCTCAAACTGCCGCCGATATGCTTGGAGGAACGGGACAAGTGTTTATTCAAAAATCACAAATGGGTGGCGGCTCTCCCATGCTTCGCGGATTTGCATCCAATAAGGTGTTGATTGTCGTGGATGGTATCCGCATGAACAATCCAATTTATCGTCACGGGAACTTGCAAAATGTCATTTCTGTTGATCCGAATTCCTTGGCGGGAAGTGAAGTGATTTTCGGTCCCGGCTCGGTAATATATGGAAGCGATGCAATTGGTGGAGTCATGGATTTTCATACACTGAAGCATCAGTTTCCTGAAGATGACACACTGAATTTCTCGGGAAATGCAATGGTAAGATACAATTCCGGAAATCAAGAAAAATCCGGACATTTTGATATTAATATTGCAGGAGAAAAATGGAGCTCCATCACCAGTATAACTGCTTCGGATTTTAGTGATTTACAAATGGGCAAAAACGGTGTGTCTTCGGATAATCTCGATCAGTTTACGAAAAATGATGTTGTTTTACGATATGATGACAAAGATTCTGTTGTCCCGAATTACGACCCTTATTTGGCAAGATTTTCAGGATATTCACAGTTAATTATTCTTCAAAAACTGGAATATAAAATCAATGAAAATAAAAGTCTAGAATATGCATTTCATTATAGTTCTACAAGTAATGTCCCTCGCTATGACCGTCTCATAGAAACGAAATCCGGTTTACCGAAATATGCACAATGGTATTACGGACCGCAGGAATGGATGATGCATGCTTTGAAATATGAAGATCATAAAGCAAATGCGATGTATGATGAAATGAAAGTGCAATTGGCTTATCAGGATTACACAGAGAGCCGTCACGACCGAAAATTATATGCTGATATCTTAAGACATCGAACAGAAAATGTACAAATGTTAAGTTTAAATGCTGATTTTTTTAAATCCTTTGATGCAAAAAACGCTTTGTTTTACGGATTTGAAGGAACAATGAGTAAAGTTTACTCATATGGGCATCAAGAGAATATCATAACAGATGAGGAAGACATGGTTGCTCCCCGTTATCCGGATAATTCTGATTACAGTACAGCTGCTTTATATGCCATGTATCGCCATTTGTTAAATGCTAAATTTACAATGAATGCCGGAGTGAGAATGAATGCAGTTTATGCGTTTGCTCCGTTTTCATCTACATTCTATGATTTCCCGTATCATAAAATTGAAATGACAGGTTTAGCTCCCAATGCCTTGGCAGGACTGGTTTACAATCCGAGTAAAACATGGCAAATGAATCTGAATTTCAGCACTGGTTACAGAGCACCGAATATTGATGATATCGGAAAAGTGTTTGATTCTGAACCAGGAGCAGTTGTTGTGCCGAATGAAAATTTACAACCTGAATACGCTTATAATCTGGATTTCAGCACAAGCAAAACCATTGAGGACATGATTCGCATTGATGCCGGTGCATTTTATACCGTTTTAACAAATGCTATGATACGCGATGATTATCAATTCGATGGCAGGGATTCCATAATGTATGATGGTGAAATGTCTGCTGTTCAGGCAATTCAAAATGTAGGCCGTGTTGATGTATATGGTGCTTTTGCCGGAATTTATGCAGATTTATATCGCAATATTTCATTTAAATCGCAGATAAATTATACAGCCGGAGCTGATCAGGACGGGAATCCGTATCGTCATGTACCACCGTTGTTCGGGCAAACCCACCTTTTACTAAATTTCGGAAATGTAAAAATTGATGCCTATGCGGTGTATAACGGAGAAATTTCTCCGGATAAGCTTAGCCCTGAAGAACACGGCAAAACACATATGTACCTCAGCAAGGCTGATTATGCAGCAGAACAGGCGGCATTACCGGAATCGGAACGATTTAATGAGGAAGGGCTTTATTCTCCCGCCTGGATGACATTAAATCTTAAACTCAATTATGCCATGAATGAAAACCTGTATATTTCCGTTGCCGGAGAAAATCTGACCGATCAATTATACAGAACTTATTCTTCCGGAATTCCTGCAATGGGCAGACGGGTAATGTTGAGTTTGCGAGCAAGTTTCTAATAACAGAATTAATCTACTTCTAAAGCGTTTAAAAACGCAGAGAGTTCTTCATCGCTCGGAGCTTTCCCATGCCATTTATGATTATTTTCAATGGCTTTAACTCCGGCTCCCATGCGAGTTTTTGCAATGATGGCACTCGGTTTATCTGATTCTGTTGCTGCCTTTAATGCTTGCTGCATTTCAGGTATGGAATTTCCGTTACACGAGATGACATTCCACCCGAAACTCTCCCATTTTGATTGCAATGGCTCAAGCTGCATCACATCCTCGGTTTTTCCGTCAATTTGCAAATAATTTCTGTCGATAATTGCAATCAGATTGTTCAATTTGTAATGTGCGGCACTCATGGCTGCTTCCCAAATACTGCCTTCTTGCAATTCTCCATCTCCATGAATGCTGACAACACGACGGGTTTTCTTGTCGATTTTATCGGAAAGCGCCATGCCTACAGCAATTGAAAGCCCTTGTCCTAGAGACCCAGCAGATGTTTCCAGACCGGGAGTGTGATGTGCTGTTGCTGGATGTCCTTGCAATCGGGAGCCAAGTTTTCTTAAACTCAATAATTCTGATTTAGGAAAATATCCGGCTTCAGCCAAACTCGCATAAAGCACCGGTGCAACATGTCCGATGGAAAGCACTAAACGATCGCGCTCCGCCCATGTGGGATTATCCGGCTTATGCCGTAAAAAATCAAAAAATAATACGGTGAAAATATCTGCAAGTCCTAGGGATCCGCCAAGATGTCCCGAGCCTGCCGCATTTAAGGAAATTAATACCTGACGACGGATTTCATATGCATGATTTGTCAGCGATTTATTGTCCATTATTCCGCCGTTTCACTTGTCTCTTCTTCTGTTTCCAATTCCGGAAATTCAACGATGGTTTTTATGACAAATGCTTGCGGATAATCTTCCTTTATTTTGTCAAGCACCTCCATTGCCTCCATACGGGTTCGATAATTTCCAACATGAATTTCCCAATTGGGTGAATTATAATTCAAATAGGGTGTGATGTGTTCATATGTTTCACGAAATTTAACTCTTAAATCATCTGCTTCTGTACGTGCACCGGCACCCGTTTTTGCAAAAATCCGAATCCGATAACCTTCAAATCCTTTTTGTTTCTTTAAAATTGCCAAACGAACACCAACTAATTCTGCAATTTTCCCGGCTTGAACAATTTTCACATTGCCAGTATATGCCGACGAGCGAAACAAATCAACATCTTCAGATTTAATACTTGAAGGATTGTTTTCAGGAGGTGTTTGTGCAATTACACAAACACTCATTGTCAGAAAAATCAGAAGTGCAGAAATTTGTTTTGTTTTCATACGCAAATGCATTCAAATCTTATGCTAAACTATTAAATTTTAATGGATTCTTCTGCTTCAACCTCAATCTTTTTAACAATTACAAATTTTGAAACCGTGACAGAACCATCCAATTTTATTGTGACTCGCCGACTTTTTAATTCACGCATGGCAGATATGGCGCTGATACCGAGGTCTTTTATTTGAACATCCAACTTAATTGCATAAATATCTTTTGAGTTTTTAGGAATATGCACTTTTTCAAGTTTCGTCACTTTCCCAAGTTTTAGGCCATTAACGAAAATATCCATATCCACATTGCTAATATTGAATTTGATGTTGTTCGGGTTTTCAATCGGCAACCAAATTTTTAGCTTAATTTCTTTTAAATCCAGTTTTTCTAATTCATAAGAGGTGGGTTCTCCAATGATAGGAGCTTGAATTTTACAGGCTGTCAAGCTGAAAATCAATAAGAAAATCAATAGCTTAATGCGATGTTTTTGTTTCATGATATAATAGGTTTCAAGATGATACTTCTCGATTTTTTATTGACTCTGCAAAGCTACGAATATTCTGCCCGTCAAAATTGCCGGATGTCATAATTAATAAACTTCCCGGATAGTGCATTTCTTGCTTGATGGTTTTCATAAGCATTTCAGCATCTGTGAAAACTTCTACCATACCCCCAAAACATGACTTTACGAATTCCGACGATAGGGGGGGCAGCTTTTTATGCTCAACTACTTTCGGGTTAAAATAAACAAACGCACGATCTGCATTGATTAGTGCCTTGCGATATTGTGGGAGAAAATCTGCACTCAAGGAACTGAATGTGTGTAATTCAAGCACCGCTGTCAGTTGTCTTTTTGGATTTAGTGACTTTACAGCTTCTGTCGTTGCTTTTACTTTTGAGGGCGCATGAGCAAAATCAAGAAATACAGTGAGTTCATCAGTTTTTTCCAAGGTTTCTAAACGTCGTGATGCACCTTTGAAACTTGGTATTGCCTCATAAAACTTGCTATCGGAGATGCCTGCTTCATGGCAAAGTAGGCGAGCAGCTTGGATGTTTTGCATATTGTGCGCGCCAAAGATGCTGAGTTTAATTGCTTCTTTATCCGTTTTAAGATATGCCGTTTCCTGCTTTAATTCAAAGGAATGAGCAGAATAAGGACTTGCCGAAATTCTTGAATTTTCTTTGGCAATTGCATTTAATTTTGAGTCGCCTTCATAATAAAATAGCTTTCCGCCCACTTGTATGCTTTGAATAAAGGTTTTAAACTGCTCAATATAATTTGTTTCTGTCGGAAATACATTGGCGTGATCCCATGCGATACCTGTAATAACTGTAGCGTGAGGTTTGTACCACAAAAATTTCGGACGTATATCAATCGGAGAGGAGAGATACTCGTCGCCTTCAAAAATGGCAATTTCACTGTCATCAGACAATCCTACCATGGTATCGAAACCTTCTATTTGTGCACCAACCATATAATCAAATTGAAGCCCGGCGTGTTTTAATACGTGCATAACCATGCTTGTAATGCTTGTTTTACCATGGCTTCCGGCAATAACCAAGCGCTTTTTGTTTTTTGTTTCTTCGTAGAGAAATTCAGGATAAGAATAAATTTTCAGGCCTAATGCTTGCGCTTTTAATAACTCAGGATTGTCTTTTCTAGCATGCATTCCCAGAATAACAGCATCCAAATCAGTATGGATTTTTTCGGGAAACCAACCCCAGTTATCCGGCAGTAAGTTATGGTTTTTCAAACGAGATTTTGAAGGCTCAAAAATTTCATCGTCTGAACCGCTAACCTGATGATTTTTCTCCTTAAGCGCGATTGCCAGATTGTGCATGGCAGCACCACCGATTGCAATAAAGTGTATGTTCATTTTAATAAATTACGTTATAATGCATTGTTCAGACAAATATAGCAGGAATTTTTGTTTTCAATAGTTTGTTTAAGGGGATCAAGAAAAAACCCTAGGGGAAATTCTAATGTTTTATTTAAAACTGATTATTAAAAGTATTTAAAATATTAATCAAAGGTTCGTCTAATGAACATATTGATACTCACTAAAACTATTGGAAATTTCTGACCCCGAAGCGGGTCAAACTATTAATAGCCATGGGTGATAACCCATGGTGATTAAAGTTTATAAAATACTGTTTTGGCGCATATCTTTGAGGCGAAGCAATCAAAGATTGTGAC
>JAQIBY010000094.1 GCA_027858835.1 Bacteroidales bacterium | reverse complement strand
TTAAAAACACTTGCAATGTTGATTACTGGTTTTTTGTGTTTGCAATTCATTTAGCTGTGTGCTTTGTATAAATTAGGGGTCAAGTTATAAATTATGTTTGTGAAATCCAATTATTATATGAAATTATTTTGTTTTTATACTGTATTTCATAGGATGAAAACTCCCAATCAATAGGCTTGTCAACAAAGCCTGCGCTTACTGGATTTTGATGGATGTAATCAAAGCAATTTTGAAGGTGAGCTGAATTTGGGATATGAATTTTCGTTCCTTGCTCTGTGTTGTAGAATGACGGTGTTATTCCTTTATTTTGTGTGAGGCATACCGCCTTGGTTGCTTCCCGGAATAATTTCCCACTGCGTGCTTCCTGTTTATTAATTGCATTAGTGCTCTTACTCGGAGTGCGACTCAAAGTCGCGCCCCGAGTTAGAGTCGCGCCCTGAGTAAGAGTCTAAAAAAAAACTGCCTCTCCACAATGTGAAGAGGCAGTTTTTAACTATTTTAAAGCTTCTTATACTAATCCGGCGAAGCCCATGAAAGCCAACGCAAGGATTCCGGCTACAACGAGTGCGGCAGGTACTCCACGCATGCCTTTGGGGACTTTCATTAAATCAAGATGTTCACGGATACCAGCAAAAAGGATAAGTGCCAATGCAAAACCGCCTGCATTACCAATGGCAAAGAATACAGATTGTAGCAAGTCAAAATCTTTTTGAACTGTTAGCAAAGCAACTCCAAGGATTGCACAGTTTGTTGTAATCAGTGGGAGGAAAACTCCGAGTGCCTGATACAATGACGGGCTGATTTTTTTCAGTATGATTTCTACCATTTGAACCAGTGAGGCAATGACTAGAATGAAAGCAATTGTCTGCATGTATTGCAGCCCAAATTTGTTAAGAACATAGGTTTGAATGAGCCAGGTAACAATGGTTGCGATTGTCATTACAAACAAAACAGCACCACTCATTCCGGCAGCGGTTTTTACTTTTGAGGATACTCCGACAAAAGGACAAATACCGAGGAATTGTGCCAATACAATGTTATTGACAAATATTGCGCTTATAATAATGAGTATATATTCCATGGTGTTAATTTTTTCTAACGATTATTTTTTAATTTTATTTGTCAGTGCAATTAAGTAAGCTAAGCCTAAGAAAGCTCCGGGAGCGAGGACAAATACTAACATTCCATCACCTTCTGCAATTTGAAACCCAAAAATTGATAAGGAACCGAGTATTTCCCGAAGTGCACCGAGCAGAGTAAGCGCAAATGCAAATCCTAAGCCCATTCCCAGTCCGTCAACAATGGATGATCCCAGGTTGTTTTTGGAGGCAAAAGCTTCCGCACGTCCTAAAACTAGGCAGTTAACAACAATAAGAGGGATAAAGAGTCCTAATTGAGCATGTAAAGCCGGCACATAAGCTTTCATTGCTAAATCCACTATGGTTACAAAAGATGCAATAATCACAATGAAAGAAGGGATGCGTACTTTCGGTGGGATTAATGATTTTACCAAAGAAACCACTAGGTTTGACATGACTAGGACGAAAGTTGTAGCCAGTCCCATGCCGAGTCCGTTAATTGCAGAGGTAGTTACTCCAAGTGTTGGACATAAGCCCAACAGAAGTACAAATACCGGATTTTCTTTGATGAATCCTTTAGTGAAATTCTGTAGTTGGTTCATTATTTAGTTCCTCCATTATTTTTGTTCATAAAACTGTCATATGCTCGTCGTGTGGCATCGCAAAAAGCTCTTGAAGATATGGTTGCAGCAGTAATTGCCTGTACATCGCCACCGTCTTTTGTGACAGATAGTTTCCAGGATTTCGGGTCTTTTCCTTCGAATTGATTCGGGAAATCACTAATTGCAACATCCATTTTATCTCCCAGTCCGGGTGTCTCTTTATGTTCCAACACAGCCGTATTTACGATAGCGCCATCAGGTGCAAATCCAATCATTATCCAGATTCTGCCGCTGAATCCTTTATCCGTAAAGGTTCTGATTGCGGTTCCGACATATTCGTCAGCTTTATAGGCATCATAAAATGTCAGTTCATCGTTTCCGGTTTCCGGCTTGACCGTGTAAGCTTCTTTAAGTCCGTCAAATTCCGGAAGCACAATAGATATTGCTTCTTCCAGTTTTGCTTGTTTAGCTTCTGCAATGGGACCTTTGGTTGCGTTATAGACAAATGAGAGTGCCACACCTGCTACTCCGGTAATGATGAACAGAGTCAGCACCATATTTGCGATTGTCGATTCTTTTTTAGCCATAGCTTATAACTTAAAAATTCTTATTTCTTTTCTTTTACAACACCAAACAGTTTTGGTTTCATGCTGTTGTTAATCAGTGGCACAAATCCATTCATAATCAGAATTGCAAATGAAATTCCTTCGGGATATGCTCCCCAAACACGAATTGCCACTGTAATTACACCAATTCCGATTCCATAAATCCACATGCCTTTTTTCGACATTGGTGAAGTGACCATATCAGTTGCCATAAAGATTGCACCCAGCATAACACCACCGGTTAAGAGATGGAATGCGGGTCCTGCATAAGCGCCAGGGTTAATCAGATTCATGATTCCGGTAAATAATACAATACTTGCAAAAATTGATAGAGGAATGTGTATTGTGATGATTTTTTTCCAAAGCATATAAATCCCTCCAATCAGCAGTGCGATAGCAGAAATTTCACCGAGAGAACCGCCCATTTGGCCTGTCATCATGTCAACTAAGCTTGTTGGCATGGAGTTCATAATGTCAGAGACTTTTTCTCCGTTGGCAAGTCCTTCTTTCATGATTGCAAGCGGAGTTGCTCCGGTTGCTGCATCAATACCGGTAAAGTTTAAAACGGAAACTTTTGGCCAGCTTGTCATTTGTACCGGGAAAGAAATCAGCATAAAAACACGACCGACGAGAGCGGGGTTAAATGGGTTTTTGCCGAGTCCGCCAAAGGACATTTTTCCAACGCCAATCGCAACGAGTGCACCGATAACCATAATCCACCAGGGTAGATTTGCCGGGACGTTAAAAGCCAGCAACATTCCTGTTAGCGCAGCAGAGCCGTCTGGGATTGTGTTTTGTCCTTTTATCAGGAATTTTTGAATGAGCCATTCAAAAAGAATGCATGATACAATAGCAATTGCCTGAACTCTTAAGGCGTCAAGACCGAAAAAATAGACTGACACGAGGAGTGCAGGTATCAATGCGATAATTACTCCGTACATTATTTTTGGTACCGAGTCTTTGTTCTTGACATGTGGTGATAATGAAACGTTTAATTTATTCATTATATTAATTTTTTCTTGAGCGAATGATTTGACTTACAGTTGATTTCCCCAAACGGATATAATCCAAAAGTGGCACTCCGGCAGGGCAGGTATAACTACATGAACCACATTCGATGCAGTCCATAACATGTTCGTTTTCGAGTTTTTCCCAATCATTGCTTTCTGCAATGTTTTTGAGATTGAAAGCTTCTAATCCTTGTGGGCAGACAAATGTACAACGTGCACAGCGGATACAGTTGTAAACTTTAGTACGTTTGCTTTCCTTTTGGTTGAAAATCAGAATTCCGCTGGTTCCTTTTGTCACTGGAACATCAGTATCGGAAACGGCTTTCCCCATCATTGGGCCACCATTAACGACTTTTCCGGTATCTTCAGGTAATCCTCCTGCAGCTTCGATTAATTCATTTGCCGACGTACCAATTCTTACCATGAGGTTAATTGGTTTCTTGACGGATTTTCCGGTGACAGTAACCACGCGTTCAATTAGTGGTTTATTTTTCTGAACTGCTTCATAAACTGCAATTGCGGTTCCGACGTTTTGCACAACACATCCGACATCCAATGGCAATCCACCGCTTGGCACTTCACGATCCAGTACTGCTTTAATGAGTTGTTTTTCACCACCTTGCGGATATTGCACTTTTAACGCGACGATTTCAATGCCTTGATATTCTTTTGCAATTTTGCTCAGTAATTCAATGGCATCCGGTTTATTGTTTTCAATTCCGATAATTGCTTTGTTAACAGCCGTAGCTTTCATAATCAGGCTGGTGCCAATCATGATTTCATGCGCTTTTTCGAGCATGACACGGTGGTCTGCAGTTAAATATGGTTCACACTCAACCGCATTAATGACAATGTGATCAATGGTTTTTCCTTCCGGGACAGAAAGCTTGACATGTGTGGGAAAAGTTGCTCCACCGAGCCCGACAATTCCGCCATCCATGATTTTTTGTTTGATTTCTTCCGGGGTTTTGGATAAATCTTTAATTACAGCCGGGTCGCGGTCAATGTTTTCTTCCCATTCGTCACCGTCAACATCAATAATGACAGATGGTTTCTTATATCCTGAGCTGTCCAAGACATTGTCAATTTTCTTGACTTTCCCTGAGACAGATGAGTGGATATTTGCAGAAACGAATCCGCCTGCTTTTGCAATCAGGGTTCCGGTTTTAACCACATCGCCACGTTTAACAACAGCTTGTGCAGGAGCTCCGATATGTTGCGCCAGAGGGATGACAACCTGTTTTGGTAATGGCAGGGATTGTATTTCGGCAGTGGCAGCCATTTTATTTTCTGCCGGATGTACGCCGCCTTTTGGAAAGGTTTTCAACATGTTGTTTCCTCCTATTTATTCTTGATTAGTATTCGGTTTTGATTCTTCGGTTTTGTCTGCTGCAATCACTTTTTTAGCATTATCTTCTGTTTTTGGCGCTTTTTTCTCAGCAGGTTTTTCTGCTTTTGGTTTGCGCGGCGGAAAATTCAGCTCAACAATTGCATTTGTCGGACACTCAGTAACGCACTTGCGACAGAGTTTACATTTTTCGTAATCAATGTATGCCAAGTTGTTTTCAAGGGTGATGGCATCAAAAGGACAGATTTTAACACATTTTCCGCATCCGATACAGGCGACATCACAGGCTTTTTTCGCCGGAGCGCCTTTGTCAGTATTAATGCAGGAAACATAAATTCTGCGTGATTTTTTACCGACGTTTCGCAGTTCAATGATATCGCGAGGGCAAGCATCGATACAGGCGCCGCAAGCGGTGCATGCATCTTCAACTACTTCGGGTAAGTTTGTTTCAGGATTCATATGAATTGCATCAAATGTGCAAACTTCCACACATTCACCCAATCCGAGACATCCGTTTGCGCAGTTTGTTGTTCCTCCGAAAAGGGAGTGAGCAATTGCGCAAGATTGCGGGCCATCATATTCGCGGATTTCTTTTCGGTGTTCCGGGCTTCCTTGACATTTGACAACTGCGACCTGAGGATCTTTTTCAGAAACTTCTGCCCCAAGTGCATTTGCGACAGTTTTCATCAAATCATTTCCACCTACTGGACAATAGAAAGCGTCCAGATTATCGGTAGTTACACAGGCTTCTGCAAACCCACGGCATCCAGGATAACCACAACCGCCGCAATTTGCTCCGGGTAAAAGCTCTTCCACCTCGTCGATGCGCGGATCTTCAACCACGTTGAATTTCTGAGCAACAAAATACAGAATCAGTGCCAGGATAATACCCAGTCCGCTGAGTGTTGCCAATGTTAAAAGTACAATCGTTAAATCGTCCATACTATTGCATGCTTTTATGTAAATTAAATTGGAAAGATTGCTTTAGTCTGACCTTAAATAGCGATAATATTGCATAATAAGGTGCAAGACTTAAAACGGCAATCAATCCGCTAAGACCTTCTCTATTTGTTACGCCGAGGACAATGATAAGCACCGTAAGCACGACAAGAAAGGGCAATAAATATCCATAAAATAAGGCTTTCATTCCGAGTTTTTCTGTCATAACAACGGAGACTTTTTCCCCAGGTTCGACATTGGTGTTTACGTTGGAAATCTCGATGATTTTTTCTTGGGTGTCAGTGCCACAAACTCCGTTAAGTTTGCAGGAAATACAAGCTGATTGAGCAAGAATTTTCACAAAAATATTGCGACCCTCTATGTGGTCAACGATTCCGCTATGTTCAACGATTCCCTTACCTGCCATCGTTTATTGGTTTTGAACAGCAAAAGTATAAGTTTTCCGATTTATTAAAACTGCTTTATGTCGGTTTTGAAACATATTTTCGTAATTTATAATGAGTTTAAGTAATTACGTTTTGTAAGTAAAAGATTGATAGGTTGGTAGGGGGTGTGACGCTATGCGTGGCATTTGTTTTAAGCGCTAAGCATGGTTGTTTATTGCATGGCGTCTGTAATAAATACCAAGCATGGCGTCTGTAAGGGTAAATGCGAAGCATGGCGTCTGTAATAAATACCACGTATGGCGTCTGTAGGGATAGAAATATTTTATTATTATTTTTCCAAATAAATCACAGGATTGTAGGTGTGTTTTCTTTCTTTAGGCATGTCGGGGATTCCATTATCGTTTGTGTCCGGGAATTTGGAGACATAATGTAAAAATGCTTGCCATTCTTTACCTTCTTGTGCGCCGGGTTTGTTCGGGTCAAAATCGAGATATTGTGTTTCCATCTTAACAATTGGAATTCCGTTGACATCTTTGGGTTTGACGTTGACAATTCCAAAACTTTTTTTCTTAATCATGCTAAGAAATGTGAGCATATAAGAATTTGCAGTGACGGAGTAGAGGTTTTCATTCTTGCGACTAATGTCAAGCAGTACCCATTCATTTTTTTCATTTCTCAATTCAATTTGCTGAACTTTTTTAAGAAAACCTTTTGACATATCCGCATTGATGCGTATTCCGCCGTAATAACAGTATGCTGCCGGAGTTGAGCTTTGTGTCATCAGTAAAACTTCAATTACACTTTTAAGTTCTTTGGCCGTGACAAAAACCTGAGCTAACGGATAGCCTGGATGTGCATCATTTCCTTCGCCAAGAGAAACGATTCTAAAAATATCGGATACATTTTGTTTTCCGTGTTTACCTGTTCTTAACTGATCGCGAATGACACCTGCTGCAATCAGCGACATATCAGAATGTATGCCATTATCTGTTACATAGCCTTGAATTGCATCAGCAAGTAAAGGTCCCAGAGTCGATTTTCCAAGCTCTCCGTCTTCATGGCATTCCATGTTAAATGCGGTTTCAAAAATTGGGTCGTCATATTGGATGTCGAGTGGATCCAGTAATTCGCTTTGCACAATTTCTTTTTGTTCATCAATTTTCTTTTGGATGCTCATGTTTGCTTGAATTTCATCATCAACAGGAATAAGCTCATGAGATAGCATAGCATATTCGCCGTTTGTTTTTCGCAAATGGAGTTTCCCGATGTTCAATCCGCCGCTACCGGCTTGTACAACGGGAATCTCGGATTCTATGATTGGTTCATCCAATTTGGTGTGCGTGTGGCCGCTGATAATTGCATGTATATATGGTGCAGATTTTTTTGCGAGTTTCACATCTTCACCAGTCCATTCGCCGTCTTCTTTTTCAACCCCTGAGTGAGATAAAACAATGACTATATCGGCTTTTTCTGATTTGATTAATTCTTTGGCCGTTTTTTTTACGGTTTTAATTTGGTTGGTAATTTCTACCGGAGGCAGTAGCGGTTGTACTTCCATCGCATCGATACCGAAAATACCGAGAAGGGCGATTTTCACTCCTTTTTCTTCATGGATTGTAACATTTTTAATAATTCCTTTATCAAAAAGGGCTTCTAAGGCATCGTCACGACTGTCCTTTTTGTCAAATTCAACATTTGAGAGCAAAAGTTGAGGGATTTCATGTTCATCTCGTGCAAGGTTAATAATTTGCGCCAGCATTTCCGGTCCGTAGTCAAATTCATGATTTCCGATTGCCAAATAATCATATCCCATTTGATGCATTAATTTGAGCTGAAAACCGCTTTCTCTTTCGAGGGGATGAAAGAGCGATCCCATAAGGAAATCTCCGCCGTCAACGGCTAGCACAATATCAGTCGGATTATCAAGTTTTGTTTTTTGAATATAGGCTGCAATGCGGGCAAAACCTCCACGGGTTAGGTCGTCACTTGTTGTTTTGGGGGTGTACTCTAGTTCGGGGGAGTATCCGTTGAGTTTTGAATGTAAATCGTTGGTGTGAAGTATAATGATGTCTTGCGCTAATGCTGGTTTTAGAAAGCCAGCTAAAAGCATTATTAAAAATAATCGTTTCATAATGATTGATTTTGTTTGGGTAAAAATACATAAAAATGATTGAATAGGAAGTATTTGAATCTTAATCTAATATTAAATTTGTGTGGATTGTCACTATTTTGGACAACTGAATATTACATCAATTTTCACAATGTATTTTTTCCCGATGCTGAATAATGAGAATTATTAAACTCAATTTATCACGAAAAGTACGGGTTTTATTACAATATATTCCGGCATTTATTACATCCTTGAATATTTTAAAATGGTGTTATAGGCTTACGAAATCTTCCGCCACAATAATTTGTTTTTATTTTGTGCTTGCAAAGTGTATTTTAACACGGTATTTGCCTCTGCTTCAAGATTTGGATCTCTGTCGAGGATGAGGTTTGCAACATTACGTACAAATTGCAGAATTTGTTGGTCTTTCCCCAAGCTGGCAATTTTTAGATTTATGGGCAATCCACTTTGTTGAGTGCCTTCAATGTCTCCGGGGCCGCGAAGTTTCATGTCGGCTTCTGCAATTTCAAATCCATCGTTGGTACGACACATGATGTCAATGCGCTGTTTTGTGCTTTCTCCCAATGAGGGCTTTGTCATTAAAATGCAATAGGATTGCTCGGCACCTCGTCCCACTCTGCCTCGTAATTGATGCATCTGGCTTAAGCCAAATCGCTCTGCCGATTCAATAATCATGACTGATGCATTTGGCACATCGACACCAACCTCAATCACGGTTGTAGCAACCATGATTTGTGCTTTGCCTTCTTTGAAAAACTGCATTTCATAATCTTTATCGGTAGGTTTCATTTTACCATGCACAACAGCAAGCTGATATTCCGGTCGAGGGAAAGCTCTGAGCATACTTTCAACACCATCTTCCAGGTGTTTGTAATCCATGCTTTCCGATTCATAAATCAGAGGATACACAACATATATTTGTCTGCCCGCAGCAATTTGCTCTTTCATGAATTTGAAAACACGCAATCGTTGTGCATCTGTAGCATGCGAGGTGATAATGGGTTTTCGGCCGGGTGGCAGTTCATCAATTACAGAAACATCTAAATCGCCATATACTGTCATTGCCAAGGTTCTCGGAATGGGCGTGGCGGTCATCACTAAAATATGTGGTGGGGTATCGGATTTTTTCCATAATTTGGCGCGTTGTGCAACTCCGAAACGATGCTGTTCATCAATAATGGCGATGCCGATTTTTTGAAATTGCACTTCGTCTTCCAATAGTGCATGTGTTCCAATCAGTATATTGACATCTCCGTTTCTCAATCCTTCATGGATAGGAACCCGATCTTTCCGTTTAATGCTTCCTGTCAGCAATTCAACACGTAAATTCATCCCGTCAAGGAATTTTTTAATTGACTGAAAATGTTGTTGTGCCAGTACTTCGGTCGGAACCATAAGGCTTGCCTGAAATCCATTGTCAATTGCGATAAGCATACAAAACAATGCAACCAGCGTTTTCCCGCTTCCTACATCGCCTTGCAATAAGCGATTCATGTGTCTTCCGGTTGCCATGTCGTGACGAATTTCCCGAATAACTCGTTTTTGCGCTTCGGTCAGCTCAAAAGGCAATTGATTGTGATAAAAATGATTAAAATATTCTCCGATTTCGGGAAAAACATATCCCGGTGTCGCTGCTTTTCGTCGGATTTTCGCTTTCAACATTCCTAATTGGATGTAAAAAAGCTCTTCAAATTTAAGTCGGTACTCCGCTTTGCTCAGTTCATCCACATGTTTTGGAAAATGGATGGCACGAATGGCATCGGCTCGTTTTATCAGATGATATTTTTTTAACATCCAATCGGGAAGCGTTTCCGGAATGTTATTTTCGAGTGATTGAATCAATACTTCCTGCAATTTCTGAATGGCGCGACTGTGCAACCCGTTTTTTTTCATTGCTTCAGAAGTGTTGTAGTGCGGCATGAGTCCGGTTGCGGGTTTATTTTTCCATTTTTCAACCGATTCAATCTCTGGATGCGGAATGCTTAGCCCGCTATTTTTTACAAGGTTTGCTTTTCCGAAAACAACATAATTTTGCCCTGGTTTAATGATGTCTTTTATGATGTTAATTCCTCGAAACCATACCAATTCAATTTGTCCGGTGTTGTCTTGCAATTTGGCGGTAAGTCGGCGGAAGCGTTTTCCCGGGATTTCCTGTAAATGGCTAATTTTTCCGACAAGTTGAACCATTGGCATGTTTGCGGAAATTTCATTGATTTTGTAAAATTTCGAGCGGTCTGTGTGTCTGTACGGGAAATAAGTCATGAGATCTTCCCATGTATAAATGTCAAGTTCCTCGTTTAAAAGTTCAGCCCGTTTGGGACCAACTGTTTTTAAATACTTTATTTCTGAATCTAAAAGCTTGCTCATTCAGTCTTTTCCGCTAAATTTGATGTCAAAATACAAAAATACTTTTAATTTTCATGAAACAAGTGCATTCAGCCTACGAATATTTAAGACAGCAGATTTTTGCAAAGTCTGTTAAGTCATTGGATACCATAGAAATGAATCCAAAATTGAAGGACGCATTTCAGGACGACAGAACAAGTTATGCGCTGAGTGCCTATTTTGAAGTGATGGACGAGTTGCGTGCAGATAAAACGAAAATTCATGTAAAGGATATGGGAGCAGGTTCATCGAAAATGGGAGAGGTACGTCGCGTTTCTGATATTGCCCGCTATGCAGTTTTAAATGAATTTGATGCCGCATTTTTATCAAGATTGTTGTATTTTTTGTGTCCTAAAAATGTACTTGAGCTTGGGACTTCGCTAGGCATTTCAGCTTTGTGTATGGGTTTGTCCAGTCCAGATAGTAAAATCCATTCCGTGGATGCTTGTCCTGAAACTCATGCAATAGCTGCCGATATGTTGAAAACTTTTGCGGTTGATAATGTAAATTTGCACACCATGCGTTTTACGGATTTTTTAAAATCGAATAGCACAAAGTGGGATTTTGTTTTTCTTGACGGAGATCATCGATATAAGGAGACTTTGGAGCTTTTTGATATGATAAAACCACAACTGGCTGATGATGCAGTGATTTTGTTGGATGATATTCACTGGTCACCGGGAATGTCAAAAGCATGGCGGAAAATTATTGATAGCAAGGAATTTCTTAGTATTGATTTGTACTATTTCGGAGTGCTTACATCAGGAAAGGGAGCGTATCGAATACGGTTTTAGTACGATTGATTGGTATAATATGGGTGAATTGATTATATTCTATGGAAAGGAGCAGGATGGGCTGAATGATGCTAACGAAATGAAAAGGAGGTAGTTATGAGTAGTAAATATTTATTGATTGTTCTTGTTTTTGCTTTGTTTTCCTGTAAGAATGTAAATTACGCAAAAGATAATCATTTAAATACTAATGAGGTTTCACCAAATTTATATAAAGAAAGGTATATTGTTTATAATGGAGGAGTTGCGGGAGGAAGTGTTTGTAGTGTCTATTTGACAGATTCTGTTAAATTTAGAAAGTATGTGGGAAAGCATATGGATTATGAGAAAATCTTAACAATTATGATTAGTGAGGATTTAGTTTTAGTTTATAAAATTAAATCTGATTCATATAAGATTTTAGATGCTAAAATATATTCCATTCCAGAATTAAAAGAAGAAGGCAAATTTGAGTAATTATCAATTACATAGTAATTTTGGAACTCGCTACTACGACCCCGATTTAAGCATGTGGCTGAGTGTTTACACTGAGATCGCTTGGGTATTCAGCGTTTTGGCATGTCGAAGTGTGGACCCAATGGCAGATGCCCGCAGCTGGGTAAGCCCATACAGCTACGTGCAAAATAGCCTAGTAATTTGGGCTTTCTCTTTATCTATTTTTCCATAACTCAGGATTACGACCTGTATGCAAAACAGCCGATATAATTATGATTTTATTTTTTTCATCAATTGTAAAGTGAACCATAAACGGGAACACGTTTAAAACGGCAGTTCTTACGTCATCATAACGTACATTATAAGCTTTGGGGTTTTGCCTGATAAAATGAACTTTTTCACGAACTTCTGTAGTAAATCTTTTGCCAAGCCCTTTCTGCCGTTTATTGTACCAAAGAGCAGTTTCCCGAATATCTTCTTTTGCGAGAGGAAGGATTATAGGCTTATACATTACAACTCTTTTTCAATATCGTCCATAGCATCATTAAAATCCTCCGCAGTATCTGGATTTTTATGATAATCTGCAAGTCTTTCCCTTGCCATGTATTTATGCCATTCAGGAATGTCAATTTCTTCTTGTTCAATGCCTTTATATTTGACTTTTAATTTATTCCATTCCTTGATTGGAATAAAGACACCTGTAGTTTTTCCTTTACTATCTGAAATGTATTGTAAGTTCATAATTATTACTTTAAACAAACTTAATATATTTTTTTAAAAATCAAAAGCTAAATTTGTAATCGGTTCTCTGGTTTTAATTATTTCCGTATAGGCGACAGCATTATTAAAGAAAATATCAGTATGGATATTTGTGTGATAAGAGATGATATAGATATCGTTTTTATCATTTATTATATTTGTAATAAGTATCCATGAAATTCTATATTTGTACAATGATGCAGGCGAGCGGGTCTGAAAACTAACAGGTGATGAAATGCAAGTTCAAGTGAATGGAATAACATCATATAGCAATGTAAACTTTGACAAAACCTTGATGCGAAAGAATTAATAGAAGTCCCCTACAATATTTACTGACAACTTATAAACAAGAGTTGGTGCGTTTTTGTAATAATTAGTTTACTGATTAAAGGTATTAGGGGACTTCTATAATTTAACTCATTGTCAGTTAAATAATTATACCTATATTTGGGCATAAATAAATACAAAATAAAATGACAAAACAGGTATATAAATCAAAAGGCGAAAAAGGAT
>JAQIBY010000070.1 GCA_027858835.1 Bacteroidales bacterium | reverse complement strand
AATCCTTTTTCGCCTTTTGATTTATATACCTGTTTTGTCATTTTATTTTGTATTTATTTATGCCCAAATATAGGTATAATTATTTAACTGACAATGAGTTAAATTATAGAAGTCCCCCTTATTTATTTCAAGTGTAAAAATAGCAGACAAAATAGATATTTCAAATTTATTTGTTTTAAAGCATAAAAAAAAATCAGCATAATATATTTTCGTTGACTCGTTTGGAATGGAAAGCGTGTTATCCGCAATTTTGATCATATTTTTAAGATAATATTATCATTTTACCTGCTTGTAGATTAAAACTTAAATGTATATTTGCAGCCATTTTTAAAAATTGAAAAAACAAAAGTTATGGGTTTTACATCAAAAGAGAAACTGTTTAGCTGGCAATGGTTCAAAGCACTTTTCCTGATTTTAGCGGGAACCTTTATTATGGCTGTTGCTTTTGTGTATTTTATTTCGCCCTATAAATTGGCGCCGGGCGGAACCTACGGTATTGCAATTGTACTTCACCATTTATTTAATTGGCCTACCGGTTTTGTTGCTTTGGCTATTGATATTCCGCTCCTATTAATCGGATTGAAAGTACTTGGTCCACGTTTTGGTTGGAAAACGGTTGTCGGAGTGATTGCTTTATCTCAATTTGTGACTTTATTAATGTGGATACAAGGTGATGTTCCTTTAGTTCCCGACGATGCGCTCTTGTCTTCAATCTTTGGTGGGGTAATTCTTGGTGCCGGATTGGGCTTGGTTTTGCGTGCGAAAGCAACGACGGGAGGATCGGATATTATTGCAATGATTCTGTCAAAATACACCCGCTTGCCAATGGGGCAGTTGTTAATTTATATTGATTCTGCAATTGTATTGGTCGGTTTGGCTGCATTTAATGCTTGGGAAATTCCACTTTATTCATGGATTGTCATTTTCATTACTGGAAAAGTCATCGATTTGGTTGTTGATGGGGTGTCTTATGATAAAAGCTTACTCATTGTTTCAGAAAAGCATGATGAAATTCGTGATAAACTGATTAATGATTTGAAGCGGGGAGGAACTTTCTTAGATGCTGAAGGCATGTATAACGGAAAGAAAAAGAAAGTGATTTTTACCGTGGTAAACCGTCGTGAGCTTGCAATTTTGAAGGATTATGTGCATCAAATTGACCCGAATGCATTTATTACAGTTAACGAAGCGCGTGAAATTCTTGGTGAGGGATTTAAGTCCTTGAAATCATCCATTGAAAAAGATAGTCTGTAATAAAATCATTACTTTTGATGCATGTTATCGGATTGGCTTACATCATTTGATTTATATTCCTGGCAGATATTCGGGATTTTAATTCTTGCCGGATTTTCTGTCGGAATTATTAACACACTTGCTGGCTCAGGCTCTGTAATTACCTTTTCAATTTTGATGGCGCTTGGAATTCCCGCACCAATGGCGAACGGAACATTGCGTATTGGGGTTGTTATGCAAACTGCAACCGCTTCATTTCGTTTTTTTAGAAACAATAAGCTTGATTTGAAAAAAGGCTTGATTCTCGGCATCCCGATTATTATCGGATCCATTGCCGGTGCATTGATTGCCGTAAATATGCCTCACGCTTTATTTGAGAAAATTATTGGCGGTGTGCTATTGGTGCTTTTGTTTTTTATCATTTTTGATCCCAAACGCTGGATACAAGAGCAGCAGGAAAAAACCAAACGAAAAGTGAGCTTCCTTCAGGTTTTAATTTTTCTTTTTGTCGGGATGTATGGTGGTTTTGTGCACATCGGAGTGGGGATATTTTTATTGTCGGCATTGGTGCTTCAAGCCGGTTATGATTTGGTGAAAGCAAATGCTTTAAAAGTATTCCTTGTTTTATTGTACTCCCCTTTTGCACTTGGAATTTATATTCTTGATGGACAAGTGGAGTGGGTTTTAGGCTTGGTTGCTGCCGTCGGGAATTTTGCCGGCGGCTGGGTTGGTTCTCAACTGGCTATTAAAAAAGGAAGCAAATTTGTCCGTGGATTACTCGTTGTTGTGATTCTTGTATTCTCAGGACATTTGCTCGGAATTTGGAAAGCAATTTTTTAGTTATACTATCCTCTGATTTTTCCGGGATTTTTCTTAATATAATCTTTCCACGATTTGGATTTGGAAGCTGTCAGCGGATTTTGCTTTTGGTAAAAATGACACATTGCCGCACCCAGCGCATCGGTTGCATCTAAATATTTAGGCTGTTCTTCATATTTTAAAATCCGTTGCAACATGCCGGCAACTTGCTCTTTTTCTGCGTTTCCGTTTCCGGTAATTGCCATTTTTATTTTTTTCGGCGCATATTCATGAATTGGCATGGAGCGTGAAAGTGCTGCCGAGATGGCTGCTCCCTGTGCACGTCCAAGTTTTAGCATGGATTGTACATTTTTCCCGTAAAACGGCGCTTCAATAGCGAGTTCGTCAGGATGGTATTGGTCTATCAGGCTTTGTGTCCTTTCAAATATCTGTTTGATTTTCAGATAGTGGTCTTTGTATCCGCGAAGGTCAATAATTCCGAGAGAAATCAATTTTGCTTGTTTCCCTTTGCAGATGATGACAGAATAACCCATGATATTTGTGCCGGGATCCATCCCCAAAATGATATATTCCTCATTAATTTTATTCATGCCAATTGTTTTGATATGCGCCGCTGAAGCAGAATCCCACCGACAATTAATGCCAAACCGATTATTGTTGCTTCTGAAATCGGTTCATGCAGCACTAAGTTAATGAAAAATAAGGAAACAAAGGGAGACAGGAATGCTAAATTACTGACAAGATCGGTTCGATATGCAAATTGCAAGGCAGACATCCAAAAGAAAAAGGTAATTCCCATTTCAAAAACGCCGATCCAGATGCTTGGCAACCAGGCTTCTATTCCGGTTGGAATCGTTTGTCCCGAAAGGATAAAAATCAGGATAAGCATGACAAATGAAATTGAAAAATTGAGAAAAAGTTGAACGCTTTTGTCTAATTTGCTTTTTACTTGAAGCAGCCAATAAATCGCCCATGCAACCGAACTGAGGATTGCCAGAATAATGCCGGTTGTGTCACTCTCAAGGCCCGTGCCGTCAAGGTTTTGCAGTGAAATAACTAACACTCCGCCAAAGCTGATTAAGAGCGCAAGAAAGGCTTTTATGCTGAGTTTCTGTTTTAAAAATGGAATTGCCAGCAAGCTTAACATCACAGGCCAAGTGTAATTCAGGGGTTGTGCTATTTGAGCCGGAAGCCTGTCGTAGGCTGAAAACAACACAAGGTAATATATAACCGGATTGATGGCTGCAAATAAAATTGACCATAAAAAATCCCGTTTGCTGATTTGTCTTAACAACGCGAATTTTCCTTGAATGAGTAAGATGATTCCAAGCACCAAAGCGGCAACTCCAGCGGCAATTGTTAATACCTGAACCACGGATATTTCGTTGAGTGCCAGTTTGAAAGCCGGTGCCACGGTGGACCAACATAAAACGGACAGCAGTGCAAAACCAATTGCCTTAGTCTGTGATTTCATCCGTAGGCGTTTTATCGTCAAAATCGCCGCGCAAAGTTCTCAGCGAATTTCTTGCTTCAGATATGAAAATACTGCTTTTGTGTTGCAATAAAAATTGCGTGTAAGTTTGAATGGCAGCTTCACTGTCATTCAGTTTATGGTGATATATTCTGCCGATGCGAATGAGAGCGTTATCAGCAAGAATTCCCCAGCTGTGATTTGTGACAACTTGATTATAAAAATCAATGGCATCTTCATAATTTCCCAGACGCTCATTAATTAAACCTTTGCGATATAAAACATCATCAATTAATTCATTTGTCGGATAATCTGCTAAAACAGAATCGAGAACCACTAAGGATTCTCCGTATTTCCGCTTGAATTGATACAAATCGGCACGTGCAAATTGCATTAATGCTGACTGCAAGCTGTCCTCACTCGAATTTTCACTGATCAGCAGGCTTAATTCCATGGCATCGTTGGCAATTAGCTTACTGGTACTTGCTTTCAGTACATCAAGTTGGGCTTTTGCCCATTCAAATTGTCCGGTGTAATAAGCAAGTTTTGCTTTGCGGAATTTTGCTTCGGAACCGATCGGATTTTCTTTGTTTTCCTGTTCAACTTTTGCATAAACTAGGGTCGCATCCCACGGATTTTCATTCAATAAGTAAATGTCTCCTTTAAGCATGCTCAGCTCTGCCTGATCTTCTTGGGGAAGTCGTAGCTGTTCGGAAATTGAATCAATTTTTGCCAGCGCTTCCTCCGGTTTATTCAGATAAAATGCCTGAACCTGAGCCAGCAATTTTATGAGCGGATATTTTAATTTTCTCGGGGCTTCATCTGCTGTCGTAGAAATCAGTGTTTCTAATTCGTTAAGCGCATTCTGATTTGGATTAATGCTTTGTGTTGCCTCATTATACAGGTAGTTCAGCTCAATAAGTTTTGCATTGAAATAGTAAGGTGAAACTTTCCCGTATTCATAAACTAACTCAAAACATTGTTTGGCAATTTTATGTTTTTCATTATTTGATGCCAATTGTCCGAGTTTATAAAGCCGCTTTCCTTTTTCATTAAAACGTTTGTCCAAGGCATTGGCATGTTGAATTGCCTGCTGATATTTACCGGTTTGTACATATTGCCAAATCAGCATTTCCGTATAAACCGGATTGGATGCATTTTTTTGTATGCGTCCAATTAATGTTGATTCAATAATTGGATTCATACTGTCGTCAATGTCATGCATTGCAAGTGATTGAAGTCTGGTTTGCACTTTGTTTAGATAGGAAGCGTTTGTGCCCAGCAAATCCATATACGCTTCAATCATTTTATCGTATTTGCGCTGCATGGCATACAGATTCGCCAATTCATAATAAAAATCCTGATTGGAAATATGTTTTTGCCCTGTCAGATAGGTTTGCTCGGCCAATTCGTATTTCCGTTTGCGGATAAAATTGTTGGCAAGCGATTTAACGGAGTTTGGGGTCACTGTTTCCGTCTCGATGATGTCTCGATACGCCTTTTCTGCCTTCTCTTCATCGCCTTGCAATTCATAAATGTAGGCTTGTTCGATTTGCAGCTCTACGTCATTGCTGTTTTTCCGGATTGCTCTTTTAACAAACTTTTCTGCTTCATCGAATTGATCTGATTTTACGAGGCTTTGGATATAATAGGTTCGGTAATAGGTATTATTTCGCGCTTCATAAAGCTCCAGAAAAATCACGGCAGCTTTCTCAAACTCATTGTTGCGAAAATATTCAAAAGCAAGCTGAGAATTGTTGTTTTGCGCATTTGTGACATTGGGAGCAAATAGCAAGACAATTAAGATACCGATAATGAAAATTATATGTTTTTCCGGTTTCGGCATTTAATCTTTCATTATTTCTTCCAAGCTTTTCAAATCAGCTTTGTTTGCTTCATATTTTTCAAAATGAGCACGAGAGTGTTTAATTCTATCCTCCACCTGATGCATAATGAATTGATATGCAGAGTCTTCTCTGGTAATGTATTCTTGTCTCAGCGAATCTTCCAATAATCGTTTTTTAATGTCATGTTGTAAATTTGTGAGTTGCGTTTGCAGCAGTTCTAAATCTTTATTGATTTGTGGGAGATGTTTATCCTTAAAATTGCCGAGCATTTTTTCCACTGATAATATGTGGTAATAGGCTTCCCAATACATTTCAGCTTCAATGGGTAAGGTGTCTTCGGGATGGGTTTTGAAATACTGCAAACTCATTTTTGCCGAGTCAAGATACGCTTTAACAGAATCCAATAATGGACCGTTTAATGTTTCTTGTGCAGATTTACTTTCGTTAAGCATGTTTTTAACTTGTTTTATGTCGGCTTTTTCTTCTTTGCTGACACATGCTGATACTGCAAGGCTTACAGTGATTGCTATGATAATGATATGAGAAAATTTCATGTGCTTATTTTTTTGGGTTTTCAATGATATCAAATCCGGTATATTTTCGTAATACTTCTGGTATAACGATACCGTCCTCACTTAAATTGTTTTCAATTAGTGCTGCCATAATTCGCGGAAGTGCAAGTGCGCTGCCGTTTAATGTGTGTGCAGTTCTGAGTTTATTGTTTTCTTTTTCGCGAAAGCGTAATTTTAGTCGGTTCGCCTGATAATCTTCAAAGTTTGATACAGAGCTTACTTCCAACCATCTGTCTTGTCCGGCAGAATAGACTTCGAAATCATAAGTTAGTGCAGATGTAAAACTTAAATCACCACCGCAAAGCAATAAAATGCGATAGGGGAGATTGAGCTTTTTCAGTAAGTTGCCGACATGGGCTTTCATTTGCTCCAGCGCTTCATATGATTTGTCAGGATGTTCGATGCGTACGATTTCGACTTTGTCAAATTGATGTAGTCGGTTAAGTCCGCGCACGTGTGAGCCCCATGAGCCGGCTTCGCGACGAAAACATGCTGAGTATGCAATGTTTTGTTTCGGCAATTCCTGCTCGGGAATGATGACATCGCGGTAAATATTTGTTACGGGAACTTCTGCTGTTGGGATAAGATAAAAGTGATCCGCTGTTACATCATACATCTGTCCATCTTTGTCTGGCAACTGTCCGGTCCCAAAACCACTGGCTTCATTGACCATTAGTGGAGGCAGGACTTCCAAGTATCCGGCATTTTCACCTTCATCTAAGAAAAAGCTGATGAGTGCTCGTTGCAATTTTGCGCCTTTTCCTTTGTAGACGGGGAATCCTGCGCCGGTAATTTTTGTTCCCAGCTCAAAGTCTATGATATCATAAACTTCAATGGTTTCCCAATGTGGCTTTTTTAGGCTAGGCTCAACAATCTCACCCCATTTATCAACTTCCTGATTGGCTTCTTCCGATTTTCCAGGAGGCACGATTTCATTCGGGATATTTGGGATTTCGTACAGGAGTTTTAATCGTTTTTCTTCCAAAGATTTCAGGCTGTGAGTGTTTTCCTGTATTTTGGTTTTCAAACTCCCTGTTTTTTCTTTTGCAGTTTGTGCTTCATCCGTCTTGCCTTCTTTAAAAAGTTGCCCTATGGATTTTGAAAGTTGCTTTTGCTCTGCAATGATGTTGTCATTGTCAAACTGCAGCGCTTTTCTGGCATCATCAATACCTAATAATTCTTTGATAATATCCAGAGCATCAAAGTTTTTAATCTTTAGCCGCTCAATGATTAATTCCTGATTCTCACGAATGAAATTTATGTTCAACATGTCAAATGTGATTAAATAAAAAATCTCTTGTTCTTTCCACAAAAATAGAAAAAACAAGAGATTCTAAAATACCTTAACGTATGTTTATTTCTCTACCGCTTCTTCGATTGGCTCAATAGAAACATACGAACGATTATCTCTTTTCTTTTGGAACTTAACAACTCCTTCAGCGATAGCATATAAGGTGTCGTCTTTTCCAATTTTTACATTTTTACCAGGATGATGTTTTGTACCGCGCTGGCGTACGATAATATTTCCTGCTATGGCGGTTTCGCCTCCAAAAAGCTTAACTCCTAATCGTTTGCTTTCCGATTCACGACCGTTTCTTGAACTACCAGCTCCTTTTTTGTGTGCCATAATGCTTAAATTTACTTATGCGTCAATACTTTCAATCTGCAATTGTGTGAATTGCTGACGATGTCCGTTTGATTTTTGATACCCTTTTCTTCTCTTTTTCTTGAAGACCAAAACTTTATCTCCTTTTACATGCGATAAAACTTTAGCAGTAACCTTTGCATCTTTTACTTCAGGTTTTCCGACTTTATATTTTCCGTCATTCTCAAAAAGCAGAATTTTGTCAAATTCCACATTGCTTCCTTCTTCTGCCTCTAAGCGATGCACAAAGAGTTTCGAGTTGTTTTCAACTTTAAATTGTTGTCCGGCGATTTCTACTATTGCGTACATTGTTTTTGTTTTAAAAGTCCTTTAACAGATTGGATTGCAAAAGTATAAAAACTTTTTGAGAAAAAAAGCATTCCTTGCAATATTTTTTAAAATCCTGTTATGTTAGTTGAAAATCAATGCGTAAACCGAGTTTGAACCAACGTCCCGGTAAGGGGATGTTCCCAATTTCATTGACTTTAACATCAAAAATATTCGCACATTCAACAAAAATACTTTGGGATTTCCAAGTGTAATTTACGGAAATGTCTGTCAGTATATAATGTCCGTAATCCACTTCCTGCTCTCTGGATGTATAGCTACCTGCTCTATCCTGATATCGTAGTGCCCAGTTGAGTCCAAGTCCGGTGTCGGAAAATGTGTGATTAACCTGCAAAAGTGCTTGATGACGCAAATAATCCAATGCATAAGCGGATATCAGTTCCTCAGATGCTTTGGTTTTGACAAGTCGGGTATAATTTAAGTTGACAGTTTGTAGCCATGATTGAAAAAAGGCTAAGCGGCCGGTGTTAATTTGCATGCTGATTTCTGCTCCAGTTGTATTGAGCCGGGTGTGATTCATGCTTGTGTATTTTTCATCGCCGGCTTGTTTTACCCAATCAATTGTGTTTCTGCCGATCAAATGGAAAACTTGAATCTGGGTGCTGAGTATTCCTTTGCGCAAGTAACTGCCAATTTCAAAATTGATAGCGTCTTCGGGTAAGAGTTCTGGATTCCCGAGGTTTGTGGGGCCTGAATAATACAAGTCGGTGAAGCTCGGTAAGCGCATGCTTTGATTTATTGCCGCCCAGCTGCTAAAATTATCGCTGTGTTTGTAATGAAGGCGTGCTCCGCCGTAAGATTGTAGCCCGTAACTTTCCGTGTAGTGCAGTAATCCACTTAATCCGACGAAGCATTTCGATAATTCAACGGATTGAAAGGATGCTAACAAATTAAATTGATCTCGGATTGCTTGTTTCGTGAATTGGCTTGTGTTCTGCGTCTCATCAGCTTGGATAAGTCGTTCTTTGCCAAGGACATTGCTTAAAATCTTTTCATGTCGATGATTGATTCCGAGATGGAAATTGCCGAGAAAATTACTTGTTTTCATGTCGGAAAAGTACCCAAATACTTGGGTTTTGTGATAATTATGTCTTGAGTAATAATTCCAAGGGGCAAAGATTCCAGGAACAAATTTTGCGCTGTCCTTATTGTGAACGAAATACTCGCCGCTTTGTTGATACAGTGATTCCCTGAAAAGCTCAAAGCGGTCATTGTGTTCTCGAAAATACATTCCCGAGCTCAATTTTATTTTTCCGGTTTTTTCCAGTTTCAAACTTCCGAAACTGCTGTTTACGGCTTCAAATTGATGCGGGTACTTGTCGGAATAAAATGATTGTGCACCAAATTCTTTGTCCACATAACCGGCTTGCAATGCAATGTTGAATTTTTCTTTTATTGGAATCGCGGTATGCCAATAGCTTTTCAGCATTTTAAAATCAGTGTTTTCTGCATATCCGGTTGAAGATTTACGTGCAATTGCCGCATGATGTTTTGCTTTTCCGGTTTTGAAATCTACAGCAGTGCTGATATCTGCATACTGATATTGACCGCCAGCCAGCCAAATTCTGACCTGTTGTTTTTGATTATGAAGATTTTGAAAATTCAGTCCTCCACTGTAAATCCCGCTGCCCGGTTGTTGTGAGGTTCCCGGAGTAAAGCGTTGAATTTGCGTGATGCTGATTGCCGGAATCGGCAGGTTTAAATTGTGATGACCGGTTTGTACATCATTTAGCGGGATGCCGTTTAGAAAAATACCGGCTTGTTCGGGATTTCCTCCCCGGATGCTGATGTCTCCCTGTACTCCGTGAATTCCTCGCTGTCGGATATCAGTCCCGGGAAAATCTTCCGCCAGCTCCGAGGCGTCCTGCACCGCGTTTTCAATCACACGTATGCTTTGTTGCGGAACGCCTGAAAGCCCCATAAAGACACCTGGTTCTGATGTCACAATTTCAACCTCGGGTAAAGTGTCTGCATCCTGTGAGTCGGTGACTTCCTGCATTTCCTGTGCGATGACAGGTTGAGTGAGCAGGTTGTAAGTCATTAAAATCACTCCGATGTGTACAACTTTTCCCAATGATTGAAAGACAGCATAGCCTTTTCTACTCCACTTTTTGAAGTGAAAAGCCTTTTTTGCGTTTTGTTTTTTCGCTGTCATGCTTTCAGTTTTTAATTTGGCTGCAAAGCTAAAATAAAAAATTATTGGATGTGTATCTCTTTCTTGTTAATGTTTCCCAATTTTTAACAATAATTAGTAATCAGACATACTTTTTCTTATTTTTGCCAGTTATTGATAATAATATTAAAATTGGATATTGAAAAGAATAATATACATAATTATACTGTTGAGTTTTGCGCATTTAGGATTTTCGCAATCCCGAATCCCTGAGAATTTGCCAAAACTTGATTATCAACCCGCACATTTCGGCTATAGTTTAGGTTTGAATTCCATGGATTTTACCTTTAAACCATCTCCGGAATTTTACAGTTTCGATACGGTGTTTGGGGTTGAAAATCAGCGATATATCGGGTTCAATATTAATATGATTGCAAACTTAAGAATTGCAAACTATTTGGATGTTCGCTTTGTTCCGGGATTAAATTTCGGACAACGGAGTCTTGAGTATAAAATTATTGAAGATGGAGTATATCGTAAGCATACAATGCGGATTGAGTCAACATTTTTGGATTTTCCGGTATTGCTGAAATATCGGGCAGAACGATACGGTAATTTTCGACCATTTTTGGTTGGAGGAGCCTCAGTACGTTGGGATTTAGCTGCACAACGGAAAATTGCTCCCGAAGAGAAGCCTAAAATTCGATTGACTCGGTTTAATCCATATTATGAGGTTGGTATTGGTGTCGATTTTTTTCTAGAATATTTTATGTTTGGCATTGAAGTTAAAGGTGCGTTTGGGCTTTTGAATAATGTTAGATATGATGATTCTGAATTTACTGAAATTTTTGATCGACTTGACTCAAAAATGTTAATGGTTTCATTCCATTTTGAAGGCGGGAAAATTGACAGAATCTCCTGGTTTAACAAATAATACACATAATAATAAATCGGAAATTTATGATAAAACAAGCGGATATTAAATGCTCTGCAAAGCATATTAATGATATGGATTATGTGCGACGTCGGATTGCAGAACAAATCAATTTGAAACCTGAGGATATTGGTGATGTGAGAATTGTAAAACGTTCTATTGATGCACGTTCAAAAGTGGTGCAGTATCATGTAAAGACAGAGTTTGTTACAGGTGAAGGACAGATTGATTTTCAACCGGAAACTTTTTCTCCGCAGGATGTTAAATCTTCGGAGCCGGTTCATATTATTGGTATGGGTCCAGCTGGATTGTTTGCTGCGCTTCGATTGATTGAGCTCGGTAGAAAGCCAATCATTTTTGAGCAGGGAAAACCGGTTGAGGAAAGAAAGATAGATATTGCAAATTTGCATCGTGAGGCAGTGCTGAATGCAGATTCAAATTATGCGTTTGGTGAAGGTGGTGCCGGAACTTACTCTGACGGTAAGCTTTATACCCGCTCTAAAAAACGTGGTGATAGAGATTTTGTGCTCGGTGTTTTGCATCAGTTTGGTGCTTCAGGCGATATCTTAATTGATTCGCATCCACATATAGGTACTGATAAATTGAGTGGAATAATTCAAAATATCCGTAAAGCAATTTTAGATGCCGGTGGCGAAATTCATTTCAATACGAAAATTACATCTTTTAATGTGGACGCAGGTGTTTTAAAATCACTTACCACTGCTGATGGTGAGCGTATTGATGTTAAACAATGTATCCTTGCAATGGGTCATTCTGCTTCTGATATGTATCAGTGGTTTTTTGATAATGGTTTCCCTTTGGAGGCAAAAGCCTTTGCGATGGGGTTGCGGGTTGAACATCCGCAGGAATTAATAAATCGAATTCGATATCGACATTCGGTAAAGAATCCTTTTTTGCCGCCTGCAGAGTATGCTGCTGCCGTGCAAACTGAGGATAGAGGCGTATGTTCTTTCTGTATGTGCCCCGGAGGGAGTATTGTTCCCGCCATGACTGAAGAAAATACTGTAGTTGTGAATGGAATGTCTAATTCACGACGAAATGCTAAATGGGCAAATTCTGGAATCGTCACTGAGGTGAAACCTGAGGATATTTATCAATTAACTCAGGATGATTCGCCGCTTGCCGGATTGAAATTTCAGCAGTGGCTTGAGCGCTTGGCCTCTCAAAATGCCGGAGGTGGAATGACTGCGCCGGCACAACGTATGATGGATTTTTGTCAGGAAAAAGTTTCTGCGGATTTGCCGGACTCATCTTATACAGCAGGCTTAGTTTCTTCTCCTATGCATTTTTGGTTGCCGGAGTTTATGACAAATGCGTTAAAAAGTGGTTTGAAACAAATGAATAAAAACTTGCGGGGATTTTACACAAATGAAGCCGTGCTTGTTGGTGTTGAAACCCGAACTTCTTCGCCGGTCAGAATTCCACGAGATAGAGAAGGATTTGAATATACTGGTTTTTCAGGCTTGTATCCGGTAGGTGAGGGAGCGGGTTATGCCGGTGGAATCACGTCTTCTGCAATTGACGGATTGAATGTCGCAGATAAGATAGTAGGGCAGTAAGACGAAAAATTTCGCATCAGCGTTTCGCTAAGCAATGGTATATGCGTTGGAAAGCTGA